>JAVHPX010000030.1:0-3033 GCA_036170795.1 Minisyncoccota bacterium
ATGGGAACCTCCACAGTGACTATATACATATAAAATAATTTCAGTTGAGATGTAAAAAGAATCAGACATATTAAATAATTCTTTTAAATAATTATCCCAACTAATTACTTGAATAACGTTTTTAGAGTCTTTTATTTTTAATCTTTTTTTGGTTTCAAGATATTTACCAAATAAATTAACTTCTGTGGCATTATTTTTACATAAAATTTTGAAAGCATCTTTTAAAAAAATCTTTACTTTTCTAGAATCTATGCCAAATAAATTTATATCTTTTAACCACTTATTTAAAGTGTTTAATTCAAAATCATCAACATATGCTTTAATAATATTATTATATCTATCAACAGAATCAATAATTTTAGTATTTTCAAATACTTTGTTATACAAATTTATTAAATCAATGAAATTAAGCTGTTCTTTTGAAGAAAAAATTGATTTTTTATTTAATATGTTTCTAATATTTTCATTATCTTCTTTAAATTTTTTAAGAAAATCTTGCTGAGATCTATTAAATTCAAATAAAAACATATTTTTATTTAATAAATGCGGAAGACAAATCTGCCGAACACATCTTTCGGGTGGAATTGCAAAAGTATCAGTCATTACAATCCGAAGTACTTTTTTATTAGAAAATCTTGAAAGTTCTGTCAAACTACTTATAATTCTTGACGGTGGAGAAATATAAGCATGTTCAGTTGTTGATATTATGTCAGGGTAAAAACCAAAATGTTTTATAAAAAGATTTTTTATTTCTTCCATGTGTTAATATATTTTTCAAGTTTTGGCATCTCTTTATCGTCAAAGAGAATACTAGTTTTAGCATCAATACCTTTCTTTTTACATAGTTCAGAATAAACATCGTCGCAACTTAATTCATAGGGCACAAAATTATCCATACTAAGCATGCTATCATATTTTATAACCATTTCTTCATCCCCTTCAAGTTCAACAATATATCCAAACGGAAATTCATCAATCGTAAGTTGTATTTCATCATTCTGAAACGTTTTTCTCATTCTTTCGTATGAATCTTTTTCGCTAAGACCAATAATCTTAAAAAGATTTAAAAGGTTTTCAGAAGATTGAGGTGAATTAAAATTATAAGTAAGCTCACTTTCTTTTTTTATACCATTTTCTGTAGTTAATCTTTTCTTATAGGTAAATTCAAAACTCTTTTCTTGATCATTCATATCTGCAATTTTAGTACGCAAACGTAATCTCGCATCATCTTTTTCAAAAAGATTATCTTTATCAAAATTTTGATTTTTCTCGTACACATGAGATATTTGTGGTAATGATATTTCTAAACATTTTTTTTCAAGTGAATCTACTTCTAATTTTGTAAGCAAATATTTTTTTTCTATCTCGAGATGTTCTCCTGTCGAGTGAGCGTGAGTACAGCTTTTTTGATTAATTAAATTTTTATTATGCATCATGCGATCAACTTTAGTTTTTAAATAATCTTCGTTAAATACAAAATGATCAGACTCAAGTGAAATTGTGTCATCAATATTTATACCAAGGTCTAAAACTTGAGAAACTTTATCGGGATTGTTCGTAATTAAACGTATCGATTTAACACAAAAATCTTTTAAAATATCTTTGACTACTGTGTAAGACCTCATTTCAGAAGGTATTCCTAAAAATTCATTCGCTTCTATGGTATCAAAACCTTTTTGCTGTAAATCATAGGCCCTAACTTTATTAATCATATTAATTCCCCTACCTTCTTGAAATAAATAAAGAATCATACCTTGCCCCCTTTTTTGAATAAAAGACATTGCTTGCTGAAGTTGACTACCACAATCACATTTTTCTGAATGGAAGATATCTCCAGTTATACATGAAGAATGAATCCTTACTGGAACACTTTGTTTATTTACTACATCTCCACATGTCAAAACAGCATGACTTTCATAGTTAATAATATTTTGATATATATACATGTCAAAAAAACCAAACTTGGTCGGAAGAAGTGCGTGACCAACATTTTTAAATAGAGAAAATATATCTTTTTTATGAGCCTTAAGTTTTGTAATAATATCAGCAAACATTAACAACTCATCTTGGTCTCCATTGATAGAAAAAAATGATTCTGACATACTAGACAATAATTGAATTGCTGGAGTAACATCATTTAAATATTCATTTATCCTTTCTTTGACGACTTTTGGCTCATCATCAATGCGTCTTATTAGTTTACCTTGATCAAAATCGCATATTCCTTCATTTTTTGGTCTTAAAATATCATTAAAAAATCTTCCACATTCTTGGCAGTATTTTCTACTTTCGATTCTTTTTAACATTGTTGCCTCAATACATGCAATATTAATTACGCATTGCAAATGTAAATCTAGCTCTTTAATAATTTCAATACATTCTTTTGCTTCTTGCGTTCTCTTTGGAAATCCATCAATGACAAAATTGGTATTACCAACTTCTAATTCTTGAGTAAAATTTTGAAGTAAATTTTTTTTAATATATTTTTCTGGATAAGAAAAATTATTCTTTATATTACTTAACACAGTTCTTTTGTCGTCTTCAGAACCAAATTTCCCATTCATTATATTTCTAGTAATTCTCCCCCAGGAAATATATTTATACCCCATTTTTTCTTCAAGTAAAACTGATTGGGTCGATTTTCCAGACCCTGGAGGGCCAAAGATTATGATCAAATTACCCTTATGTACATTTTTTATATTCTTATTTTCCATAATAATTATTACTTTGCCATATAATATAGTAAAAAGCAAGTATCACGGGTAATGTGCACATTCAACGTTACCTGCGTAACATTCCAAATTCATTAGCAAGGGTGACGCCGTCTAAGCATAATCGCTAGACACCTTTTTATCCCGTTTAAACCCATAATCCACTCCTGTTTTAAGTGGAGGAGGAAGTTCTATTTTAAACTCAAAAGGAATCTGTTTAAAGGTTATATTATTATCTAAAGAATGTCGTGTTGTGTTCGTGGTGTGCCGATTGATAACATTTTCTTAATATAGCAAAATAAAGAAAAAAATACTACAAAAT
>JAVHPX010000031.1:0-24983 GCA_036170795.1 Minisyncoccota bacterium
AGGAAAAATCAAAAAAATTATTGGGCCGGTCGTAGATGTTGAGTTCGGAGAGAACTTGCCAGCAATTTACAATGCGCTCACAGTCATGAATGGAGATAAGATGGTTGTGCTTGAAGTAGAACAGCATGTCGGTGGTGGAGTAGTGCGTGCGGTGGCAATGGATACTACAGATGGTCTTGCTCGTGGTATGGAAGTCACTGATACAGGTGCACCTATATCAGTCCCAGTCGGTACAGATACTCTAGGCCGTATCTTCAACGTCTTGGGCGATGTTATTGATGATGGTGCAGAAGTTACTACTAAGGTCCGCTCTTCTATACACCGCGAGGCCCCTTCTTATGTTTCCCAAGCTACAAAAGTAGAAATCCTTGAAACTGGTATCAAAGTTATCGACCTCATCTGTCCAGTCCTTAAAGGAGGAAAGGTTGGTCTATTCGGGGGTGCAGGCGTTGGAAAGACTGTTGTTATTCAAGAGCTCATCCATAATATCGCATCAAATCACGGAGGCTACTCAGTTTTTGCTGGTGTTGGTGAACGTACACGTGAAGGTAATGACCTCTACCATGAGATGAAAGAATCAGGTGTTCTTCCAAAAGTGGCCATGGTGTTTGGACAGATGAATGAACCGCCAGGTGCTCGTCTTCGTGTTGCTCTATCTGGTCTTACTATGGCCGAGCACTTCCGTGACCAAGAAGGTAAAGATGTGCTTTTCTTCATTGATAATATTTTCCGTTTTACTCAAGCCGGATCTGAAGTCTCTGCGCTTCTCGGTCGTATTCCATCAGCTGTAGGCTACCAGCCAACACTAGCTACAGAAATGGGAAATTTACAAGAGCGTATTACATCTACTGAGAAAGGTTCAGTCACATCAGTGCAGGCCGTCTACGTGCCAGCCGATGACCTTACTGACCCAGCACCAGCCACAACATTTTCACACCTTGACTCTACTGTGGTTCTAAACCGTTCACTCACTGAAATAGGTATCTACCCAGCTGTGGATCCACTAGATTCATCATCTACAATTCTTGATCCACACATTGTAGGAAAAGAACACTATGAAGTTGCTCGTGAGGTTCAGCGTGTTCTACAACGTTACAAGGATTTGCAAGATATCATTGCGATCTTGGGTATGGAAGAACTTTCAGACGATGACCGAGCACTTGTTGCACGTGCACGTAAGATTCAGAAATTCCTTTCACAGCCATTCTTTGTTGCTGAGCAATTTACTGGTACACCTGGAACTTATGTTCCACTTGTAGATACTATCCGTTCATTCCACGAAATTCTTGATGGCAAACATGATGATAAGCCAGAGAACGAGTTTTATATGAAGGGTGCATTATAATTACTTATGTCTAAATTATTAAAACTCAAAATAGTCACACCAGAGAAGTTGATACTAGAGGAACTAGTAGATCAGGTTACTTTTCCTACAACTGAAGGCGAGCTTACAGTACTTCCAGAGCACGTATCTATGATTGCCGGACTCGCATCAGGTGATGTTGTTGCTCAAGTTTCTGGTGAAAGTATACCTATGGCAGTATCTGGTGGCTTTGTAGAAGTTAAGCAAGTTAGTGGTCAAACAGAGGTCGCTATACTAGCAGACTTTGCAGAACATGTAGCTGATATTACTGATGAAGTTATTAAGCAAGCAGAGATCAAAGCCGAACAATTAAAGAAACAAGCAGAAAATAAAGAAATTGTAGACTTCGAGCATTTTGCTTCTGAACTTGAGCGCTCCCTTACTCGAGTAAAAATTGCCGACAAATGGCGCACAAGAAAATATAGAAAATAAAAAAACCTCCTTTTTAGGGGAGGGGTTAATTGTTTTAAAGGTATTTTAAATTCTTTGCAAAAGATAAACACTTGTATCTGTTTCAATTATAAAATCACTTCCTGCTGTGGTTGTGATTTTATTAACTGATGATGTGTTTATTCTTCTTGAACAACCATCAGGGTCTACTATGGACATACTGCGAAGGGTTTTGAGTTCATCTCCTAATGCTCCATAATAAGTTTTCCCAACTTTTACATTGCTTTTTTCTCCATTAAAAATATGAACTTTGGTCATCTTAACCATAGTTCCTTTTAAAAGACCCGGTCTTTGCACTTCTACGATATTCATAACTTAAAGATTTAGTTGACTCTAAGTATATCACAATAATCACTTTCTGTCAATCAAAAATCCTTAAATAATTTGATATATTAAGAACCATGAAAGAGTCGTACAAAATCCTTCTTTTCTACAAATATGTCCAGATAGATGATCCTAAATTGTTCAGAGAAGCTCATTTTGAGCTTTGTAAGCGCCTAAATATGAAAGGGCGTATGATTATCGCTTATGAAGGCATAAATGGCACATTTGAGGGTACTGAAAGTGCTTGTAAGAAATACATGGATCACATGAAAGCTGATACTCGATTTGCCGACATTCACTGGAAAATAAGTAAGGGAACTGTTGATGGCACAGCTTTCCCACGCCTATCTGTAAAAACTCGTAAAGAAATAGTATCACTACATCTTGGAGACGAAGCTGATATTGATCCAAATCAGATTACTGGTAATCATTTAAGGCCTGAAGACTTACATAAATGGTACAAGGAAGGTAAAAAATTCCACATAGTAGATATGCGAAATGATTATGAACTTCGAGTAGGGAAGTTTGAAGGTACAGTTTTCCCAGATTTAAATAATTTTCGTGATTTAAAAAATAATATTAAAAAAATAGAAAATTTAAAGGATACGACAGTGCTCACAGTTTGTACTGGTGGTGTTCGTTGTGAGAAAGCATCAGGACTTCTAGTTCGTGAAGGTTTTAAAGATGTCTACCAACTCGATGGAGGTATAGTCAGCTATATGGAAAAATACCCAGGACAAAATTTCAAAGGTTCACTTTATGTTTTTGATAGAAGGATAATTATGAATTTTGACGACATTGATAAACATGAAATAATTGGTAAATGTAATAAATGTGGAAATAAAAGTGAGCATTATGTGAATTGTGGCAATCTTATGTGTCATGATCATTTTATATGTTGTAAGAATTGTTTAGAAAAGAGTGAAATTGATCATCCTTTTTACGGTCTAGCTTACTGTAATTTCTGGTGTAATTTTAAATGGAAGTGGTATCAATTTACAAAGAAGATTAAAAAATCTTTTATATAATTTTACGCAAATCCTGGAAAGAAATCTGTTTTTATTTGAGATTTATCAACTTTCAGTTTTGAAAGTGTATCTTGAAATGCAGTCACCATTCCATGAGGCCCTGATATATAAAATAATCTATCTCGGTAATCTGGTACTTCTTTAATAATCATTTCAGCAGTTATAAAACCACGAGCTACTGCCCAATCTACCGGTATTGAATTTACTTCAGATATAGCATAAACAGTTTTTATACCAATATCAGCTCTAGCTTTCTCAAATGTATCAATATATGCAATGTCATCAGGGGTTTTATTAGAATAAAACATAACGATATCTCTTTTTTGATCACGTTTTAACATATAACTAATCATACTTTCAAATGGAGTTACTCCGATACCACCAGCAATGAAGCATAACTTTTTATTTTTATCTTTTGGCATTGTGAAATCACCAGAAAGTTGAGAGGCCATTATCGTATCATTTGGCTTCATGTTAAATAGGGCTATTTTAAAACTACTAGGTTTTGGATAAAATTTTATACCTATATGGATTTCCTCCTCAATTGGTGATGAGGCAATTGTAAAGTAGCGCCTATTGCCTCTACTATCTGGATTATTATGTTCAAGAGTCCATTCAAGATATTGACCAGGACGGAAGGGAACTTCATCTCTATCAGATGTAAAAGAGAAATCATATGTATCATTTGCAATAAGTGTTTTTTCTTTAAATCTTAGCAGTAGTTTAATTTTTGGACTTACAATATATGAATAAACGTTTCCTAATAGCAATGCAAGTTCTGGCGTTGAATATACAATTCCAAAATGAATCATTGGGTCAAATACCGCACCGACAAGTGCGCCATAACCCATACGCAAAGATTTAGTTGGTGGAGTTGTTAGTGGTTCCGTAAGCATTACGAATGCAAAGAAAAATAATGGAGAATTTTTGATTGCCTGACTTGCAAATTTCCATATATCAGCAAATCCATTTGCGTGTATTAATACACTTACAAGTAATGAGACAATTATAAATGTATAAACAAGATCTTCTCTTCTAATTTTCCGAGTAATTAAAAATCCTCCAATAAGAACAAAAGGCAACATAACCCCAGTTCCAACCCACCAGCTAGCAGATTGACCAAGAGTAATGGCAGTTATAGCCACAGAAAAAGCAGCTGGGTTAAAAATATGCTTCTTACCAATTGCAAATATGTATTTTGATGCCATCGCCCAAAGTGCAGTCCAAAAAATAAACATTAAATATTTAAAATCAGTAAAAGATTCAGGTGGTGTGATAATAAATATTAATATAAATGCTGTAATATAAAGTGACTCAATATTCGTTGGAGCATTAAATACATATGAAAATATATAATTCATTACCCAACATACAGCGAGGATTAATACTGTTGATAATAACAACATTAATGGATTATAGGGAAGTATTCCAATAAAACTAAAAACTAAAGACACTAGTAAAAGAAAAACTAGGAAGTATAGCACTAGTCTATACATTGTTATTTTATTTAGTAAATTATCAATTATTTTAAACATATTATTTTGTATATTCTAGGAAGCCATTAGTCATAATAGCACGACCATTCTTATCTATCATATAAGCCTCAAAACCAGGCATATTCTCAATAAAATAAATTCCATCTCGTCCCATAGCATATGCTGCTGTAGCAAAACGGTCTGCCTCATATATGTCAGGACCTATGACAGTAAAACTTACAATATCTTCTAGCGTAGCGTCAGTATTGTTGGGATTATATATATGATCACCTCGTATATAATTACCCGACGTAGCAATACCTTTATCTGTATTGTTTACGACTTTTACTATTTCACTTGTATTAAATGGATTACGAATTCCAATAGACCAAGGATTACCGTCATTATTTGTACCACTAGTTTGTATATCACCTCCAACTTCTAGGCAGAAATTATTATATCCATTTTCATGAAGTAGGTTAGAGGCCTTCTGTATAGCCCATCCTTTTACAAGTCCCGATGGATCATAAGTACCAGTTGGTTTTTTAATATTAAAAAAGTTGTTTGTAGCTAATCTTGTTTCCTCAGATAAACGCAAAACTTCTTTCATGTTGTCACTATATTCGAATTCTTTTAATTCGCCACGATTTATTTTCATAATTTCACTATCATCTTTATATGTACTGAACTTATTATCAACATATTTAAAATAATCAAACACCATTTCGAGTGCTACACTTTTTACATTAGCATCTACTATTTCAACGGTTATGGGCATGCCCATTATTATTTTTGTATCTTTCATAAATTAAACTTTTGCTTGTGACAAAGCATAAGCCAATGATTGATTAAAAGCTTCACTAGTATAAGTCGCACCTGAAACTGAATTTACGTTTGATTTCTGGGAAGATATAGCTTCTGATTTTAATATTGGCATAGCATTTTGACTCTTACGAAGTGAAGTACTACGGTCTTGTGGATAATCAAGAAAAATAACATCAGTAAGACGACCCCCAGATATAGTGGCACGAACTTGTACATTGCCGTAATAGGCATCAACGCTGTCACCAGTATATACTCCATCATTCCAACCACTTGTTGGTTTTGGTTTTATAACTGGTGGAGGTGTGGCTACTATTAGCTTGGGAGCTGGTGTCGATGTTGTAGTAGTAACAGCTGGTTTAAGTATTGCAACTGTAGTAGTTTTTTTTACTGGAGTAGCATAAACAAGAGTTGTAGTACAAACATATCTACTTCTTGGTACATCTTCTTCATCATCACTACCACCAACAGACTTCCATCCACAAATAGTTTTATTAACTTTTTTAGGAACAATAGCTGGTGATTGTACAACTACACCAGAATCAATTTGTGGTTCTTTAATTGAAGCAGGAATACCAATAGATACTTTATTGTCTAAAGTATCTATTTCCTGATTATTTAAATTAAGTGTTGAAATATCAATTGATTTTGCATACACTACATAAATACCAAATATAATTATAGTTGAAATTGAAAGTATAAATCTCTTCATGTATATCTATTATACGATAAAAAAATAATTTTGTTGCAATATATAAGACTAAATAATAATAAAAGTATAGCAAATTATGCAACGACATAAAATTAAAGTAATGAATAATAGTTATCCACAGTTATTTATTTGACAGTGAACGAGCGTTCACATATACTGTATGTATAGTCGATTGTTAACAATATAATCAAATAAAATATATGAACAAAGAACAATATATCAAAATAATAGAGAGGGAATTACATAGTATCAACAAGCGTATTGATATGAAAATTCTACAAGGTGTAGAATATAGAAAGGAAGCTCGTGACCACAAGATACTTCAAAAGAAAATGCGTCAGCATTCTCAACAAAGTTTTTTTAATAGATTTTTTGCTGTATTACCACAATTCTAAAATATAAAATGAATACAAACGAATACAAAAATAAACTCCAATCTTTTTACAATAGAGAAAAACGTATGCCTACATATACTGAGATGATGGTGCTCTTCCACTTCAAATCAAAGAATGCCGTCGCTCGCCTCGTAGATAAATTTATAGAAGCTGGTTTAGTTGCCAAAGATCACCTAGGCAGACTTATACCAGAAGAATCTTTCAATGCTATTCCTCTTCTTGGGCTCGTTAAAGCTGGTTTCCCATCTGATGTCGCCGAAGAGTCTCGCGATACTGTAAACCTTGATGAGTATCTCGTAGCAAAGAAAGACAATACATACATGCTCGAAGTCGATGGCGATTCTATGATAGATGCACATATTACTGATGGTGATATGGTGTTAGTTGAGAAGACAAATAAAGCAAAAGATGGGGACATCGTCATTGCCGACATCGATGGAGAATTCACAATGAAATATTTCCGTAAATCTGAAAACAAAGTCTGGCTTGAACCTGCCAATAAAGATTTCAAGAATATTTACCCAGTCACATATCTAACTATCACTGCCATTGTGAAAGCAGTCATCAGAAAATACTAATGCTATAATAGGTCATGACTCAAGCACAAGCACTTACTATTATGAAAACAGGGGTGAATGTATACCTCACAGGATCTGCCGGTAGTGGTAAAACATATCTTCTAAATCAATACATATCATATCTAAATGACTACAATATTCCTGTGGCTGTTACTGCTTCAACTGGTATTGCTGCAACGCATATGAATGGCATGACTATTCACGGCTGGGCAGGTATAGGCATAAAAGACGAGATATCCGAGTATGACTTGGAACAGTTAGAAGACAAGCAATATCTCTGGAAACGTTTTGATAAAGCTAGAGTCCTCATCATAGATGAAGTCTCTATGCTTCATGCTCACAGGCTCGATATTGTAGAGCGTGTTTGTCGCAAATTTAAAAGAAATGATAAACCATTTGGTGGACTCCAAATTATACTCTCTGGTGATTTCTTTCAACTACCACCTATTAATCACTCAAATGAACCTGATTTAAAAAATATGATTATTTATAGTGAAGCATGGAAACTCATGAATCCTGCTGTATGTTACCTAACAGAACAACATCGCCAAGAAGATGAGACTCTTACTTTTATTTTAAATGCTATTCGTAATAATTCTATAAATACTATTCACTATCAACAATTAGAAAGCAGGATTAACGCCGAATTACCTAACAAAATACACCCAACAAAACTATACACCCATAATGCTAATGTAGATATTGAAAATAATACAGAACTTGCTACTATAGTAAATGATGAAAAAGTGTTTCGTATGACATCTACTGGTCCTGAACCACTTGTAGAAATACTAAAGAAAAGCTGTCTAGCCAGTGAAGAATTACATTTAAAAATTGGAGCTGAAATTATGTGTATTAAAAATAATTTTGAAAAAGGTTATGTTAATGGTTCTCAAGGTAAAGTTATAGCATTTCTTGACTCTGATAATACTCCTGTTGTTAAACTTTATAATGGTAAAACTATTTATATTAGCCAAGATAAATGGGAAATAGAAGAAAATGGTAAGGTTAAAGCATCTATTAACCAATTACCATTACGACTCGCGTGGGCAATTACTATACATAAAAGTCAAGGAATGTCCTTAGATAATGCAGAAATCGACTTATCGCATACTTTTGCATATGGTATGGGTTATGTCGCACTTTCACGAGTACGTACACTTACTGGTATTCGCCTTATAGGGTTTAATCCTAATGCGCTTCGTGTTGATCCGAAAGTTATAAAATTTGACCAAGAACTTCAAAAAGAAAGTGCCAAAAATGAAATCATGTTTAATAAATTAAAAAAGTCTGAACAAGAGAAACTTGAACATATATTTATTTTAAATATGGGTGGTGATATCTATAAAAAAAATAAAAAAAAAGAATCTCCAATTAAGATATCAACAATTATGATTACTAAAGAACTTCTAGACCAAAGAAAAAATATAACCCAAATTACTAAAGAACGTGGACTCACAAAAAGCACCATTATATACCATATAGAACAAATAATGGGACTATATCCAAATACAAATATCTCTCATATTCGTCCTAAACAAAAAGATATTGATCTTGTTGACAAAGCAAATGCTAAACTTAAAGGTGAAGAAGTAGGGAAGCTCTCACCAATCAAAACCATCCTCGAAAAATCAGGTCACAGCCTAACATTCGAAGATATCCGTTTAGCAAAATTATTTATTTAGACGCAAAATAATAAATGTATGACAAAAGATAAGATGCCAAATAAAATCTTGGCTCATAAAGTACGGCGAACTCAGGTACGATTATTCTAGAAAGAGAGCTTAAACAAAATTTTCTTTGTAAAATGCCTTTAATTTAATTAATTCATCTTTCTTTCCTTGATCCTCAAGCACCTTAGCAAAAAGCTGTAGATCTCCCATTTTATCACTATTCTTTTCACGTTTTTCTGCATAAAGTTCAAATACATCTTGTGATAATCCTTCTATACCAGCATTTTCTGCCATGAATTTAGCATTTTTAATATAAATTTTATTGACATCCTTTTTTGGTTCAATTTTTGTTTCAAAAGGCACCACCTTAGCTTCATTGCCAATGTGTATAGGTGGATTGTTATTAAAAGATGGGGCTCGCTCTCTTATCATATAGAATTTAATTATATACCTATGTTTCTTTTTTTGCTACTTTAAGAGATATTTATTGGAATCGCGATATAATGCAGCTTTATTTGTAAGCATAATTTTCTTTATTGCAAGTCTTTTTTTAGTTTTACGAGAGTGTATTGATTTAGGTTTAATCCCTAGATTTGTACTTCTTTTAGCCATATATAATTTCTATTGTATTATTAATAAGTACTTTTATTATATCTCAAACCAATATATAATTCAATCATTGATTATATAATATCTATGAAAATAATTATAAAAGTAAAAACAAGGGCGAAAAATGAAAGTATAGAAAGAATAACCAATAATACATTGAGTCTTTTAGATGACTTTACAAAAATTGATACTTATAAAGTATCAATTAAAGAACCTCCTATTGATGGAAAAGCAAACAAAGCTATTATACGAGTAGTCGCAAAATATTTTAATGTTGCATTATCACGTGTAGAAATTATTTCAGGGTTAACTTCAAAAATTAAAATAATCAAGATACAATAATACAATTTATAAAAAATAGAAAAATTTTATTAAAATTTTTAAAATATGTAAATATTTTGTTTTAACATACAACATTAATTAATTCTTTAAAAAAAGAATTTTTATTAACATATCTTTATTGGTATGCATTTTAGCAGAATAAGGAATAATATTATTATCACCTATAATAACTTTTATAGAATTTAAACATTTTTGTTTTTCACTTAAATTTAATTTATCTATTTTATTAATTAATATAAATATTTTTTTATTATTATCTACTAAAAACTTATACATATCTTTATCTAAATCTGTCATACCCGTCCTCCCATCTACTACAAATACAACTTTACATTGATTACAATTTTTATTTTGATTAAAAATATACCATTTAATACGTTCAAATATAATTTCTCGATTAGTAAATGAACCTCTTGCATAACCATAACCAGGTAAATCCACAAGATACATTAAATTATTAATAAGAAAAAAATTTATTTCTTGAGTTCTACCTGCTGTCGAACTAGAACGGGCAAGTTTTTTATTGTTAACAATAGAATTAATAATACTAGATTTACCAACATTTGAACGTCCAACAAAAGCTACTTGTGGTAGATCATCATATATCATATCCTCTTCGTTAGTTACACCTCTAACAAATACTGCAGATGTAATCTTCATAATATAAATGTATTATAACAGATATTAAAAAATACAATAATATATTTTATATGATATAATATAAGGTATATGAAACAAGAACGATTGGATGCATTAGCAGATAGTATTTTTGCTATTGTTATGACTATTCTCGTCTTTGAAATACGAGTACCGGAAAATTTAGGAATAATAACAAATCAAGTACTCTTTAATGCTGTACTTGCTATTGCTCCACTTTTTTTAAGTTATTTATTGAGTTTTTCACTTCTTTTTACTTATTGGCGTGCTCACCATTATATTGCTTCTGTCCTTGCTAAAAATATTGATATTCGTTTATCGAATTTAAGTGCATTATTTTTTTTATTTGTTGGACTTGTACCATTCTCTTCTCATCTTCTTGGTGTTTATTATTATACTCAATTTGCAATACTATTATTTGGTCTTAATATTATATTAATTGGAATATCACTTTGGGTAATGCGCCGATATGTCATAAAATCTAGAGCTATAGAAAATACACCATTTACTGTAACAGAAAATGCTCACGCAAATATGCGTATTTTATTACCTGTTGGTACTGCTTTTATTGCTATAATTGTTTCTTTTTTTAATAAAGAAATTGCTCTATTATTCTTTACAATAGCTATCTTGTTTAATCTTTCACACCGAAGCACAAGATA
The DNA here is from genome assembly GCA_036170795.1 of Minisyncoccota bacterium. Taxonomy (GTDB): domain Bacteria; phylum Patescibacteriota; class Minisyncoccia; order Phycocordibacterales; family UBA9973; genus UBA8515. The sequence goes on from JAVHPX010000031.1 coordinate 11,091, forward strand.
TATATTTTATATAATAAATATATTCCATAATAAGTAAAACAATACATGAAAAGATATATAAAAAATCTTAATGATTTGGCAGTAACAAAAGAAAGAGCAGATATACTTAATATTATAGAATCAGCATATGAATCTATAGATACTAATATTATAGTAAATAAAAATATTAGATTAGATAATAATATATTAAAAATAAATGATCATACTTTTAATCTATATGATTTTAATAATATCTATCTTATTGGATTTGGCAAGACTTCATCTATTGCAATATATGCAATAGAACAAATATTAGGAAATAAAATTACCGGTGGTATTGTCATGGACAAAAATATTAGTGAATGTACTCACGTAAAACAATATATATGTACTCACCCAAAACCATCAGTAGATAATATACTTCCATCAGAAGAACTTGCCAAACTGGCAAGCAAATTAAATGAAAAAGATTTAGCTATTATAATAGTATCTGGTGGTGGGTCTTCAATGATTTGCTGGCCAAAATCAGAGTGTGAACAAGGAATCATACTTTATGACGAATTTCTTAAATCAGGAGGGAATATATCTGAATTAAATACTTTACGTAAACATTTATCTTTATTAAAAGGTGGGGGATTAGCCAAGCTTTTATATCCAGCAACAGTAGCATCTATTATATTTTGCGATGTACCAGGAGATAAGTTTGAAGAAGTAGCTTCTGGTCCTACCTACAAAGACACATCTTTTATAAAAGATGCTCAAGCAATATTATTAAAATATAATTTACCATTTAACTTAATATTAAATGAAACCCCAAAAGAAGATATCTACTTTGAAAAAGTTTATAATATTCCACTAATCACCAATAATAATGCATTATTGGGTATGGAAAAAAAAGCGATAGAACTCGGATATAAAGTTTATAATATTGGTTCTCAATTATATCAAAAACCAGAAGTAATTATTAAAAAACTTTTAGAAAAAGCAGAGAATAATTCTGTTGTTATTGGCGCTGGTGAACCATCCATAATAATAAACAGCCGAAGAGGTATCAGCGGACGTTGTGAATATTTAACACTTAAATCATTAGATATGATAAATCCAACTGATACATTATCATCATTTGCTTCAGATGGTATAGATAATTTATCTATTTCAGCAGGAGCAATTGCAGATCAAATAACTAAAGAAAAAGCAAAAAATAAAAATCTTTCAATTAAATATAGTATTGAAGAAAATACTATTGATGAATTTTTTACAATAACACAAGACCAAATCATAACAGGAGAAACAGGTAGCAATGTATCAGATCTTATGATTTTACTTCGTAAATAATATGAATGCCAAAATAACAAATATCACAGCAGAACAAATATTAGATTCTAGAAACAATCCAACCCTTAAAGTATCAGTTTATGTCGATAAGATAATCGGTACATTTATGGTACCTTCAGGAGCAAGTACTGGTAAATATGAAGCTTATGAACTACGTGATAATGATTCAGGTAAAGGTGCTATGACTAAAGCAATATATCAAATTGAAAATGTTATCAAGCCTGTATTAATTGGTTTAAATATAAATGAACAAACTCTCATAGACCAAATGATGATTAATCTTGATAATACTCCACAAAAAAAAATCCTAGGAGGTAATAGTACTATCGGAGTCAGTATCGCTTGTGCTAAAGCTGCAGCACAAATAAATAAAATGGAAGTCTATGAATACCTTAGAACTTTATCTGTTATTAAAACTTCAAATGATAAACCATGGCTTTATTTTAATCTTATAAATGGTGGTAAACATGCTTCATCAAAACTTGCTTTTCAAGAATATCACATCGTTCCACAAGAAAAAACTATTAATGCAAATATAGAAATATGTAAAGCAATCCAAATTAAACTAGATGAAATAATTATTAAAAAATATGGAACTTTACCCATCAAAGGTGATGAAGGCGGGATCGCACTATCTATTGATGACGTTATAGAACCTTTATCTCTCCTTAAAAAAACAGTTAATGAATTAAAATATACAGATAAGGTAATGTTTGCTCTTGATGTTGCAGCAAGTTCTTTTTATAATGAAGGCAAATATACTTTTATGAATCGTAATTGGACTACATCTGAGATGATTGAATTATACACAAAAATTGTTAATGATTATCCAATTATATCTATTGAAGATCCTTTTAACGAAGAAGATTATGATGCTTTTAAACAATTAAAAAAACATATACCGAATACAAAAATAATAGGTGATGATTTAACAGTTACAAATGTTAATAAACTTAAAAAAGCTATAAGTTATAATAGTATAGATGGAATAATTATTAAACCGAATCAAATAGGTACTCTTACAGAAACTCTTGTAACTATGAAAATAGCAAGAGAAAATAATATTGACTGCATAGTAAGTCACAGAAGTGGTGAAACAATGGATGACTTTATTTCAGATCTTGCTTATGCTTTTGGTTGTTTTGCTATTAAAGCAGGAGCTCTAGGACAAAAAGAAAGAAATGTAAAATATGATCGACTTATAAAAATAGTAAAATAATAATTATGGAATCAAAAACAATAATTATCGCAACCATCGGTCCTGCAAGTAGTACAAAAGAAATATTGTCTAGTCTAATTGAACATCATATGAATATGGCTCGTTTAAATTTCTCTTGGGGAACTTATAAAGAACATCTTAATTTTATAAATACTATTAGAACAATATCGCATGATAAAAATATAAACATACCTATAATTCAAGATTTATCTGGTCCTCGAGTGCAAGATATTATTGGTCATCACTTTAGTGAAATAGCTGATGCAATTACAGAAAAAGATAAAAAAGATTTAACTTTCGGTATAAAAAATAAAATAGAATATATATCTTTATCATTTGTAAGTAGTAAAAAAGATATTATTGATTTAAAAAAATTAATAAAAGATGGTGGTGGTAATCAAAAAATAATAGCAAAGATTGAAAGAAAGGAAGCTGTAGATAATCTTATTGAAATCATAGAAGAAGCTGATGCAATTATGATTGCTCGTGGTGATTTAGCTAATGAATTTCCAATAGAAAAAATACCATTTATACAACATAAAATAATAATTGAAGCAAAAAAACAAGGAAAGATGGTTATAGTAGCTACTCAAATGCTCTTATCTATGGTAAATAATCCTATACCGACTCGTGCAGAAGTTTCAGATGTGGCATACGCAATACTCGATGGAGCAGATGGTGTAATGCTTTCAGAGGAATCAGCTACAGGTAAATATCCTATTGAAGCAGTAGCGATAATGGAAAAAATAGCATTAGCAGCAGAAGAAAATCGTAATATTATTAAAATAGGTTAAAAAATTAAAAATATGAATAAAAAAATTTATATAACAAGAAGGATACCAGAAGTTGGACTTTCAATACTCAGAGAAAAAGGTGTTCGATTTGATATGGGTATAAATACTTTACCACCAAGCAAAAAATATATTAAAAAAATGCTTAGCAAATATCCATATGATGGAGTCATATCATTTCTAACTGATCAAATAGATGCTGAGATATTTAATGTTTGTCCTAATGCAAAAGTATTTGCAAACTTCTCTGTTGGGTTTAATAACATAGACCTAGAAGAAGCTAAAAAAAGAAATATCGAAGTTTCAAATACACCTGGTACATCAGGCACAGCTGTAGCCGAACATGCCATAGCACTTATGTTTGCCCTTACGACTCGACTTGTTGAAGGAGATACATTTGTTCGAAAAGGAAAATTTAAAGGCTGGGATCCTGAGCTTCTAGTTGGGACTGATATGAAAGGTAAAACTATAGGATTAATAGGAGTAGGGGATATTGGTTCACAAGTAGCCATAATGCTTCATAATGGATTTGGAATAAATATTTTATACAGTGATATAAAACAAAATACTGAACTTGAAAAAAATACTAATGCAATAAAAAAAGAAACTAAAGATATCTTTAAAGAAGCGGATATTATTTCTCTTCATGTTCCACTTTTACCTAGCACAACTCATATTGTAAACAAAGAAACTCTTTCAACTATGAAAAAAACTGCTTTTCTTATAAATACATCTCGTGGGCCAATTATAGATGAGAAAGCTCTCGTATATGCTCTCAAAAGAGGTATTATAGCTGGTGCAGGGCTTGATGTGTATGAATTTGAACCAAAACTAACAAAAGGTCTTAGCCGACTTTCAAATGTAATTTTGACACCACATATAGCTTCAGCTCGTTCTTCAACTCGTAATATGATGGCAGAAATGGTAGCTAAAAATATAATTTCTGTTTTTGAAACAGGAAAAGTTATAAACAGTGCAATAAAATAAATTATATATAAATGTTATAATACATTTATTATTAATATAATTTATATATATATGGCAAAAGGAACAGGTGCAAGAAAAGAGATAAAAAAACCAAAGAAAGCTAAAAAAAAGTAACAAATAAAAACACTCCGATTTCTCGGAGTGTTTTTATTTTAAGAGACTATGCGCGCTGTACATTTACAGCACTAGGTCCCTTTGCAGTTTCTTCTGTGTCAAAAGTAACAGCATCACCCTCACGTAGTTCATCGAACGATACGCCTACAAGAGAATTACTGTGAAAGAATAAATCTTTCGCAAGTCCTTCTGCTGTGATGAAACCGAAACCTTTGTCAGTAAGCTTTTTTATTGAGCCAGTCATTGATTTTGATTGTTTAGTAAATAATTACAAATGTGATGAATGTTTGAGATCGACTATTTCGAAACGATACGTCCTTTGTTCTTTGATTATACAATTACGTAAATTTATTGTCAACAACTTATCCACATATAAATGTATATCATTGACAAAATAAACTATAAATGCTAATCTATAGAAGTTGGAATACTCCTTAAAGCGTGTATATAAGTGTTTCAATCCATTGCACCATCTCAGTGCAATTATTTATTTTTGAAACACGTAAAATTTAATTATGTCTACATATAGCAAACAAGACCCAAAAAGGTCTTCTTTATATTCATCTGGACCCAAAAAAAGTCCTACAAATCGTCATATTAGTAATTATAAACCTGGAGCTAAATCAAGTGCTATTAGTAGTACTCCAAGAAAACCTTCTTTTAGATCAAAACCATCATATAATAGCCATAGACCACACGGAGGAGCTTCACACCCATCTTTCGGTGGTGATAAACGAAGAAGTGGTGGTGGAAGAAATAAAAGGAACTCATTTGAACGTATAGATGTATCAAGATTTATTAGCAAAGCAACAATTACAGAAAAGGAGGAAATTTATATTCCTATTCATACATTTAATGATTTTATCATTGATCAACGTATTAAAAATGCTATTATAAACAAACAATATATATATCCAAGTCCAATCCAAGACAAAGCTATTCCACAAGCACTTGAAGGTAGAGATATTCTGGGTATTGCCAATACAGGAACTGGTAAAACTGCAGCATTCTTAATACCTCTTATAGATAAAGTTTTAAAAGATAAAAAAGAAACAGTAATAATTATTGCACCTACTCGTGAACTTGCCCTTCAAATTGAAAAAGAATTTATAGAATTTACTAAAGGAATGAATATGTGGTCAGTCGCATGTGTTGGAGGTGCACCAATTTTTACTCAAATTAAAAATTTACGCCATGGAGCAAACTTTGTTATTGGTACTCCGGGACGATTACTTGATTTAGTAAAACGTAAAGAAATAAATTTATCTGATACTCGCTCAGTCGTACTAGATGAAGCTGATCGTATGCTTGATATGGGATTCATAGATGATATTACATATTTAATAGACAAAACTCCAAAAGATCGACAAAGTTTATTTTTTTCTGCAACTCTCCCAAAATCAATAGAAAAACTAATAGAACGTTTTGCCAATAATCCTGTACATGTTATGGTAAAAACTCAAGATACTTCTAAAAATGTTGAACAAGATATTGTTCGTGTAGCTCGTGGTATAGACAAAATAGATGTTTTATCTGAATTACTATCAAATTCTGAATTAAAAAAAGTTCTTATATTTTCTGAAATGAAACATGCTGTAGAAAAACTCTCTTTAGAACTCATAAAAAGAGGGTTTAAAGCAGGATCAATACATGGTGATAAACGTCACAATGACCGTCAGCGTACCTTAAAAAAATTTAAAGACAACGAACTAGATATTCTTGTAGCTACTGATGTAGCAGCAAGAGGTCTTGATATTCCTAATGTCACTCATGTTATCAATTATGAAATTCCACAAACATATGATACTTACATTCATCGTATCGGCCGAACTGGCCGAGCAAACCATAAGGGTATAGCTCTGACATTTATAACTTCTTAAGTAAATAATTTATCATATATTATTATTTTAATATATCTAGTGTCGCAAAAGATATATTGTGCGACACTGTATTATATAATTCTTAAAATACTAATTACACTACCCTATTGGATATTACGCTAATACTACTACAATCATCATATAATTTATGTACTATTAGATAGACAAGTATTAAATAATTTAATACTTTTATTATAAATAAAAACTTTTTGTTTTAATTCTCCAATTAATTGATTGTAAACTTCTACAAGATTATTATATTCATTAATTTGCTCATTAGTTGTCTTTCCATTGTATATTACTCCTTTATTAATCTGACTATGACGTAAATTAAGATCTGCTTCCATAATTTTAGCCTGTTTTTGATCTAAAATAATTTTTCCATAAAGAATTTCATCAATCAAAGGACAAGCATCTTTAGGTAAGCCAAAATGCTGAACAGCTATCCAAGTATCTTGACCCTTAAACATTCCATGACCTACAGCTACGCCTATATCAGTATAATGCTTATTCAAAATATTATCTCTATGACCTTGACTTGCCATCCATGCATTAAGAAGTGCTTCTGCATCTTTAAAATTACCCAAAGCAAGGTTCTCACCTATTGTAATATAATCATATGATACTTCTTTACTAAGATATACTATCCCTATATTGTCTGGTGATATATGTTCAAAATATTGTTGTTTAAACATATCATTTATTTTAATTTGTGCTGAAAAATCTAATTTAGAATTTTCTTTAAGTGGCACTAAATTACCATTTAATAATCTATTTTTATTTGTCCAGTTAATAACATCCTTAATCGAAAGTTTAACACTATTTACATTAGCAGAAAGGCCTTCTGTTACATGCAAAGTCCCTGGAGTATTAACGGTGTTAGATAAAATTTTATTATCTGATTTAATTATTATATTATTTTTAATAGTACTAGGTATTAGATTACTTTTATCTGCTATATAAGAAACTGCACGTATATATACAGTCTCAACATCATCTTTAATAATAAAGAGTGACACACAAACAAATACAATAATTAAAATTTGAAAAAATATTTTCATAATTATTTACAAGATGATGCAAGGCGATATCCTGATTTTTGAGCATCACTTGATGTTGCAAACCAAACTTCATTTATTGATTTAATACGTTTAGCACCCAAACACCCTCTTGCATAATATAGTTTACCATTTTTTGAAGCCACATAGTTTTTTTCTATTACTATAGGTTTAATATCTAAAACATCAGTATTAAGACTTTCTGTAGATAAAATTTTACTATTCGAATTTCCTGTTTGAATAATTTTAATACCAGAATTATCTTTAGCTAGATTACTTATTGAGAGTCTTCCTAATCCAAAAGCTGATAATCCAACCCCTATTACTATAAATAAATATATAATAGTTATATTATCAATATAAATCTTGCTCTTGATTTTATCAAGTAAATTGTGTATACTCATATGTACTATTATAAATAATAAAAGAGCTTTAGACTAGCATAACATTATATGGCACATAGAAAAGCCGGGGGTTCAGCCAAAAATTTAACAGATTCAAATCCAAAGTATCTAGGTACGAAGCTTTATGCTGGACAAATTGCTAAAGCGGGATCAATTATAATTCGTCAACGTGGAACAAAAATTATTCCTGGGATAAACGTTGGATTAGGTAAAGACCATACTCTCTTTGCTCTTAAACCTGGAATAGTTAAATTTGGTATTAAAAGAAAAATAAATTTTAATCGTACATCTTCAGTCAAGAAAATAGTTCACATAATATAAATAAACTCCTCGATATGCGAGGAGTTTATTTTTGTGCTTCTATCACTACTTGGCATTTACCTTGTCTATCCCCTTTTTTTATTATAACCGTATGAAAACCAACTTCTTTTATATGTTCCATAATTAATGTGCCTTCTTCAATATCTATTCCAAAATTTTCTTTTATAGCTTGTACTATATCATGAAAATTAATTGCTTTAAATAAATGACCTTTTTCATTTGCTTTCGCAACGATTTTTACTGTTGTATTATCTATAGTAGAAATTAATTTATTAAATGCTTGAATTTCTTCTTCTTTTTTTTTATTCATTTGAATTTTTCGAGCTTCTAGTTTAGCTAGTGCTTGCGGAGTTGCTAACTCAGCTAAACCTTTAGATAGGAGTACATTTTGAGCATATCCTACCTTAAACTCTTTCACATCGTATTTGTTGCCAACTTTTGGAACATCAGTAAGTAAAATAACTTTCATATTATTATGGTTTAGCTGTTAATACTTCTATTGCTTTATCCATCTGAGGATCATGCTTCGCCTCTACATCTTTGATTGTAAAAGGAATAACAATATCTGGATCTAAACCATGTTCAGATATTGAAACCCCATTAGGGGTTAGCCATCTAGCTACTGTGACTTTAAGTGATGTTGTATCGGTAATATTAACAAGTTCTTGAACAGATCCTTTACCAAATGTTTTCTCACCTATTAAAGTTGCAATACCATGCTCTTTAAGAGCACCGGCTAAGATCTCTGAAGCAGAAGCAGAACCTCGATCAACTAATACAACAAAATCAAGAGATTTATTAAATAATCGTGGGCCATAACTACGATAAATTATAGTTTTTTGACTACCACCAAAATCTTCGCTTACAATTGGTTTACCTTCATCTATGAACCAAGAACCAATGGCTACAGCAGAATCAAGATAACCACCTGGATTACCACGTAAATCAAGTATAAGTTTATGAGAATGTGAAGATATAAATTTATTTAATGCCTCTTGAAATAAATTTGCTGAATTCTCAGAAAAACTATAGAACTTAATCACAAAAATATTATCAGGGCGAAGCTCAGTATCAATGGTTGGGACAGAAATAATATCTCTAGTAATCTTAATTTCACTTGTTAATTTATTTTCTGGACGAAAAATTAACAATGTTACAATACTACCCTTAGGTCCACGAATAAGACTAATAGCTTTATCTATAGTCATATCACTTGTATCTACTTTATCTATTTTTAAAATTTTATCACCGGACTTAATTCCTGCTTTTATCGCTGGATTATCTTTTAATGGAGCAATAATTGTTAATAATTTATCTTTCAACCCAATTTCAGCACCAATACCACCAAATGATCCTTTTATTTCATCTTTAAATAATTTATTTTCTTCTGGAGAAAAGAAAACAGTATATGGATCTTTTAAAGATGATGCCAATCCTGATATTGCTCCCCAAACACGGTCTTGATCAGTTATTTTCTTTGAATATAATGATTTCTCATTAAGCAAATTCCAAACTTTCCAAAATGAATTAAAATCAGCAACAGTATTTACTTGAGTATTTTTATTGGTAACAGAAAATACTTTATCAATTTCTGGGCGACGATAATATCCAACATATATACCAAGACTGAAAACTCCAAATAATAAAAACAAGGAAATAAGTACATATATCAATGTTCGAATATTTTGTTTAGATGGTTTTTTAAAAATCATAAAAGTATATTATTTAAAAATTATTATTATTTTTCAAGTTTTAATGCAGACGAAGTGTATTTATTCCTTGGATCCCACAACATCCACGAAGTTAAACTATTATCATTAACTGCTTTTATTTCAGATTGAACCATTTCCTTAGTATACACTGCTCCTAAATTAAAGTCTTGTAACCAAGGACGAATTTTATTAATATCTTGATTTTGAGCTTTTGTTTTATTTACTCCTTCTTTAAGCGCTTTATTTATAATCTCATATGGATGTAAGGCTGGATTTTTAAATCCATCTTGCATGGGTGGATAATGTGATGGATAAACCATTGGTGAAAGAAAATCAAAATATGGTAACATCTTTTCCCAGATTTGCCCCATACCCATATCATCAGTTGCTTGTGTTGTTAAACCAAAAAGATCAGCTGACATTGGAATATTCTGATATAATTTTATTTCTCGTGAAAGATATTTCACAAATTCTTCTATATTATCTGATCGTGTCTTACCTTTAAGCAAATGATAATTAATATCTTTTATATTACCATCAGAAGGATAACGTATATAATCAAAATTTATTTCATCAAAACCTTCATCATATGCGTCACGTGCTATTGCTACTATATACTTCCATACTTCTTTATTGGCCGGATCAAGAAATGATAACCCTTTATGATCTTCCCAAATTTTACCATCACTTTTTTTAATTATAGACCATTCTGGTTTTATTTTTGTTCCATATGGATCTTGAAAAACAGCAATACGTCCAATAATATAAATATTTTTCTGATGAAGCAAGTTAGTCAAAGCTCGAATATCTGGAATACGTTTTTCTGTTGTACCCATTTTTTGTAATTCATGATTAGACACCATAAAACCAATACGCCCAGTTGAATCTTTTATATCTATAACTATAGCATTAAGTTCTGTATCATCTATCAATTTTATAATTGGATCCCTATATTTAGGAGATCCTGCTGTCCAACTTGATATATATACAGCTTTAACAGATGGAGGAGTTTTAATATGATTTACAACTATAGGTGTAGCTAGTAATGTAGGTGCAGTTACAATATTAAGAGGTTTAATATTTTCTGAATTAGTGTTCAAAATAGTAATATTTTTATTTGAATAAATAAAATCAGTAAATAAGATTGTTGAAGTGTAATAAATAATTACCACGCACAATAAACATGCGAGGATAATAATTGTAAATCTAATTTTATTTTTAATAAATAGCATTTTATTCCCCATTACTCATATTATCTACAAATGTTTTGCTATGATCATCATTTTTTAATTGATATGTTTTTGCTTGTTTGTAGAATGAATAATAAAGAAAAATAAGAATAAATCCAGTAATCACAAAAAAAATCTGACGCCAATTATTTGGAAATCCTAAAAATGGTAATATTATAACCCATAATCCTATAATAAACAATGTACGTTCTTTTCTCATATATTCATATTATACCTTATTTAAAAAGGTACAACAATCACAACAAACTCCCCTTTTTGTTTAGTAGTATTTTTTATAAAATATTCAAGTAATTCATTAGGTCTTCCTCTAACAAATTCTTCAAATTGTTTAGTAATCTCACGAGCTATGACTATAGTAGAATTTGGTATATATGAATCAAGCGAAGAGAGCGTCTTTAAAATTCTATGAGTCGACTCATAGAATACAATAACTTTAGTAGAGGCTGCTATTTCTTTAAATAAAGTTTCTCTACCCTTCTTATGAGGTAAAAACCCAAGAAATATAAATTCAGCTGAAGATATACCGCTTGCAGATAAAGCTGATATTAAAGCACTTGGCCCAGGAATAGGAACTACTTGCACATTATCCCCTAATTCATTACGTACATTTGCCACAAGCATAACTCCTGGATCAGAAATACAAGGAGTACCAGCATCTGAGACTAGAGCTAAATTTTTACCTTCTTTAAGCATTCGAATTATTACAGATTCTTTAGCGTTAGTACTATGAGCATGATAACTTATTGTTTTTGTATGAATATCATATTTATACAAAAGTTTTCCTGTTGTACGAGTATCTTCACACAAAATACAATCTACTTCTTTAAGTATTCTCAATGCCCGAAGAGTAATATCTTCAAGATTACCAATAGGGGTAGCAACAATATAAAGTTTACCTACATCATTCACAGAAATTATAATATCATTAATAATGCTCCAATCAATGCAATATTTTTCATAAAGTTTATTTGATCATTCATTTTATTGTTTTGGTTAGATTCTTTCCAAAAATTATGTATCATAAACGTTGTAGGAACCAAAAAGATAATAAGTAAAATAGAAGATTCCTTGATATTAGTATTCAAGACAAAACCAAGTCCTCCAAGTATCATCATAGCTCCAGAAAGTAATACAGCTAATCGTGGATAAGGAACTCCTTTACTTTTAGTATAACCTGTAAGCATTTTCTCATTTTTAAAATGATTAAAACCTGAATATAAAAAATATAAACCAAATATAACTTTCCCTAAAATAGATATTATCATGATTATCTTAACAAATTATTATAATATATGATTATAGCATATATAATAAAAAGAATATACAACATAAAATCGTATATTCTTAAATTAATTTATTAATCAAGATAGCCTTTTATTCTTTAAAATTTAAATTTAATAAAACATCTTTTTCTGAAGGTTTATCCTTACGTAAATAAATAAAAGAAAAATCATTATATAATTCTTTTTTTATAATAAAAAGATCTCTATAATGCCCTATTATCCAAATACTAGAATTTGTTTCCCTCAATTGAATTTTTAAATAATCAATAAAAAGTTTCAAAACTCCATTAGTTGTGATAACTTGATTTTGTTTTGAATCCAAAAGAGAAGCATATCTTTTAGGGGTAAACAAAAGTAAAGTAAATTTTAATTTCCTTTTGTAAATCCTAGGGACAAAACCATAATTATCACTTTCTGCTTGTGTAATAATTCTATTAGCAACATAAACAGGAACTGAGAGTAAAAACTCTTTATCTCCTTTATCTTTAAAAGGAAACAGGCAAATTGAAGAATTATAAGCATTCATCATAATCTATGATTTTTATGTGAAAAATATATATTAAATAACTTTAATTAAAGTTATAATATATTTTAACTTTTGTCAAATTATTTTTATCTATTATCCAAGATGAGATCATTTTTATTTTATATAACTATCAAACCATATAGAATGGCATGTATAACCACCGGGATTTTTAACTAAATAATCTTGATTATAATCTTCAGCTTTATATAATTTTGTAAGTGGCTCGAGAGTTGTAACAACAGGATCTTTCCATCTTTTTGAATTATTTACTATATTAATAAAATCTAGAGCTTCCCTTTTTTCTTCATCATTACCATAAAAAATTGCTGACCGATATGATGTTCCAATATCGTTCCCTTGTTGGTTTAATGTCGTTGGATTATGTATTTGAAAAAAGAAATCCAATAATTTCTTGTATGAAGTTATTTCTGTATCATACTCTATCTCAACAGCTTCTGCATGACCTGTATGATTATCATATGTAGGATTATCAACACTACCACCTGTATAACCAACTTCGGTATTTATGACTCCTAATTGATTCCTCATTAAATCTTCAAGTCCCCAAAAGCACCCACCGGCTAGTACAATTTTTCTAATCATAATTATTTACCTGAAATAAATTTCATTGAAATTGAATTCACACAATGACGAATATTATTGTCTGTTAATCCTTCACCAGCAAATAAATGACCAAGATGACCACCACACTTTGTGCATGTTATTTCTGTACGTATTCCATCTTTATCTAAACTTTTATTTATTGCTCCTTCTATTTCTCTATCAAAACTAGGCCAACCACAAGTAGATTCAAATTTATCCATTGAATCATAAAGTGGGGCGTTGCATTCTTTACATACATAGATACCGGTTTCCTTATTATTTGTATATTCACCAGTAAACGGCATTTCTGTACCTTTATCTATTATTACACTCTTTTCTATTTCAGTTAATTCATTCATATACATATTATAGAAGATGAAATACATTAATACAATATAAAAAATTATTTTCTATAATAAGAATTTGTAAAG
>JAVHPX010000031.1:25083-45129 GCA_036170795.1 Minisyncoccota bacterium
ACTGAATTTGTATGCTTCTCGTGCTAACACTTGATGGTGACCCTACTGGGACCGTGAGTACACTTATCGAACCTTACAGGTTCAGTACACCTTTTCATTTTGATTACCATCAAAAAATGAAAAGCTTTTCGCTTCCCAGGCGAAAAGTAAGCAGTTACTTTTCTTAGGGTCACACCTAAAAATAGCACTCTTGACGAGTGCCGATTTTTATGGTGTGACCCTACTGGGAATCGAACCCAGATTACCGCCTTGAGAAGGCGATGTCCTAACCGTTAGACGATAAGGCCAATAGCAAAAATATAACATTTTTAATCAAAAAATCAAAAAAGCCAACCCTAAGAAGAGTCGGCAATTAAATTTTTATTTATAAATTAAGTCATTTCAAAAAAAATTTATTTTGTGGAAATTGAGATTGCGGTGACAAAGATGTTATATTTTGAACAATCTTTGGTTTAGCTCTTTTTTTATTACCGAGAGTAGCTATTATTCTCTCGTAATTAACTTTTCTTTTCTCAATTTGTAAAGTAGACATACCCATTACAATCGGAACAACTTTTTTTGTGTGAAGCATAATTAAGTTTTTTAGGTTTTAAAAAAAATTTTGAAATAACAAATTTAATGATTATTATCATATAAATTTATTACCAATATGTCAACTATGTTATCGACGTTGCCACTCTTTGTCTTGTCTACATAATAGCTTATTTTTATGCTCAGGATTAGCCATTATGGCCTCTACAGCATATTCTAAACGTATACCCTGAGAACCTTTAAGCAATACTATATCCCCTTTCTCAATAATATCCACTAGAAATTTTGCAACAGTTTTTGATGAATCAAAGCTATAAACTTCCTTTTTATTAAATCCTGCATTAATAGCTCCTTCTGCTATAAATTTCGCACGTGGACCTACCGTAATAAGAATATTTGCTATTCCTTTTGTTTTCTCTCCAATACTTCTATGAGCTTCTTCAGTAAATTTACCAAGTTCAAGCATATCACCTATTACTACAATCTTTCTTTTACCCTTCATTTCTTTTAATACGTCAAGGGCTGCTTCTACTGCTATCGGTGAAGCATTATATGTATCATCAATAATAACTGAATTATTAATACCATTAATAACAGATAATCTTCCAGGTGGTACAACATATTCACTAATTGCATTTATAGACGCGAGTAAATCACATCCTACTTCATTTGCACAAGCAATACTCGCAAGTGCAGATCCAATATAATGCATACCAATAACATGTGGTAAATTTACAGGGAAAGTATTTCCATTATATTCAAGTTTAAAATTAATACCATCTGGTATACCGACATGATCTAAAGTAGTACTAAGATAAGTAGAATGCACAGCATGATAAGTAGCATTTTCGTGCATACCATATGATACAGTTCGACAAGAAGATTTATTATGAAGAGCATAAACCCTCTCATCATCATGATTTAAAATTAAAACCCCATTTGATTTAAGTGCATATACAATAGAACTCTTTTCTTCTATAATTTTTTCATTTGTACCAAAAAATTCTACATGAACTGGTTTATCTGGAAATCTTGTAATAACAACTATATCAGGACTAAGCCACTTAGCTATATTTTTGATATCTCCAGGTTTACCAGCACCTAATTCAAGTATAAGCCATTCTGGATATGATTGTTTCCATATAATTAAATAAAAACCACGAATAATATTATTAAGCCATACAAGTGTATTACTCCATCCATTTGGATTTCCAAGAATAGTTAACGGTAATCCAACTTCACTATTAAAACTTTTCTCACTTTTTCTAACAATTTTAAATTTTGAAAGCACCGTAAAAATAGCATCTTTAGTAGAAGTCTTCCCTACTGATCCTATGATAACTATAATCTTAGGTTTATAACGTAAAAGTACAATACGTGCTTGCCATGTGATAATAATAACTATTATATTTTTAAATATTTTTTTCATATTATCTATCAGGTGGAACATCATAATAATTTATAAGAAACTTAGTTATATTCATAAATGGTGTAATAAGGGTTTGAGAAGCATACTTAATTCCTTGAGGATTCTTTAAAAAAAGAAATACAAGAAATTTAGGATCATAAGCTGGAAAATAACCAAAAAATGAATGCATATGGCGATCTGTATAATAACCCTTTCCATTTTCTATTGCTATTTGTGCTGTTCCAGTTTTTGCACCAACACTATAATGATCAAATTTATAAACACCATTATTATATGACTCGAACACATGGACAAGCATACGTGATATAGTTTCTGATGTCTCTTTTTTTATTAATCCTTGACGAGTAATTGAGTAATCAATAACTTTTGATAATCCATCATCATATCTGATCTGTCTGACCAAATGTGGTGTAATAAGCTTACCACCATTTACTATCGACGAAAATGCACGAACAGCTTCTATGGGAGTAAGCGCTATCCCTTGACCAAAAGCTGCATTGGCATACTCTATATCTCGAGGACTATCTAAATTCTTTATCAAACCAGATGTTTCATTAGGAAGATCAATACCTGTTTTTTCACCAATACCATAAGATTTCATATATGTTCTCATATTATCATGACCAAGTTTACTTTCGACAAAAACCATCCCAGTATTAAGAGATTGGTCAAGAACAGTCTGCATAGTGGAAAGGCCTCGAGCTTTTTTATCAAAATTCATAATATTTTTTTTGTTAACTGTTACAAATCCCTTGTCGACATAAGTCGTATCTGGTGTTAAAACTCCAGCATCAAGAGCCGCAGCCATCACAAGAGGTTTAACAACTGATCCAAATTCAAATACATTTTCTACAATAGGATTACGATAAACATTTGGATTAGATACATTACCAAAATCATTTAAATTAAAATCTGGAATCCCAGCCATAGCATATATTTCCCCTGTTTGTGGATTTATAATAACACCACCTGCTTGTTCGGCATGCCAAGTATTTAAAGCAGACAATAATTCATTTTCTAAGGTATGTTGCGTAGTTGGTTCTATTGTAATAACGATATCACCTTGTCTATCACCATTAGTAGTAGTTACTTCTTTTAAATTAGAAAAAACTTCTGCAAATAAATTGATATAAGCTTCATCTTTAGGTTTTGAAAGAATTTTATCATAAAATCTCTCAATGCCATATTGACCAACTTTATCATTATTTTTATAAGCCAAAAAACCAAGAGTATGTGAGGCAAGATTTTCTCCTGGGTAAAAACGCCAATTATCTTTATAAATAGATAAACCTGCTATATGTAAATTATCTATTTCTAAAACTTGTTCTTTGGTAAGATGACTCGCAATCTCTTCATAAGGATCATTCTTTTTTAAAGCACGAGTAGTAAATGTATCTTGGTCCATATCTATATATTGATCAAGTTTTTTATATGTAGCTTCAATATCTATAATATCTTTAGGTTTTATTGCAAGCTTAAAACCAGATGATATAGTAGCTGCTGCCACTAATGAACCATCTTTTTTTGAAAAAAATATTGATCCTCGATTAAATATATCACCAGAAGGAGTTGTATATTGTTTATCAGCACGATCGGTATAAAAATTTTTATTAATAATTTGAACAAAAAAAAGTTTGGTCACTAAAATAACTGCAATTATAAAAACAAATACAGACATAATTCTTATCCGTACATGAAATGATGAAAGGTTCATTAACGAATAGCAACACTGGTAGAATAAGTACGTGTTGCAAATATATTGGTATGTATATCGACAAAACCAAGAGCTAAGGCATAATTCTTATCAATTTTATTTGTATTATTAAAATAAGTTAATTCAAGATTACTTACATTATTACCTAATATGTGAACTGTATTTTCAAGAGATTTACGAGCTAAAATATTAAAAGTGATAGAACCTATAAGATATACATATACAATAGAAAGAATAATAATTCCAGAAATAAGTACACGAAAGATTATACGTTGTATATTTGTATTTTCTATTAAATTTGTCGTTATTGCCTTTGCTTTGCTCATATTTTTTCTATTATTCTTAATTTTGCACTACGTGCACGTCGGTTATTGATAATTTCATCATTTGTTGGTATTATTGGTTTTTTTGTAATAATATTCGCATATCCTTGTTGTTTAAATCGTACAAATGATTGTTTTACAATACGATCTTCTAAACTATGAAATGTAATAATCGCTATTCGTCCACCTATACTCAATCTTTTAAATCCATTTTCTATTCCCTTCTCTAAATTTATAAGTTCACTATTTGTCGCAATCCTAAGTGCTTGAAATGTACGAGTACTTGGGTGAATATTAACACCACGATAAAATCTACCAACTGCACTATCAATAATATTTACAAGATCAAATGTAGTCTCTATATAACCTTTCTTTCGAACTTCTACTATGGCTTTTGCAATTCTTCTAGAATACTTCTCTTCTCCAAATCCATAGATAATATTTGCTAGTGTTTCTTCTTCCCATGTATTTACAATGTCTCGAGCAGTTAAATCTTCATCGGTTGGATTCTTCTTCATTGTCATAAGCAGTGGTTCGTCTTTCAAGAAAGAGAATCCCCTACCAGAAGTATCAAGTTGAAAAGATGATAAACCCAAATCTAAAAGTATACGATCTATCTTTGATATATTGAGCTCATTTAAAACTTTATCTATATCTTGAAAACCAATAGTACGAAAGATTACATCAGAAGGAATATCACCTACCAAAGTCTTAGTACGGCTGATTGCATCTAAATCAAAATCAAGACCAATGATCTTTACTTTAGATCCAAAACGCTTGATAATCTCAATTGTATGCCCTCCACCACCAAGTGTGCCATCGACAATAATATCTCCTGGCATAATTTTCAGTCCATCAATTGATTCATCTCGTAATACAGGAATATGCGTCATATTTTAAAGAACTCCTATTTGACCCAATTTATCAGCGAGGGCGTCTGCCTGTGTATCAACAATCTTTTTGTAAGCGTTCCAAGCCTTCTCGTTCCAGATTTCTGCGCGATTCTGGACTCCTATTACAATTACTTTACTTGTAAGGCCTGAGCGATTCTTTAAATTATCCGGGATTAATATTCGACCTTGAGTATCAACATCAAGTTGAGCTGCTTGACCAAATATAAATCTCGAAAAACTTCTATTATCTAATGCAATCATCGATCCGTCAGATAACTTGCTTGTAATTTTCTCCCATTCTTTTGTGGTAAAAATTGAAAGACAATTATCCAACCCTGGAGCAACGACAACACTCTTCCCCATTTCTTTTCGGAATTTTATTGGCAATGACATTCTGTTCTTGTCGTCTAGTGTATGAGTGTATTCTCCGATGAGCATAATAATTAAGCGAAACAAAGATATTTTTACTAAATTTTAGTTTTACCACTTTATCCCACTTGAGTTAATTATAAACCACTTTGTCCCACAATACAAACACAACAAAACTGTGGATAACAATTGTTGTTAGAAACTTGACTTGATATTAAATTGATTGTGTGATATATTATTAAAAATAATTATTCACCATTAAATAAAAGTTATATGTTTAAATCATGCTTTGCAATTGTTAAAATTGAAAAAGAAACAAACTCAATATTCCTCGTTCCTGTAAAACGACAAGAGCAAACACTTGAAGATCAAAGTGATTACTTCAAGACAATTGCTATACTGGAATACAATAGGAGCAAAAAAATAATGCGTATGCCTTTGGATCAACCAAAAAATTTGCAATAATATGCAAAAATAAATCAAAAAAACCTTCATCTAAACGATGAAGGTTTTTATTCTTTTGGTTTCATTAGTGGAAAGAGTTGAGTTTCGCGTATTGGCTTATCTACCATGAATGAGAATAATCTCTCTCCAAATCCGAATCCACATGTAGGTGGCATACCGTGCTCGAGCATTTCTACGAATTCCCATTCTGGTTGCATTGCTTCTGTATCGCCTTTGTTTATCAAATCTTGCTGAAGTTCAAATCGTGCACGCTGATCGATGGGATCATTGAGCTCAGAGAATCCATTCCCTACTTCAGAGCCTGCAATTATTATCTGGAAACGCTCTGTGAGCTCAGGATTATCTGTGCAAGATTTCGATAGTGGAGACACTAGCTTTGGATGATGTATGAGGAATGCTGGACCGGCGATATTCTTCCTGCAATATTTCCATAGTGTATCCATAAGTCTCTCGCGGTTGTCACCTTCGTATTTTACTCCAAGATCCGCCAACTTTGCTTTCATCTCATTTTCGTTTGCTTTTAGAACGTCAATACCTGTCTGCTTTAATACTTCTGCTTGATATTCAATCATAGGCCACTCACCTGCCAAATCAAAAGTAAATCCACGTGTAGTAAAAGATGTCGTATCGAATACTTCAGTTGCAATTCTCTGGTACATTTCTTGAGTAAGCTTCATACCATCTTTGTAGTTCGCATACGCCCAGTAGAACTCCATGTTAGTGAATTCTTGCAGATGCTCAGGACTACTACCTTCGTTTCGGTAAGCCCGACCAATCTCAAATGTTTTAGAGAATCCTGCAGCCATTAAACGCTTTTGCCAAAGTTCTCCAATAGATATACGAAGAAATAAATCAATGTCAAAATCTTTATGATGGGTTTTAAAAGGATTTGCTTCTGCTCCTCCTGTAGTAACTTCAAGTGTTGGAGTTTCTACTTCTAAAAACTGATGCTCTTTCATAAACGAGCGTGTTACTTCCCAAAAAAGTGCTTTCTTTATAAAAAGTTCTTGAAGTTCTGGGGTAATAAGAATATCTAAATATCGTTTACGAAAACGCTCTTCCACATCTACAAGCCCATGCCATTTGTCTGGTAATGGAGCAAGAGCTTTTGTAAGCATACGCCATTTTTTTATAAGAATTGTTTCTTGTTCTGTCTTTGTTTTAAAAAGTGTACCTGTAACTTCAATAAAGTCCCCACTATCTACTGTATCTGCAAAAAGAGAAAATAAATTACTATCTATCTCACCTTTCTTTGCTAGTCCTTGGAACTTACCTGTTCCATCTGTAAAATTAAAGAATATTAGTGCACCTTGTCCGCGCATAATAAGAACTCGTCCAGCAAGTGTAATTTCTGTTGTACCATTTTGAAGCATATCAAAACCAACAATAATCTCAGTTATAGTATGAGTACGAAAAGATTCTGCTGTATATGGATTCATCCCAGCATCTTTGAGTTTTTCTATTTTACCAATTCTTGCCTGCTTTAATTCTTCAAGTGAAGCCATATGTCTATTGTATATCAACAATAGTATATTTGACTAGCCCCTTGGGAGTATTTATAGATACTACATCATTTTTTATTTTACCAAAAAGTGCTTCACCAAGTGGTGATTTATTTGAAATTTTATTCTTTATCATATCTGCTTCTTCAGATCCTACAATACTATAAGCCACAGTGTCTTTAGTATTTTCTTTTTTTACAATAACAGTTGTACCGATTTCGACTTTATTTGAACGATGTTTTTTAATAACAACAGCTGACTGTAACATATATTCTATCTGGTTTATACGATCCTCAGTCTTACCTTGGTCCTCGCGTGCCTGATGATACTCTGCATTCTCAGAAAGGTCACCGAGAGCTTTTGCAGCCTCAAGAGATTCAAGTATTTCCTTACGTTTAACAACCTTTAAATGATTTAATTCTTCAATTAATGCTTGTTTTTTCTCTTCTGTTATATAATTTATTTCTTCCATAATCGGTACAGTATAGAGGTTTTAAATAAATAAGTCAAAGATTACTGTAAATACTCTGGGGTATTTACGCTCATATAATCGATAACTTCACTCATGACTTGCGTAGCATTACCAGATGCAATTTTAGGTCCACGTTCCATAAGTATTACAAAACTATATTTAGGATTATCATAAGGGAAAAATCCTATAATCCATGAGTTAGTATTCGTATTACCTACTCCAATCTGGGCCGTACCAGACTTTGCTGCTACTTTTACTGATTTTAAATTTAATGCAGTTCCAGTACCTTCAGTGACCACACTACGCATAGCATCTTTTATAATTTTAATTTTATCTATATCAATAGGTATCGTACTTTTCTTAACTTCAAAAGAAGTATCATCAAGACGCAAATGCGGAGTTGGTACAATACCATCGTTTGCAATACCTGCAACTGCACGTGCCATCTGAAGCGGGGTGACCTGAAAACCATATTGACCAATAGCAGTATTATATGTATCTCCCACTCTCCATATTTCACCTTTAAAGGTTTTAGATTTCCACTCTGGTGTCGGAATTATTCCTTCCTTATCTCCACCAAAGTCAATACCAGTCTTTGACGCGATCCCAAACATTCTTGCATATTTATCAATATTTATAATACCAAGACCTTTCTGGTCTTGAAAACCACCACCTATATTATAAAAATATACATCAGAAGAAACAGCAATAGCTTTTTTCATATCTACATATCCAAAAGAGGCATGATCTTTAAAAATAGATTTTTTTTCAGGAAAATATGGATTAGGAATTGAAATAGAACCATTAGCCAAGATAAGTTTAAATGGAGTAATAATATTCTCAACAAGCGCGCCATAAGCAATAAATGGTTTTACTATAGAACCAGGTGTATATAAACCAGATACAGGACGATTAAGAAATACCTTCCGTTTATCTTCAAAATATCCATTAATTATCTTTTTATCTTTACCATTTGAAATAATTGTACTATTATATTCCGGATAACTAGTAAGAGCTAATAATTCACCTGTCTTTATATCCATTAAAACTCCTGCACCACCAGAAAATGATACATTTTTAGCCATAGAAGCAATCGAATTGTACATTGCTTCTTGAATACGAGAATCAATAGAAAGTTTTATATTGTCACCTGCTTTGGGCAAAGATATTGTGTTTTCAGATTGTACTTCTCCATTTACATTTGTCTCAGTAATACGCATACCATTAATTCCAGTAAGATTAGTATTATAAGATTTCTCAACACCATCTTTACCTATAAATGTATCCTGCCAATAATTACCCGAAGAATCTTTTTGAGGAGAACTAACATAACCAAGAAGCAATCCAAAGCCAGATTTATTAATATATGATCTAGTTGGAGCTACAAACCTATTAATATCAGATATATTCCATGTATTCCAAGCCATAAGAACACCTTTTTTATCATACAACAATCCTCTGTCAGCAAATATTGGTTGTTTAGTTAAAATATTATTTTCACTTTTTTTAAAAAAAGCTTCACCGTGAATTATCTGAAGTTTAGTAACATTCCATATAAATATAAATGCTGTGATTGTAAAAAATAATCCCAACAAATATATAGAACGTTTTGGAATTGGTTTCTCTAATCGACCTTCAAATTGTTGTGTATTAAAATTGGGTAAATTTTCAGAATCAAGAAAAATCTCATCTAAAGTTATATCCTTTTTTATTTTTTTGTTATTTATTTTAAATTTCATTTTTATAAATTATCATATTCAAACGAAGATACTGTATAGCTATATATACAATAGATACTATTAGAGTAAACCAAGTACTATTAGATAGTAAATTTACTTCAGGTATTGCAAACATAGAATACATTGTAATCCACATAATTATAAACTCATAAAACTGTTTAAAAGCTAATATACCAATAAATGCAATAATACCAGATATATACCATGGTAAGATAAAAACTGATAATAATAGTAATGTATCAAAAACAACTCGCTTCATAATGAGTATTATATGCTATTTACATATTATTTGACAAATACATTATCTATTACTTATTTTGCGATAAATGGAACGGAGAATCAAAAAAACAATAAACAATATTAATCCATAAAAAATAATTTTAGTACCAAAAATAAAATCTATGACAGAAAGAAGAAAAAGTTTAACATAAAGAATTGGTTTATCTGTAGCATATAATGATTTAGACTTTACCTCTTCATTTTTTGGAAGTATTTTTGTGTTTTTATCTTTCGCAATAGTTGTTAACTCAGAATTTCTTGCAACATCATTCATAATATCAATTTCTTTTTTTGTTTTATCTTTTGCATCAATAATATTTGTATATGTAATATCACGAAAATTATCCAAAGAATTAAAACCCGAAGAAATCGGCTTATCTATAGAACTAGGTAAAATATCTTTGATAGCAAAACTTGCTTGTTTAATATCATTTTTAACAACATCAGAGCTAGTAACTTTTTGGCCATTAATTGTCTTTATAGAAACTGGAATAAATGTATTGTTTTCTAAAGTAGTATTATTACTAAGTATAATTTGTTCTTTTTTACCATTATTTAATATGGTTGATGAACCAATCTTAGCAGATATAGAATGATCACCAGAAGTTACTTTCCATGTTATTGATATATCTTCTAAACGTGAAGGTAAAACTGTAATATCTCTTGTACCCAAAACAACATTTTTATCATAAAAATCAATACGAGTATATAAAGAACTTGTATTAGCATTCCAAACAGCTGTATGTATTTTAACTGTATCTCCTTCTACAAGAGGATATTTTGAATACCAAATCTGTCCTGGTATAAAACCAGTCGTAGCTGTCGGATCAGTCACAGCATAAACGGTATGCGCCATACTTACTACAAATACAAATAATATAATTACAAAAAAATATTTTTTCATGTTTTATCTTAATATTGTATCACAGATAATTATTGACTGAGAATGTTATCTCCTATTTTGTATGCTTCCCCCGCACCCATAGTAACAATAACATCATTAGATCCAAGTGTTAATGTAGAAAAATAATCTTTTGCTTGATCAAATGATAATGCTTGTACACTAGGATGTGCTTTTGCAATTTCTGTAGCAAGAAGACTTGAACTGATTGTACCGTCATCAATTTCACGAGCTTTAAAAATAGGCAAAATTACAACTTCATCAGCATCAATAAAAGATGTTACAAATTCATTAAAAAGCACTTTGGTACGACTAAAAAGATGTGGCTGAAAAAAAACATAAAGCTTATATTTATCTTTTGTCCCATTTTTCGGAAATTTTTCTCTAAATGCTTGCAAGCTTGCTTTAATCTCTGTCGGATGATGCGCATAATCATCATAAACTAAAGCACCAGAAGAAAGTCTACCTTTATATTCAAATCGTCTTGATGTACCTTGGAAGTTCGAAAGCTTCTCGTTAATATTTTCTTTCTCATATCCGAAAAGTATTCCCACAGCATATGCCATACTCGCATCTATTTGCATATGACGACCAGGAATTAAAAGAGTTCGTTCATAGAGATATGTTTTATAATCTATAATTTCACACTTCGCATTTTTTATAACATCTTTTATATCAAGATTATCTGCATCACAGACTATATATCCATTTGGAGGTACTTTCTCCACGAGTTCTTTATATGCACTTTTTATATCAGCTAAATCTTTATAATAATCTACATGATCAAGATCAATATTAGTGATAATTAATATATTTGGATGCAAGTTCAAAAATGCACGATAATATTCATCGGCTTCAACTACAAAATATTTACTTTTACCTTGTATAAAATTAGATTTAAAACCCTGCAAAAAACTTCCGATAACAACAGTTGGATCTGCTCCAAGTGACATAAGTATGTGAGCAATCATACCTGTAGTCGTAGTCTTTCCGTGACAACCAGAAACAGCAATAGTATATTTATCTTTCGATACAAGTCCAAGCATTTCTGGATATACTATTGATAGAATAGGCAAAGATTTTAATTGTAATAGGAAAACTTTATCAAATACTTCAATTGCTCGAGAATAAACAATTAAATCTACTTCTGCTGGAATAGCATCTATTTGCTGACCAATAGTAATTTGCGCATTAAGACTTTTTAATAATTTAATATTTTCTCCAGTATCATTTAAATCTTGCCCACTTACAATCTTTCCTTCCTCAAGCATCATGCGCGCAATCGCCGAAATACCGATACCACCGATACCAATAAAGTGCACATGTTTAATTTTCGTTAAGTCTAATTTTTGCATTTTATTTTAGTTTACTTATTATCTTCATAAACTGATCATTTCGGTCGTATTCGTTAATAAACATTCCAAAAGACGCAAAGGCTGGAGAAAATAGCAGTATATCCCCTTTCTTTGCGTCTTTGACTACATGTGCTACTGCGTCCTTGAGTGAACCTACTACTTCCAGGTCTACTTTTATTTTATTCTTACTCACCAACTTTTCTGTACCTGTACCAGGAAGTAGTATTACCTTCTTACAATATTTATTTATTGTTTTTTCAAGTAAAGATGTATCGAGGCCTTTGTCTGATCCACCAGCGACGAGAATGATACGTGTACGCTTTGTATCTGCACCGATAGCTTTAATCCCTGCGATTGTTGCTTCTGGAGTTGTAGCATTATTGTCATTATATATTTTCACATGGTTTATTTCTTTAACAAACTGAAGGCGCCCTTCCACACCTTTGAAATCTTTTATAACTTTTTTGATATTTGTCTCTGGAATTTTAAATAGTTTAGCAACTTCTACAGAACAAGCAAGATTATCCCTCTGGTGAGATCCTGGAACAACAAATTTAAATCCTACGACGGCTTTACTATTTGCAACTATGAGCTTACTCTTTATATCTTTCGAGATTAATTTTTTCATCTTCGGTAATATAATTAGCGAATCTCCTTTCTTTTGATACTTGAAAATATTTGCTTTATCATCAAAATATTTATCCATATCATCCTTGTAGTAATTCATATGGTCTGGCATGAATGTAGTGAATACTGATATTTGTGGAGAAATCTTTGCTTCACCGAAACCTTGCATCTGCCATGAGTCGAGCTCAAGTACAACAACATCTCCTTCTTTAACCTGTGCAAGAAGTGGCAAAGTCGCACCTCCACGCACATTACCACCTATATAAACATTATGTTTCAAATATTTCTCATTTGCCTTTAATATTTCATAAATAAGCATTGTAGTCATAGTCTTACCGCGGGTACCAGTAATACCGATAATTGTTACTTCTGAAGCAATCTTTGCAAAAAGTGATGCATCCATTTCAACTGGAATATTATTCTTCTTTGCTTCTTTTATATATATTGAATCAAGTGGTACACCTGCAGCTTTGATTATCATATCCTTCCCTTGGAAGTCACTGAATCTGTGCTCACCTAACACAAATTTTATATTATTGTATTTTGATAGTAATTTTATAGCAGGAGCTAGCATATCTCGTGATTTCAGATCTGTGACTGTGAGTTGTGCTCCACATTCTGCCAAGAACTTCGTATAGGCAATACCCCGCCCAAGAAGCCCGAGCCCCATGACCGTAATCTTTTTATTCTTAAAATAGTCTTTGTAGTTTGTCATAATTATTTTAGAAACTTCTTCAATTCTTCCATATCATCAAAATAACTTTTTAAACCATTTATTTCTTGATACTTCTCGTGCCCCTTACCAGCTAATAATATATAATCACCAGATTTTGCTATAGTGCACGCTTTCGCTATAGCTTCTCTACGATCAAGAATATTTAAAACTTTATCTTGAGTTAATGATTCAATACCTTTTTGCATGTCATTTAAAATAGTTGCAGAATCTTCTGTACGAGGATTATCAGAAGTAAGTATAACCACATCACTCATATCATAACCAATACGTGTCATTATTGGACGCTTTGTCTTATCTCTATCTCCTCCACAACCAAAAACAGAAATAACTTTATTATTGCCTTTCATATCACCAATCGTACGCAAAACATTCTCCAACGCATCTGGGGTATGAGCGTAATCAACTATTCCCGTTACATTGCTTGGGCTTTTAATATATTGAAATCTCCCTACCACTGGCTCGAGTTTCTTCATTTCTTCTTTGACCCTTGCTTCATCCTCTCCAAGAGCAATAGCTGTACCATATATAGCAAGTGCATTATATGCATTGAATTCACCTATAAGCTTTGTCTCTAAGTACCCAGAGAAATCTGCATCACCTTTTAGTAAATAAAAATATTTTTTTGCTTTTGTATTCTTTAGTATATATTCACCATTTGGATCATTTTTATTTGAGAGTGCAAAAGATGTTTCAGGTAAGAAATCAAAAAATGATTTTTTTATATCACGATAATTATCAAATGTTTTATGATAATCAAGATGATCAAGAGTTAAATTTGTAAATACACCACCAGAAAAGATAAGACCTTTTATCCGTTTTTCTCCTACTGCATGTGAACTTACTTCCATAAAACAATATTTACACCCTTCTTCTACCATCATATCTAAAAGTCTATTAAGAGTTATAGAGTCAGGAGTAGTACGTTCTGTATCAAATAATTTATCATTAATCTTATTCACTACTGTACCCATCATTCCTACTTTATATCCGAGATTTCTAAATAATTGATAAAGCAGTGTAGCTATTGTAGTTTTTCCATTTGTTCCTGTCACACCTATTAATTTTAATTTACGTGAAGGGTGATCGTAAAAATTACTAGCCATAATACCTAAAGCTTCTTTGGTATCAATTACTTTTAGATAAGTTACCCCTTGTATATAATTATCTAAATTATTTTGATATACAATAACTTTTACACCTTTACTAATACAATCATCTATAAATAAATGCCCATCGGTATTATTACCTACAATTGCAATAAATAATGAATTATCTTTTATTTTATTTGAATTGATAACCAAAGATGAAATACTAACATCCAAATTACCATGTGTTTCTAATATTTGAATATTCTCTATAACATCGTTTAGTAATTTCATTTTAGTTTTTTAAAAGCCAATTTTTGTACGACTCTACAATTTTTTGCACTACTATTTCTAGTGGTATTTTAGCTGTATCTATAACTAAATCAAAATTCTCTGGCGAAGTATTATCAACAATATTATATAATTCTTGATATCTTTTCTTCTCACTGGCACGTCTATTTGTAATTGCTTTTACTACGCTTTCTATAGAATCAAAACCTACGTATGTTTCTTTTTGTCTATTAAGATTATTTTTCATATCATTTAATATTCTTTCAGCTGCTATTATAGGATCAAGAAGTAAAAATACCTTAAAAGAAAAAGGTAAAAAGAAAAATCCTAAGCGTGAATCGAGTACTATATTATTTTTTTGTCCTATATCACGATTGTAATCATCAAGTTCTTTGTCTATTGATCCATTATCTGTCTCTGCTATTTTACATAATTCTTCAAGTGAAACTTCATGTTTATTAGCAATAGAACGCATAAAATCACCTGTTGATGCACGAGTATAATCAAGTAACTCTGCAACTTTATTTGCTGTTGATGATTTACCACTTCCTAATGAACCTGCGATAGTTATAATGTGCTTTTTCTCCATATACAAATAGCGTACCATAAAAATGGTCAAATAAAAACCCTTGTGGTATAGTACTTTTATGAAAATACTAGCAATAGAAACTTCATGTGATGATACATGTATAGCTATAATTAATATAAAAGAATCAAAAGAAAAATCAATATTTTCAATACTTGCTAATATTGTAAAAACACAGACTATCCACAATGCTTATGGTGGCGTGTTCCCTATGATGGCTAAACGCGAACATATAAAAAATATTAAGCCAGCGTACGAACAAGCAATGAAAAAAGCAAAAAATTCAAAAATAGATGCTATAGCAGTTACTGTCGGTCCTGGACTTGAACCAGCACTTTGGGTGGGTATTACTTTCGCAGAAGAACTTAGTAAAAAACTTACTGTGCCAATTATTTCAGTCAATCACATGAAGGGACATATATTATCTGTACTTGTAAATAAAAATAAAATATTCACATATGATAATAAAACTTTACAATTCCCTATTTTATCTCTCTTGGTATCTGGTGGACATACAGAACTAGTAATTTCTAATAATTTAAATAAATATAAAATTATAGGACAAACACGTGATGATGCAGTTGGTGAAGCATTTGATAAAGTGGCTCGTATGCTTGAATTACCATACCCTGGTGGACCAGCTATATCAAAACTTGCAGAAAAAGAAAGAAAAAATATTACTTCGAGAAGCATTAAAAAAAACAATGGGGCAAGCAAAGAAATTTTTTCCCAAAAAAATATTCATACTGAAAAAAGCAATATTCCAAGTGAACCTAAATTTCCTCGCCCGATGATCTACTCTAAAGACTACGATTTCTCTTTCTCTGGACTTAAAACTGCAGTACTATACTATATTCGTGATCTAACTGCGCAAGCAGGCAATGGACCACTTACCGAGGATATAAAGTCTAAAATCGCCTGTGAATTCGAAGATGCATGTATTGAAGTACTTGTTTCAAAAACTCTTCGCGCAATTGAGCAATACAAAGCAAAAACTCTAATAGTCGGAGGTGGGGTATCTGCAAATACATATTTACAAAAAATATTAAAAGCTAGAGTTAAAAAAGTTGATTCAAAAATCAAAGTTTATTTCCCAGTAAAAGGTCTCAGTACTGATAATGCGCTCATGATAGCTATAGCTGGATATTTTCAATACAAAAATAAAAAATTTCATAAAAAACAAAAAAAAATAAAAGCAATCGGCAATTTAAGCTTATAGCATTGGAAAAATATCCTTTAAATGCTATATTTTATATATGAAGGAAGAACATACTGATACAAATTTAAAATTATTTTCACCGTACAACCCCAAAGAAACTGAAGATCGTATATATAAACTCTGGGAAGAAAGTGGTTTTTTTAATCCTGATGTATGTATAGAGAAAGGAGTAACAAAGGCAGATGCAGAAACATTCTCAATGGTCCTTCCTCCTCCAAACGTCACAGGTACACTTCATATAGGTCACGCATCTATGCTCGTAATAGAAGATATTATGACTCGCTTTGCTCGCATGCAAGGTAAACGCACTCTATGGCTCCCAGGTACAGATCATGCAGCTATAGCCACACAATCAAAAGTAGAAAAGATCCTAGAGAAAGAAGAAAGTAAAAGAAAGTCTGATCTTGGACGTGAAGAATTTCTAAAGCGTGTTGAATCTTTTGCTCAAAATAGCCACGATACCATCGTGTCACAAATTAAAAAAATTGGTGCATCGATTGACTGGTCACGTGAAGCGTTCACTCTCGATCCTAAGCGTAACTTTGCAGTCCGTACAGCATTCAAGCAAATGTATGATGATGGACTTATTTATCGTGGTCATCGTATTGTGAACTGGGACCCAAAAGGTCAGACTGTAATTTCAGATGATGAAGTCATAAATGAAGAACGTAAAGGTAAATTTTATACATTTAAATATAGTGCAGACTTCCCTATTTCAATATCTACAACTCGCCCTGAGACAAAAGTCGGTGATGTCGCAGTCGCAATAAACCCAACAGATGAACGATACACACAATATTTAGGTAAAGAGTACGATGTAGTATTTTGTGGTGTACCGATACATATAAAAATTATTGCAGATGAAGCAGTTGAAAAAGAATTCGGTACTGGTGCACTCGGAGTCACTCCTGCACATAGTCAAATAGATGCAGATATTGCAATCCGACATAAACTTCCTACTAAACAAGTTATAAATGAATATGCAAAAATGATGGTAGGTGGTGAAAATATTATCGGTAAGAAAACTACAGACGCTCGTATAACTATCGTAGAGTGGCTTCGTACTGAAGGACTTCTAGAAAAAGAGGAAGATATTACTCAAAGTGTCCCTACCGCAGAACGCACTGGAGGTATCATTGAGCCTTTACCAAAACTACAATGGTTTATAAATGTAAACAAACCTATTTCTACTCGTGATAATAAAACACTAAAAGAACTAATGCTCGCACCTCTTCACGAGAAAAGTATTACCATCATGCCAGAGCGATTTGAACGTGTATATATAAACTGGATTGAAAATCTTCGCGACTGGTGTATTTCTCGACAAATATGGTACGGGCACAGAATCCCCGTATGGTACAAGAAAATAATTAATAATAAAGAATTAATAATTAATAATCAGAACCAAGAGATATACTGTGGAGTAAATCCACCAAAAGATATAGAAAATTGGGAGCAAGATTCCGATACACTCGACACATGGTTCTCTGCAGGACTTTGGACTTTTTCAACACTTGGCTGGCCAGAAAAAACAAAGGATCTAATGGATTACCATCCGACAACTATGCTTGAGACTGGATACGATATTATCTTCTTCTGGGTTGCTCGTATGATACTCATGTCTCAGTATCTTATCGGTGAAGTACCTTTCAAGAATATATATCTCCATGGTCTCGTTCGTGACGCTCAAGGCCGTAAGATGAGTAAATCTCTCGGTAATATCATTGATCCACTTGATGTGATTGAGAAATATGGTGCAGATGCAGTGCGTATGTCACTCATCATCGGTACAGGCCCAGGTAATGATAGTAAGATGAGTGAAGATAAAATTAAAGCATATAAAAATTATGCAAATAAACTTTGGAATATAACTCGTTTTGTTTTATCTTCAACAGAAGGAATAAAATATAATACAAAATTTACAAATTATACAGATTCAGATAAAATACTTATCACTGAGTGGGATGAAGTTATTAAAACTATCACAAAAGAAATGGAAGAGTATAAATTCTACCTTGTTGGCGATAAAATATATCAATACACCTGGGCAAGATTTGCAGATATTATAATTGAAGAAAGTAAACCAATAATATCTAGTACTAATATTGAAGCTAAAAATTCTCGTGCACAATTCCTTATTAACACTCTAGTAAACATAATCACTATATTACATCCATTTATGCCATTCGTTACTGAAGAAATATGGTCTATGCTTCCGGTCGAAAACAAAAACTTACTCATGGTAACAGTGTGGCCTAAAAATGACTGAAATATTTAAAAATCCAGAAACACTTCTCTTTGCTATTTTGGGTGGTGCAGTACCAGCTATATTTTGGTTATGGTTCTGGCTAAAAGAAGAAGGTGATAAAAAAACAGAACCAATTGGGTTAATTATTCTATCTTTTGTACTAGGTGGTATTATTGTTATAATTGCAATATGGATGGAAAAATATTCACTTAATTATATTTCTGATTATACATATCAAGTAATAATTTGGGCAACAATCGAAGAATTATTAAAATTACTAGGTGTCACAATTATTCTACTAGGGAGTAATATTATAAAAAAACCAATTGACTATCCAATGTACTTTATAGCAGTAGCTCTTGGATTTGCTGCATTTGAAAATATTCTTTATTTATTACATCCACTATCAGTAAATGGTACAATAGTCGGACTACTAACTGGCAATCTACGTTTTCTTGGATCTACCTTGTTACACGCTATTGCAAGTGCAATGATTGGTAATGCTCTTGGAATATCATTTTTTATTAAACAAAATAGAGGGTTTTATATATTATTTGGAATACTATTTGCTATCCTATTGCATAGTACCTTTAATTTTTTTATAATGAAAGGAAGCGGTGAAAACTTTCTTAGTGTATTTGGATTATTATGGGTCATCGCGATTATTAGCATACTTATATTTGAAAAACTAAAGCGTATGGGAAATTATATCCCCGTATCATAAATTATATTATATGGCACATAAAAAATCATTTCTAGATCGTCTTACAGGTAGTATGAACTTCGAAGATGAAGAAGAAGAAGTTAAGTATCCAATATTACCAGATAAAATAAATAAAACTAATATATTAGATAAAGACAAAGATGTAAAAAAAGAATCTAAGTGGGAAGAAGAGGAAGCTCAATTAACCATCGACTTATATCAAACACCAACAGATATTGTTATTCAAACAATGATTGCTGGAGTTTTACCTGATAATATGTCTATAACTATTACTCGTGATATGGTTATTATACGTGGTAAGCGTGAAGAGAATCAATCAATTAATCATGATAACTATTTTGTACAAGAACTTTACTGGGGATCATTCTCACGAACTATTTCCCTTCCAGAAGAAATTGACCCTGAAGAATCTGAAGCTATTGAAAAGCATGGATTGCTTATAATAAAACTTCCAAAAATAAATAAAGACAAGGAGACCAAGTTAAAAGTTAAATCTATTTAATGTGCTCAGACCCAGATTCGAACTGGGGACCTATCCCTCTTCAGGGGAGCGCTCTA
>JAVHPX010000032.1:0-2824 GCA_036170795.1 Minisyncoccota bacterium
ATCTGTCCACATTTTTGTAGTTTCGATATCTTTGTAGAAATCTTTTGCATTTACTTGTGTGTAGTCACCAAGAGCATCTTCGAATTCTTGAATCTTATCTATCGCAACTGTATCCATGTATCCTTTTGTAAGAGCATAGAGAGTGACAATTTGCTTAATAGTTCCTACTGGTGAGTATTGAGGTTGTTTAAGAACTTCAACTGCTCGCTTTCCTCGCTCAAGCTGGCGCTTGGTAGCATCATCGAGGTCTGAACCAAATTGAGAGAAGGCTTCAAGTTCGCGGAATTGTGCAAGATCAAGCTTCAAAGTTCCTGCTACTTTCTTCATCGCTTTGATTTGAGCACTTCCACCGACACGAGACACAGAAAGTCCGACGTTCACTGCAGGACGAATTCCTTTATAAAACAAATCTGTCTCCAAAAATATTTGCCCATCAGTAATAGAGATAACGTTTGTAGGAATGTATGCAGACACATCACCAGCTTGAGTTTCGATGATTGGAAGAGCTGTAATTGATCCGGCTCCATAATCTTTATTCTTACGACAAGCACGCTCAAGTAAACGTGAATGCAAGTAGAAGACATCTCCAGGATAAGCTTCACGACCTGGGGGGCGACGAAGAAGAAGTGAGATCTCACGATAACTAACAGCATGTTTAGAAAGATCATCATAAATAATTAATACATCTTTTCCTTTGTCCATAAAATACTCAGCAATAGAAACTCCTGTATAGGGAGCAATATATGAAAGGCTTGCTGCTTCAGATGAGCCAGCAGATACGATAATTGTATAATCCATGGCCCCACCTTCTTCAAGACGAGTCTGAAGTTTGCGTAGTTTTGAATCTTTCTGTCCGATTGAGACGTAAACACAAATCATATTTTGACCTTTCTGATTTAAGATTGCATCTATGGCAATAGCAGTTTTACCAGTCTGCCTATCACCGATGATGAGCTCGCGTTGACCACGGCCGATAGGAATAATAGCATCGATAGCTTTGATGCCAGTTTGCACTGGTTGGTCGACACTTTGACGTGACATAACTCCAGATGCAACACGTTCTATGGGATATGATTCTTTTGAAATAATTTTGCCTTTTCCATCTATTGGTTCTCCGAGAGCATTTAGTACACGTCCTATTTGTGCATCACTAACTGGAACAGAAAGAATAGTACCTGTTCCTTTCACTTCATCTCCTTCTTTAATTTTATAAAATCCTCCTAAAATAATGATACCCACTGAATCTTCATCGAGGTTAAGAGCAACCCCAGTAGCACCACTTGAGAATGTAACCATTTCAGATGCTTTTAGGTCAGAGAGTCCAGAGACTTTCGCAATACCATCAAATATTTCAAGTACATGACCTACTTTTTCAGCTTTGACATCTGTCTGGAATTTTTCGATCTGTTTTCTTAAATTTTCTACAATTGTATTTTTGGCCATATTAGTTTTTTATTAAGTATGTTTCTAATTGATATAATCGATTTTGTAGTGTTAGATCTATGATTTCGTCGTTTACTATTACTTTGATTCCATTGATTAGGTTTTTATTCTCTGTATTGTCTATCTCTATCATTTTAACTTTATACCTTTTCTTTAAATTCTCTGTAAGTTCATCAAGATTTTTCTTTGATAAGATTGTAGCACTTTCGACTTTAACTCGTATTACTTTTTCATCTTTATCTATAATATGTTCTAAGTAAGATAATATTTCTTTCGATTTGCCGAGAAGTTGGTTCTTGTGCATAAATTCAACTGTATTTGTAATTGTATCTGAAAGTTCAGTACCACTCTTTCCTTTGGTGGCTTCGTATATTGCATAACCTAAAGTTTTGGTTGAACGTAATTTCATCTATATATTATTAATATTTTTAACAGCTTTATCTGTAATAGAATAATTGGTTTGATCTTTTAAAATTTTTTCAGTAGCAGCGACAACTAAAGATACTATTTCTACTTTGGCTTCTTCTATCATTTTAGTTTTTTCTGTTTCAAGATTTTTCTTACCATTTGCTATCATTAGTAAAACTTCAGATTGTGCTTCTTCTATAATTTCATTTTTTTTAGCTTCTGATTCTTTTTTACCTTCTTGAAATAATTGATGAGCTTCAATGCGAGCTTGAGCTATTATTTCTTCATATTTTTTACGAGTGGAAATAATTATTTCTGCATTATTTTTTGCGTCTGAAATACCTTTTTCTATAATAGAAGTACGTTCATTCATTATTTTTTTTAATGGTTTTAGAGCAAAAAAATATAACACAAGAAATATGATAATAAAATTGACCGTTTGGGCAATAATAATTTTCAGATCTATGTGAAATGTAGATATAAATGACTCCATGTAAAAATAATATATGAATTAAAAATTACTAATTTTAAGAACATTAGCTCCTAACTCCTATCAACTAGTCTATAAACACTAGTTGATAGATGTCAGTAGTCAGTGTTACTTGATTGAAAAAGCGATAACAAGTGCGTAAATAGCAATAGCTTCAGCAAATGCTGATGCTATAAGCATTGGAACAAATACTTTTCCTGAAGCTTCAGGGTTACGGCCAATAGCTTCCATAGCTTTTGAACCTATCATACCAATACCAATACCAGGGCCAATAGCGCCGAGTCCGATAGCAAGTGCTTTTGCAAGTGGTGCGAGTTCCATAATATTTAAAATATATTAACTAATAATTGTTTCGACTTTGATAATTTATAATGCTTCACAGGAAATTGCTTTTAGAAAGGTCCTCGGTGGAACACCTACCCATTTCCAAAAGCAATTTCCTGCTATGCTTCAGCCAAATTCTCTCCATGTCTATGTTCTCTA
>JAVHPX010000033.1:0-12970 GCA_036170795.1 Minisyncoccota bacterium
GGTGGTTTTGGAGGACTTTATACTTATAAAGGTTTGTATAAGTATTTTCATCATAGTGAGATAGATATTACAATTATAAATCGTAATAATTATTTTCTTTTTACGCCACTTCTTCATGAAGTAGCAACAGGTGGTATTGCTCATCATCAAGTTGTTGAATCAATTCGTCAAATAATATATAAAACAAATGACCATCTTCATATTGCTGAAGTAATATCTGTTGATTGTAAAAATCAAATAGTAAAGACAGATATTAGTGAATTTAATTATGATATATTGGTAGTTGCTCTCGGTGCAACGACAAACTTTTTTAATGCACCTGGGGCAGAAAAATATTGTTTTGTTTTAAAAGATTTGCATGATGCTGTTAAACTACGTGGGAATTTGATTTCCTCATTTGAAAAAGCTTCAGAAATAAAAGATGAAGAAGAACGTAAAAAAGCATTATCATTTGCAGTTATTGGTGGAGGACCAACAGGAGTGGAAGTTGTATCTGAAATTTCTGAATTATTTAATGATACATTACTTCGTTATTATCATTCTACAATAAAACCAAGCGATGTATCTTTGTATTTAATAAATAGAGATAAAGAAATATTGTTACCATTTCCTCCTTCTTTGCGTACTAATGCCCTTAAAATTTTACAAAAAAAGGGTGTAAAAGTTATGTTGAATACTGCAGTAAAAGAAATTAAATCTGATGAAATTGTATTTAGTGATGATTCTATTCTACCAGTTAGTCATGTTGTGTGGACAGCAGGCGTCAAGCCGAATTTGCCTACTTTTGTAGATTCATTAATTCTTGATGATTGGGGTCGTATAGTTGTTAATCCATTGTTACAGACATTAAAATATAAAAATATATTTGTTATTGGCGATATTGCAAGCGTAAATGATCTAGACGGTAAACCCTTGCCTATGCTTGCTCAAATAGCCGTAAAACAAGGACTTCATACTGGCCAGAATATTTGGAATTTGGTCAATGATAGAAATTTGTTACCTTTTTCTTATAAATCAAAAGGAGTGCTTGCTTCACTTGGTCGTTGGCAGGCTGTTGCTGATATTGGGGGCTTATACTTATCTGGCCCTTTTGCTTGGTTTATCTGGAGGACTATATATCTTTTTAAATTTTTATCTAATTCTAAAAAAGTTAAAATTGTAGTTGATTGGACTATTAATATATTTTATCCACGAGATATAACTAAAGCATAATATGTCCGCTCGACTCCACAAAATAATAAATTCTGGATCAGGTAGTCATCAAGGTAGTGTATGGGATCGTGAATATCAGAATCCAAAATTTGTCACCAAGAATGATGAACCACAAGCAGATACGTTGCGTTTCCTAAAGTTTCTAAAAAAAGAACAAAAGTATATAGTTGAAAATCGAATTATTTTAGACCTTGGTTGTGGTATCGGTCGTAATGCGAATTACCTATCTTTAAAAGGTAATTTAGTTATAGGAATAGATATTTCCAAAGTAGCACTAGCTATCGCCCGATTGCGTGCTATAAGCTCAGGAGCTGTTGTTGATTATAGAATAGGAGACATAGGTCAGGCTTATGGTATAAATGATAAATCTGTAGATATTATTCTTGATGTTACTTCTTCAAATTCTTTGAATGAAAAAGGAAGAGAAAGATATTTAAGTGAAGCGCATAGAGTTTTGAAAGATGGAGGATACTTTTTTGTACGTGCACTTGCTCGCGATGGCAATAAAAATGTAAAGAATCTATTAAAGCAAAATCATGGCAAAGAATATGATACATATGTGATAAAAGAAATAGGTTTGATTGAAAGAGTATTTAGTAAAGAAGATTTTATAAAAATGTATGGAGCATTTTTTACGATTCTTTCATTAGAAAAAAAAACAAGCTATACTACGTTTAATAATCGTATTTATAAACGAGATTATTGGTTAGCTTATTTACAAAATAGTTTATAAAAATAAATAAATATATGTCACAAATTAAGACAAAAGAAGAGATTATAAAAATAAAGAGAGCATGTAAAATAACTGATGCTATTTTTTCATTAATCTTGAGGCAAGGCCTAAAGAGTATGACTGAAATGGAACTTAGAGATTTTATTCTGATGCAAATAAAAAAAAGAGGTTTGAAGCCAAGTTTTAAACCGATAGTAACTTCAGGTCCTCATGCTGGCAATGAAATCCATCCATTTAATCCCACAAATAAAAAGCTTTCTGGTTTTGTCATTATCGATTTTGGTGTTGTATATCAGAGGTATATGTCAGATATGACACGGACTATTTATGTCGGTACTACAAATCAAAAGGAAAAAGATATTTATCATAAACTACTCGCTTCACAAATCGGAGCTATCAAAATGGGTAAAATAGGAACAAGATGTAGTGATTTAGATTTGTATGTTAGAGAGTTTCTTGGTAAAGATAAAAAATATTTTATCCATACTCTTGGTCATGGAGTAGGAACGAAAATCCATGAATCTCCTCGACTTTATTACAAGAAAACTCGCCCTAAATTAAAAGAGAATATGGTTATTACTATTGAACCAGGTTTATATATAAAAAATAAATTAGGAATGCGTATAGAGGATACTTGTCTTATCACGAAAAAAGGATGTTTACTTTTGACAAAATCTTCAAAAGAATTAATTATTTTTCACCAATCTGCTGGCGCCACATAGCAGTGTAGAGACCTTTTTGGTCAATGAGTTGTGAATGGGAGCCATTTTCGATAATCAACCCCTTTTCTAATACGTAAATACGATCAGCATGCATTATTGTAGATAATCTATGAGCAATAAGTATAGTGATTTGTTCTTTGGCCTTACTGATTGATTGTATGGTTTTTGATATTTCTTCTTCAGTAATAGAATCAAGAGAACTTGTCGCTTCATCAAATACTAATAATTTTGGTTTGCGTAAAAGTGCTCTTGCTATAGAAAGGCGTTGTTTTTCACCACCAGAAACTTTGACTCCACCTTCACCAATGAGGGTATCGATACCTTTCTCTGCACGAGCAAGTAGTGATTGGCAAGATGCTTTATCAAGTGCATCTATACACATCTCATCTGTGGCATTGGGATTTACGAACAACAAATTTTCTCGAATTGTACCGGCAAAGAGTTGGGTGTCTTGTGTGACAAAACCAATTTGAGTGCGTACCGTATCTATATCTATTTTTTTGTAAGAAACATTATTATATATAATATCTCCATGAAATGGTTGGTATAAACCGACAATAAGCTTCACAAGAGTAGTCTTGCCTGAACCTGACGGACCAACGAAAGCAATAGTTTCTCCTTTTTTAACATTAAATGATACACCACTGAGTGCTTCTGTAGTTGCTGATTTATGTTTGAAAATAATATCTTTAAATGAAAGTGATTCAATGGTATTAATACTAATTGCACCTTTTGGTTTCTTTTCAGTTGGAGTTTCAATAATCCTCTTGAAATTCTCAAGAGACGCTTGACTCTCTCTGTATGTACCAATAATATTTCCAAGTTCTTGAAGTGGTTGAAATAAAAAGAATGAGTAAATCCAAAGAGAGAAAAATTCACCGAAAGTAATCTTTTGAGAGAAAATTAAATAAAGCATTACGAAAAGTATAGTAGTTCGAACAAAGTTTACAATAGTCCCTTGTACGAACGCTAGACTTCTCACATACTTCACTTTTTTTAATTCGAGGATTAATATTTTCTCGGTTGTATTATTTAGACGATTTATTTCTTGTTCTGAAAGGCCAAGACTTTTTACAAGTTCAATATTACGAAGTGATTCAGTGGTAGCACCAGCAAGTGCTGCAGTTTCGATAAAAATATTTTGTTGAACTTTTTTAATTTTACGCGAGAGTACTAAACTTACTCCACCTATAAGAGGAATAGTCATAAGATAAAGGGGAGCGATGGGCCAGTATATTTTGGCTGCATATATTATTACAAAAGTAAAACCAACAATTGAAATAAAAACGACATTGATAAGAGAGCTAATAAGTGTTTGACTATCTGTACGAGCTTTCTGTATTTTTCCTAAAGTTTCGCCACTACGTTCATCTTCGAATTGTTGATAGGGAAGCTCGAGTGAGTGTTTGATACCATCAGCATACATTTCTGCCCCAATACGTTGAGTGATTGTATTTACATAAAAATCTTGGAAGTTCTTTGCGACTCGTGACACAAATGCTACTCCAACAGCAGCTCCAAGGAGCAAACCAACTCCTTTAACAAA
Organism: Minisyncoccota bacterium; assembly: GCA_036170795.1. Taxonomy (GTDB): domain Bacteria; phylum Patescibacteriota; class Minisyncoccia; order Phycocordibacterales; family UBA9973; genus UBA8515. The sequence continues at coordinate 4,214 of JAVHPX010000033.1, forward strand.
TTGAGGGAATGTATACTGGTTAAATTTTGTAGCGTATCCGTCAATAACATGTCGAAAGATGAGTGGATCAAGAAGTGAAAAGACTTGGTTGATAGTTGCAAGACCTAATGAAATGATAAGGATTTTTTTGTATTTTTTAAGATATGAATATAATATTTGCATAATAAAATTATACCATAAAAATATAAATTGACATTGATCTCTATATATGCTTTAATAAGATAAACAAAAATTAAAAGTTATGAAAAAGATTATAATAATGTTGTCAGATGAATATGACAATTTTGCGACGAAAACGTCTTTAATTTCTAATTTAGGTAAATTCTTTGACCTAAGATTTATTAATTATCATGATTTTGACGATAAGAATTTAAAAAACTGTGATGGTTACTATTTCCACGAAATAGATACTAAAATTCTCGATAAAGAAGTTGATGATACAACATCATTTCATAACAACATTCTTGGTATGAAACTCTACTTGCAACTAAAAAGCCTGAGTAAGAGAGTTCTGGCATCAGAAATGTTTTTTTCATTTGAAGAAAAAGAAGGTGTATTTATGTTTGGTAATTTCAGTCAATTACCTGAAAAGTTTAAAAAATTTTTTATTTAGTAGATAATCCTAAAATTAAGGCTAATGTTTTATAACATTAGCCTTTTCTTTTTATTCATATCTCGAGGTATAATAAACAGATAATGAATAAATATTTTGATGAAGCATATAATAATCTAAATAAAGCACAAAAAGAAGCTGTGGATACTATCGATGGTCCTGTGATGGTAGTGGCAGGACCTGGTACTGGCAAGACACAAGTTCTTGCTCTTCGTATAGCATATATTCTCATTAAAACCGATATTGGTGCAAATGGTATTTTGTGTTTAACTTTTACAAACAGTGGTGTTCAAGCAATGCGAGAGCGTTTAAAGAAATACATTGGTAATGAAGCTCTTGAGATTAAAATTTCAACTTTTCATAGCTTTGCGCAAACATTAGTAGAAAAATATTTTGAACTTCTTGATCTTGAATTAATGCCTAAACTTCTCGACGAACAGGCTTCAGTATTACTTTTTGATGATATTTTACATAATAATGATTGGGAGTATCTTAGACCTCGAAATAATCCGAGCCAATATTTTAATGATTTAAAATCATTAATTTCACTTTTGAAACGAGAACATATAAGCTCGTATGATTTTGGTGAGATGGTAAAAAAAGAAATTGTCAATATTGAAAATGATGAGAATAATATTTCGAGTCGTGGTGAATCCAAAGGTCATCTCAAAAAAGAAGCACAGACAAAAATAGAATCACTAAAACGTTCAAAAGAAACAGTAACATTTTTTGCATTATACGAACAACAAAAAAAAGATCGTGGATATATGGATTATGATGATATGTTGTCATATGCACTTGAAATTATACAATTGTCAGACGATGTTAGGTATACTCTTCAAGAAGAGAATCAGTATGTTCTTATTGATGAACACCAAGATTCAAGTGGTATTCAAAATGAGTTTCTAAAAGCTATTTGGGGAGATATTGATCGCCCAAATATTTTTGTTGTTGGTGATGACCGTCAGCTTATCTATGGATTTGGTGGAGCATCTATATCGTATTTTGAAGAATTTAAACATGTATTTGGTAAAGCTCATCTTGTAACACTTGTCGAGAATTATCGTTCGACTCAGACTATTCTAGATACAGCAGATGCACTTTTACAAAGTAGTTTGGCTTCTGGTGCTCTTAAAAGTAATACTAAAGATATACATGATATTATGTTATATCCATGTGAATATGAAAGAGACGAAATACTTTTAGCTGGTAAATTATTTAAAGATAAGATGATAAGTGGTGTTTTAGCAGAGGAATGCGCATTACTTGTCCCGAAGAATAAAAATGTTCGGTCAGCTGTTCGTATTTTGCGTGATATGGGTTTACCTGTACAAACAAAAAACAATACATCATTCTTTGATCTTAGTGAAACACAGATTTTTAAAACATTACTCAATGTAATTGCTAACCCTTATGATGCTGTATCTATTGGAGAATTATTGTTTGCACCAACTTCAGGTATTGCTCCACTTGAAGCTCATGCATTTATTCATAGTATTAAGATTCGTAATTTATCACTGGTTGATTTGACCTCATATACTAATACAAAGAATATTAAAGAAAATCTTTTTTCTGAAACAAATCCAATACGAATGCTTGGTAAAAATATTGAATCATGGATAAACATATCTACAACAACAGATTTATATACGCTCATTCAGACGATTGGTCGAGATTATTTTATTGATAAAGCTAAAGATCATGAAAGTTTAATTAGTCGAGTTGAAATTATACGGACATATTTACATCTAGCATTGTCTCATATTGAGAAATACCCGCATTCAACACTTCTAGAATTTATAGCTTATATAGATAGACTAAAATCTTACAATCACCATATTCCGCTTGCTATTATCGGAGGGAGTAAGGGTATCAATGTTATGACTCTTCATAGTTCAAAAGGTCTTGAATTTGAAGTTGTTCATATCGCTCACATGAACGAGAGCACTCTTATGAATGGTAAACATCGAGGATTTATTCTTCCAGAATCAATTGAGAATCTGGTTGAATCTAAAGATGAACTCACTGCTAAAAGAGAATTGTATGTCGCCCTGACACGTGCCAAGAGATTTTGCTCACTTTCATATGCAGTAGAATCTCTTACTGGTGCACCACTTGTTGTAGCCCATATAATATCTGATTTACAAGATACCCATATTACATCAAAAATGATACAAGATTCTATTAATATAATTACTAGTGATAATCCCAAAGCATATGTAGAAAGTAATCAACAAGAAAAATCTATTGGTCTTTTTGAACTTACACAGATTATATCGAAAGAATATACAGATAAGAATGTATCAGTAACGTTACTAAATAATTTTTTTGAATGTCCATGGAAATGGTATTTTAGTAGTTTCTTGCAATTACCAACACCTAAAACAGAGAGTCTTATTTTAGGTACGATAGTACATGCTGGTATTGAAAATATTCTTAAAAATAAAATTAATCCAACAGCAGAAATAATTGAAAATATTATAATAACATCATTGGACCATGAACTTATTCGTGAAAAGTTGCTACGCGCTCGATTAGATAAAAATGCAAAAATAATTCTTAATAATTGGATTAAAAATTATTACCCGCATATAAATAAAAATTATACAACTGAGCGGTCAGTATCTTACTATGATAAGTCACTGTCACATTTGAAAATGTATGGAAAGATTGACCTTACAGAGAATTTAGAGGAAGGTATTATGGTTACTGATTTTAAAACTGGTAATTCAAAAACCAAAGGTATGATAGAAAAACGCGATGATGATGGCCGGCTCAGTCCGCTTCTTCGTCAGCTTGCGATGTACTCATACTTACTGACTGGTCAGAAGGTGATTTCCTCACGGTTACTTTTTTTAGAAGAAGATCCTAAAGATAAGAATGCTACCTATACTACAAATATTACTGACGAAGAAATTGATTTATTGATGCGTGATATCCGTGAGTATGATGAGGCTATGTCATCAGGATCTTGGGTAAATCGTAAATGTAATTTTAAAACATATGGTCAAGATCCTGATTGTCCTTACTGTAAACGTGCAAAAATCTATCAACAGACTCTTTAGGCCTTGCATACCACACTACCACACAGGATTATCCTGTGTGGTATGTTATAATAAAAAAATTATGGGAATACGAAGGCAACCTTTTATAGAAAGTGAATATTATCATTTGTATAATCGTGGAATTGATAAAAAGATAATTTTCTTAGATAAAGAAGATTATAATCATTTTCTATATCTTATGTATGTTTGTAATACAATCAAGAGTATAAAACTACGTGATCTTGGTAAGAATTTTGATAGAGGGGAAGTAGTTGTATATATAGGAGCATATTGCTTAATGGCAAATCATTTTCATATTTTAGTTAGAGCTAAAGATGACCTTGGAGTTTCTAGATATATGAGTAAATTATTAACTGCTTATGCAATGTATTTTAATAAAAAATATTCTCGTACTGGAAGATTATTTGCAAATACTTTCAAATCATCGCATATTAACAATAATGTTTATTTTAAATATATTTATGCATATATACATCTCAATCCAGCCAAATTGATTGATCCGCATTGGAAAAATAAAAGTAATAAGTCAAAAATCAAATTATTAAAATTTATTTTTGACTATCCATACTCAAGTTTATCTGAATACTTAAATCTTAATATTAAAAATAAAAAATACATTACTAATCTTATACAATTTCCTGATTACTTTATAAATCCATTAGACCATAAAAAAGACCTTTTTGAATGGCTTACCACACAGGATAATCCTGTGTGGTAAAAGTTTACCAGAATATTCGTTAATTTGAAAAAAGCTTTTAAAATGTTATTATTTGACTATGTTTAATTATCCGAAAGGAATCTTGCATCCATTGACAATCTTACAAAAAGAAGCTTATTCGCTATTCTCCGGTCTGGGTTTTGAGATTGCCTCTGGTCCCGAAATGGAAACACTTTGGTATAACTTTGATGCCTTGAATGTCGCCAAAGATCACCCTGCTCGTGATATGCAAGATACATTTTATATTAATAAAAGTAATGATAATACTTCGTCGAAAATTGGACTTGAAAGGTCTTCGGATCTCCTCGCCGAAGATTCTGGTGGGCGAGGCCAGACCATTTCAAATCCAATTTTCGACTCTGATCATGTCCTTCGCACTCATGCGACAAATGTTACTGCTCACACACTTGAGCGAATAGCAAAAGAAAATATACAAGAGTTAGCTTCTATTTCAATCGGTAAAGTTTTCCGAAATGAAGCTACAGATATTACACACGAAATGCAATTCTTCCAGATCGATGGATGTATGATTGGCCCTGATGTAAATCTTTCTTATATGAAAGGAATACTTGTGGAATTTTATAAAAAAGTTTTGGGTCCCAATGTTGAAATAGAATTTCGTCCAAGCTTTTTTCCATTCACTGAGCCGTCGGTGGAAGTTCATGCTAAGTTCAATGGTAAATGGCTTGAGATGATGGGTGGGGGAATGATTCATCCGAATGTTCTCCGTAATGCCGGTCTTGATCCAGACAAAGTCCAAGGCTTTGCTTTCGGAGGTGGTCTTGATCGTATCGCTATGATCAAGTGGAACGTTCCTGACGTGCGACTTTTTTATCAAGGTGACTTACGTCTAAATCAATTTTAATTTATGATCATCTCTTACAATTGGTTGAAATCATATGTTCCTGATATTCCGGAGCCGAATCGGTTGGCGGATCTTTTTACATATCATGTGTGTGAAGTTGAGAGTGTCACGCCGTTTGTTGATACTTCTAGTAAAAAAGATTGGATTTTTGATTTAGGAATTTTGCCGAACCGCGCGCATGATTTACTTTCGCATATGGGTGTGGCTCGAGAATTGTCTGGACTGCTTGGAATTCCTTTCAAAGACCCAACGTCGATGTATAAAACTCCAGCATCAAGTCCGACAAATCTAAAAGTTGAAATACAATCTGAAAATTGTCGTAGATATACTGCGAGGATTATTCGTAATGTTAAAGTCGAACCATCACCAGATTGGGTTGTGGAACATTTAGAATCTATCGGCCAGAGAAGTATAAATAATATTGTTGATGCGACAAATATTGTGATGTACGATTGTGGCCAACCAACTCACGCCTTCGATTTGAAAAATTTAGCAAGTGATAGTGTGGATTACAATATTTATATTACAAATGCAAAAGAAGGAGAAGAATTAAAAGTTGTCGGTCGAGATGGGATTGTCGCTAAATTAAAATCAACTGATTTGATTATTGGCGATGGGGTAAAAACGCTAGCTCTTGGTGGAGTAAAAGGGGGAGCTCTTTCAGGTATTAGTGAAACCACGACAGATATCGTGATCGAGGTTGCTAACTTTAGCCCAGTAGCTATCCGTAAGACTGCTCGGAGGCTGGGACTTCTGTCGGATTCAGCCAAAAGATTTGAGAACGATTTATCACCGTCGCTTTGTGATTTTGGTATGTTCTCGCTCTCGGCACTTTTTGTTGAACTTTTACCCGAAGCTTTATTTGAAGATATTGTGGATGTTTATCCTAACAAACAAGTAGAACATACACTTACCTTTTCAAAAAACTATGTAGATAAACTTTTAGGAATTGAAATTCCAGAGGGTGTTATTGAAAATATTTTGACGCAATACGAATTCCACTTCACGAAGTCGGAAAGCGAATTTTCACGGTCTGGTGAACCAACCCGAGGACCAGAAAATCTAGTTTCCGACGGAGTAAATTACAACGTAAAAATTCCATTATTGAGGCTTGATCTTCTAAACAAAGAAGACATGGCTGAAGAGATTGGGCGGATTTATGGTTTGGATAAGATCAAGCCAGTGCTTCCTAGTATTAAATCAGATATTAAAATTAATGAAGTTTACGAGCGAGTACTCGAGGCTCGTCACTTACTAGTAAGTAATGGCTATCGTGAAGTGATGACTTATACTTTTGTTGAGAATGGTGATATAGAAGTATTAGCAAGTGCTTCCGACAAGAAATTCTTGCGAACAAATCTGACCGATGGGCTCAAAAAGTCGTATGAATTAAATAAATTAAATGCTCCACTTCTTGGGCTCGATGAGATTAAAATTTTTGAAATCGGAACAGTTTTCACAAAAAGTGGAGAAGATATGCACGTGGCATTTGCAAACAAAAAAGAAACAAAAGAAATGTCTTTGGTAGAATTTGAAGAAAGTTTTAAGTCTTCACCAGAGTTTAATTCTGAAAGTACGAATATTTTTCTGGTCAAAAATTTCTCTGCTCAGCACAGTCGGCTTGCGCAAGATTTTCATAATCAAACTCTGGCTTCGAACATAGATAAAACTTTAGGAGTGAAATCAGAAGACAAAATTTTTGCGTCTGGTGGACCAACCCGAGGACCAGAAATTTTGTCTTCTGATGAAACTATGATCTTCAAACCTTGGAGTGCTTATCCTTTTATTACGCGTGATATCGCAGTCTGGGTACCAGAGGAAATAAAAGGAGAAACACTGAAAGATTTATACAAAAAATTTGGTACGGATCTCTTGCAAGGGGAGCCGATACTTTTTGATCAGTTCACGAAAGATGGTAGAACTTCGTATGCTTTTCGATTGATTTTCCAGTCATATGACCGGACTCTGACAACCAATGAAATAAATATTATTATGGCTCACATCACTGAAAAATTATCTAAAGAAAATTGGCAAGTTCGCTAGTCGATAGAAATACCCAGACTCTTTAGGCAAGGCTTAAAGAGTCTGGTACCACACAGGATTATCCTGTGTGGTAGATTAGATTAGATAAGCTGTATTGACATTGTATGTACAATGTATATACTAAGAGTATGACTACATTAAACATAAGAATTGAAAAAAATACAAAAATTAAAGCGAATAAAACATTGTCCTCTCTTGGTATTGATATGTCTACTGCTATTAAGATGTTTTTAAATCAAGTTATTACTGAAAATGGTTTGCCTTTTACTCCTACTAAAAATCTTACATCTATAAAAGCAAAATGGGACAATGAAGCTTCTGGTGCCCTGAAGTATGGAAAATCCTATAAAAACTCTAAAGAGCTTTTTGAAGATTTAAAATAAAATGTATTTAATAAAAAAGACAAAATTATTTGAAAAGTCTTTTAATAAAATTAGTAATTCTGGAGTAAGTTGATATTGGCTCGCATTCACAATTATTTTAAATACCAGACTTACCACACAGGATAATCCTGTGTGGTAGTGTGGTAAATAAGCTTATCAAAATAAAATAAGTTAGTTGTCAAAAAAAGTAAAATTAATTATAAAATAAGTTATCAAATAAAGAAAATTTTCTAAAAATAAAAGAAAATAAGTTATCCACAAATATTTTAAAAATAAGTAAATTTTAATTTATTTTGTGTTTGAATATGATATAATTTATGAGTGTTTTATATGTAGATTTGATTTAAAAATATAAATTTAACAATTTTAATAATAACAAAAAGTTATCCACAGTTTTCTCTAAAAAATCAATAAATTAAACGTTTTGTTGCCCTTTATTTAATACAACTATGATATAATATAGTTGTATTTTATGTCTGAAAACAACCAAACAAAAATTTCTGATTTTCTTAAAAGAATTTTCTTAAAATTCCGTCCACGATTTTCATTTCACTATGTTGCATACACAGTCCTTGTTTTAATTTCAGTTTTTTCTATTGTGCAATTGGTGAATGCCGTAACTCCAAACCCTGGACATCCATGGGCAGAAGTTGGTGATGGTGTTTTTGCGGTGACCAACAATCAGACTGCCGTCCGTACTTACACATTCCCCGATGCGAATGCTACCGTCCTCACGACGAACGCTCTCGTGACTGTCCCTCAAGGTGGTACTGGTGCGGGGACACTCGCTACCAATGGAGTTCTCTATGGCAATGGTACTGGTGCGATCCTTGCACTCGCAGTGAATGCTGGCACAGCTCAGTGTCTAACACAAGCAAGTAGTGCTGCACCGACGTGGGCATCTTGCGGAAATTCTTGGGGCGCGATCACAGGCACCATCACTGCACAGACTGACTTGATGAATAACTTTTTGTATAAGCCAGGTATCACAGGTGGACAGACTGCTATCGGAGGCACAGGCATAACTGACATCTTAAATCTCAAAGGCACCACTGGTAACGGCACACTGA
>JAVHPX010000034.1:0-12816 GCA_036170795.1 Minisyncoccota bacterium
GTGCTCATTTTGAACACACAATTCTCGTCACAGATGGCGAGCCAGAAATTTTAACTATGATATAATGTTCATTATGGAAGGTCTTAATCTAGACAATATACCAAAGTTCAAAACTCCACAAGAGGAGCTTGAATTTTTGCGTGCACATATTGCTGAAAGAGAAGAAGCTTTAAATAAAAATGGACAGGAATATTCTAGAGAAGGACTTGCTCATGATGTTATATCGGAATATAAGAAATACGAACCGAAGGATGTCATGCATACGAACTCAGTAATGAAAGAGAAAGATGCTGATAATCTCGTTCTTCGCCTTAAACCAGAGTCTCACGATAATAAAATGGAAGAGATGCTCGGAATTCTTTTGAGCAAAGGTATTTCTAGCGCCTTGTCTGTAATAGGTAAGATGAACAACCCTCACCTTGATGATGATTTTCATCGTTTCCTCGTACAGTATCTTTATAGTACTCACAAGATTCCAGGTCTTAAAGAAGGTACATCACTTTTTAAATCACTTGATATGAAACTTTTTGAGATTACGCTTCCTGATCCAGATGATAATGAGAAAGAAAAAAAAGGTTTAAAAGAATTACTTTCTGCTATGGAACAATTTTATGCTGGTATGCACTCAGTAGGTATTGGTCGTGAGAATTATAATCGTAATCATTTTACTCTAGAGATTGCTCTGGCCGAAGATACTGATCATTTTATATTTTATACAGCAGTTCCTTCGCATAAAGCTGATCTTTTTGAGAAACAACTTCTTGGAGTTCATCCTCATGCTAAGATCGTTGAAGTACCAGATGATTATAATATCTTTTCTGAAAATGCAGCAATTGCAGCTTCATATGCAACTTTAAATAATCATGAAGTTTATCCTATCAAATTATATGATACCCTTGATCATGATCCATTAAATATTATATTAAATATTTTTACTAAATTAAAAAAAACAGGAGAAGGAGCATCTATACAATATACAATATGTCCTGAAGATGATGATATTATTAAAAAATTTCATATAATTCTTACTGATGTTAAATCTGGAATGTCTGTACGTACTGCTTCTAGTATGACTCGTCAATTTGGTAAAGAATTAAAGTCTCTTGCAAGTGAGATGCTATTTGGTGCGAAGAAACATAAAGAAGATAATAAGGTAAATGATAAAGCAGTAGAAAATATAACTGAGAAAATGAAGAGCACGATCATGGCTTGTAATATTCGTATTATTGTTTCAGCTGAAACAAGTTTACGTGCCAAGCAAATACTTTCTGACATAGAATCATCATTCAATCAGTTTACTGAATCTAACCGTAATGGATTTAATTTTAATCATCCACAAGATTCGGCCTTGGCTGCTCTTGTTCACGATTTCTCTTATCGTACATTTAGTCAAACATATTCAATGCCACTTAATTTAAAAGAACTTTCAACCATTTTCCATTTCCCATATGGAATTGTTTCTTCTCAACTTAAACAAGCTCGTGCTGGTATCGCTCCGGCACCTATGGAAATAGGTTTGCAAGGTGTTGCTCTCGGTATAAATAGTTATCGAGGTATTGATACGCCGATTCATTTTGCTGATGAAGATCGTATGCGTCACTTATATGTTATCGGTCAGACAGGTACAGGTAAGACGACGATTATGAAAAATATGATTGCTCAAGATATCAAAGCAGGACATGGAGTTTGTTATATCGATCCGCACGGTACTGATATTCAAGATATATTGAGTTATATACCCAAAGAACGTATTGATGATGTTATTTACTTTGATCCAGCTTATACAGCACGACCTATGGGGCTCAATATGTTAGAGTATGATCCAAAATATCCAGAGCAGAAAACTTTTGTTGTGAATGAATTGATGAATATTTTTAATAAACTTTTTGATATGAAGACCTCTGGTGGGCCAATGTTCGAACAGTACTTCAAGAACTCTGCTTTCCTTGTGATGGAACATCCAGAGAGTGGTGCGACGCTACTTGAGATAGGTCGTGTGCTTGCTGATAAAGAATTTCGTGATATGAAACTTTCACATTGTAAGAATCCTATCATTAGTCAGTTTTGGAAAAGTGCTGAACAGACGACAGGGGATCAATCGATTGCAAACTTCGTGCCGTACATTACTTCTAAATTTGACAATTTTATTTCCAATGACATCATGCGCCCAGTAGTACTTCAAGAAAAATCTGTCTTCAATTTTCGTGATATTATGGATAATAAAAAGATACTCTTGGTGAATCTTTCAAAAGGACGTCTTGGTGATATAAATGCTGATCTTATTGGTTTACTTATTGTAAATAAAATTCAAATGGCTGCACTTTCACGCGTAGATATGTATGGTAAAAAAATGGAAGACTTTTTTCTTTATATAGATGAGTTTCAGAATGTCACAACTGATTCGATTGAATCTATTCTTTCTGAAGCTCGTAAATATCGTTTGTCACTTACTGTCGCCCACCAGTATATTTCACAGCTTGAAGATAATATTAAAAATGCTGTCTTTGGTAACGTTGGTTCGATGGCGGTCTTTCGAGTTGGAGCTGAAGATGCACAATTCCTTGAGAGTAAGTTCAAGCCAGTTTTCACTGCGGCTGATATCATGAAGATTGATAATCGTAATGCCTATGTCTCTATGCTTATAAATGGTCAGCCGACAAAACCATTCAATATTGCGACATTTCCACCACCAACAGGAAACATGGATATAGTTGAGAAGATCAAAGAACTCTCATATCTTAAGTTTGGCCGTGACCGTGCGGAAGTCGAAGAGGAGATAATGGATAAATATCGCCAGTCTTAACAAATATCCTCTCTTGTACAATAGAGAGGATATTGTTTTATAAGGTTTTTTCTGGTATGATAGCTCTATTATTGTTAATAAAGTTATGTATGAATCCACTATACGAAAAATCTTTAATTATTATTAAACCTGATGCAATTCAGCGTAATTTAATCGGTGCAATCATTAGCCGTATTGAAAACAAAGGTCTTAAAATAACTGGTATTAAGATGATGAGTATTTCAGACGCTGTTTTAGAAGAGCACTATGCTCATATTAAAGATAAGCCATTTTTCCCTGGTATTCGTAACTTTATGCAATCATGTCCAGTTGTTGTAATGTCAGTTGAGGGTATTAATGCTGTTTCTGCAATTCGTTTACTTGTTGGTCCTACAAAAGCTTGGGAAGCTACAGCAGGTACTATTCGTGGTGATTATTCACTTTCAACTCAATCAAACATTGTACATGCATCTGATAGTATTGAGAATGGTGAAATTGAGACAAAACGTTTCTTTAATCAAGATGAAATATTTACTTACCAGAAAATTGATACAGACTTTATTTATGCAGAACATAAAAAGTAGTCAAATTAAAATCCCCGAAAGGGGATTTTAATTTTTATAGGTTTGTCTGTATTAATTCGCAAATTCGAGTAAGTTCTTCTTCTGGAGTAGTTTCTCTGCTCCCTGGTCGGTAAAGGAATTTACGAGGCTCATACTCAGTAATACCTTCGTCTCCTTCTTTGCGAGGTAATACATGCAAATGAAAGTGTGGCACAGATTGCCCCGCAATAGGACTCTCATTCCACGCATAGTTGAAACCCTCAGCATTAAAAGTTTTCCGTAATGCACTGATTATCTGCACTCGAAGTTTTTCCATTGAATCTTTTTCTTCTACAGTTAGATTTTCATACTTTGCTACACACCTGCGTGGTGCTATTAGTACATGTCCTGGAATTATAGGCATATTTGTAGGGAATACCCAAGCTAAATCATTACCTATAATTTCACGGTTTTTTATTTCTTTCTTATTGCAGTATACGCACTGGTTATTTGTCATCATATTTGAAACTATAGCATATCGTCCAAAAATATTGTATACTCTCCCAATGCGGAAAATTACAGAAATTTACGAACAGTATAAAATAATGCCAAATTTGCAGAAACATCAATTCCGAGTTGCTGCTGTGATGGCACAGATATGTGATTCACTTAATATTGAAGTAGACAAGGATACATTGGTCGTTACTTGTTTACTTCACGACATGGGTAATATTATTAAATCAAAACTTGGCTACTTTCCAGAATTTGAAGAAAGTAATAATTTAGAATATTGGCAGACTGTTAAAACAGACTATATCAATACATACGGAGGGGATGAACATGAGGCAACAGTAAAAATAATAGAGGAACTTGGTTCACCTGAGAGAGTAATATATCTAGCAAACGAAAATAGATTTTCATATATGTGTAAACATAGCCAAGGAGAAGATTTAATGCAAAAACTTATACACTATACAGACGGAAGAGTCGGCCCGCATGGAGTTTTATCGTTTAATGAACGCATGAATGACGCTAATAAGCGGTACAAGAATGATAGCTTTGATAATAAAGAGCGTGACCGGTTAATAAATTGTGGCAGAGATATAGAAAAATATATTTTTTCTCATTCAAATATCAAACCAGAAGACATAAATGATGAATCGGTAGCGCCGATGATTGAAGAATTGAAAAATTATTCTATTTAATTATCTAAATCTAATTTGAAACTCTGTCAAATGTGTAGTGTTGTAAGAAAAAGCTTGCAGAGTTACAGTTGGGGAGTATACTTTTGATAGGGTTATTTGAGATGTATTACCTAGAACATATTTTATAGGGGGCATGTTGTTTTGATTGAGGGCTGTATACGTTATTAATGTTAACAAACCTCTTTCATCCATAGTCCCACGTAGCGTAACGCTATGGTAATATCTTTCAAATAGTCCTAATAAGAGATTCTTTCATTTTTTGAAAGGATTTTTTATTTTATTATGTTATAATAAAAATATATGGAGAATGAAAAGCAATTGAAGGTTACATTTTGTTCTGGGGCCGGTACTGTAACTGGCTCTAATTTTTTATTAGAAGGTAATGGGAAGAAATTTTTAATTGATTGTGGTTTAATTCAGGGTGAAAAACTTGCTGATGATATGAATTGGGAAAAATTCTCATATGATGCCTCAACAATAGATATACTTTTTATTACGCATGGTCATATAGACCATATCGGTCGTATACCAAAGCTAATTCATGAAGGTTTTAATGGTCGAATAATATCGACAATTCCAACAAAAGAAATTACAGAAATAATGCTTGCTGATACTGCACATCTTCTTTCTCGTGATAAAGAACATGGTCTTGATGGTATATACACAGAGGATAATATTAAAAAAGCTATGGACATGTGGGAGACGATTGAATATGAAGAGAAGTTAAATATTGATCATGGTTTTCAATTTTCATATAAAGATGCTGGTCATATATTGGGTTCAGGTATGCTTGAGATTATATATAATAATAAAAAAATAGTTTTTACTGGGGACCTTGGTAATTCGCCATCACCACTTCTTCGTGATACTGAGATCATAACAGATGCAGATTATTTAATTATGGAATCAGTTTATGGTGATCGTAATCATGAAGATCGTGAAGTACGCAAAGATAAACTTGCTCAAGTTATACGTGATAATTACAAACGTAAGGGTGTGCTTATTGTACCCACTTTCTCATTAGAACGTACACAAGAGTTGCTCTATGAGATAGATTCATTAATTAAGAGTGGAGCTATACTTGAAATGCCGATGTTCCTTGATTCGCCACTTGCTATTAAACTTACTGATGTATATTTAAAATATGAAAAATATTTTAACGTTAAAGCTCAGAAAATTATAGCGACAGGAGATAAACTTTTTGAATTCCCTGGACTCAAAGAGACGCCTGAAACTGAAGATTCTAAAGCAATTCTTCATACTCCAAACCCAAAAATAATTATAGCAGGAAGTGGAATGTCTAACGGTGGTCGTATTATTCATCACGAGAAGAATTATTTACCAGATTCAAATAACACTATACTTCTTACTGGTTATCAGTCTGTAGGAACCCTTGGTCGTTTTATAGAAGATGGTAATAAAAAGCTTACTATACAAGGTGAAGAAGTAATACTTCATGCTCATATGGAGATGATTAGTGGTTATTCTGGTCATAAAGATTCTGATCACCTGGTAGAGTTTGTTGAACATATGGCTAAAAAAGTAAAAAAAGTTTATGTGGTTATGGGTGAACCTAGGTCATCTCTCTTTTTAGCTCAGAAATTACATGATAATCTCGGTGTAGATGTTCATGCTCCAAACGTAGGAGAAACAGTGACGCTTGAGTGTTAATAAAATTTTCTATTAAAAGTCTTACTTTTGTAATTTTATTTATATGCTTTTTACGATGCGGGCGAATGTTTCAGGATTATTTTTTGCAAGGTCAGAGAGAATTTTGCGATCTACTTCAATATTTTTCTTTTTAAGACCATCTATGAATCTACTATACGATAGACCCATTGGTTTAACAGCAGCATTGATGCGAGTGGTCCAAAGACTTCGTGCATCAGCTTTTTTATCTTTTCTATGTGCAAATGAATAGGCTCCTGCGTGAGCAAGTGCTTCTGTTGCTTGAGCAATCTTTGTACTACGTCCAAAACGAAAACCTTTAGTTTGTATAAGAATATTTTTTCGACGCTTATTATTCATTGTTCCTCTTTTTACTCTTGTCATATATTTATTTACTTATGTAACTTCGCAGACAATTAATTTCTGTTCGTGCTTTACCCTCAAGCGGGCTCCGACGCGACTCACAGAAACCAATTGTTTGCTTCGTCTTACTCTATTATTTATAATTATTTTGCGTTAGCTAAATAGGTACGGGCATTCTTGTTTGAAATTGCAAACTCTGTCATCTTCTTTCCATTTAATTGCTTCTTGCGTGATTGCTTTGCATTAAAATGATTAAAACCAGGTGTTCGAGCCATTATTTTACCATTCTTTGTAATTTTTAAACGTTTGGTTAATGATTTATTTGTTTTTATACTCATAAAATTATTCTTTATTTATAACTTTAGATATTGGTTGAGTACCTTTATCTTTTTCTATTGTAATAGTTGGTCCTTTGGGTCCTTTCTTATAATCTTCTGCAATTTTATAATTTTCAGTAATAAGATGAAGTATACGATTGAGTCTTTCTTTTAGAAAAGGATCAGGCATATACTTTGATCGTCCTGATAAGAATAATTCAACTTTAATCCTATGACCTTCCTTGAGCCACTCTGAGGCTTTACGAGCTTTAAGAGCAAGATCATTGTCGCCTGTGCCAATCTTTATTTGAATAGCTTTTGTCTCAGTTGCTTTTGATCCAGCTTTTGCTTTTTTCTGTTTCTTATTTTGTTCATATTGGTACTTACCGTAATTGGCTATTTTAACTATTGGTGGTTTTGCGTTTGGAGAAATTTCAATTAAATCAAGACCTTCTTTTTGGGCTAAAGCGAAAGCATCTTTAAAGCTTAATACACCCAGGTTTTCACCTTTACTTGAGATTACACGGATCTCATTGGCTCTTATTTGATTGTTGATTCTTTCTCTCAAATTATAAATTTACAACAAATAGTATAAATAGATTGCTCATTTTGTACTTATAAATGAGACTAGCCTACCTGTTAATAATACTATCATATTATTATTATTCTGGCAATATGTGCAAAATTCTATAAAAATAATCTTAATTCCCAATTTTTTTCTGAGCTCTTTCTATGAGTTTTTCTGCTCTTTCTTTAGTTTTAGCTTCAGACCAAATTCGAATGATAGGTTCTGTATTGGAGGCACGGAGTTGAACCCATGATGAATCTGGAAAATCTATTCGAACTCCATCTTGTAAGTCTATTTTACCTTCAGGAAATTCAGCGACTATATTTTTGATAGTTTCTTTTATATTGCCTTCAAAAGGCATCTTGGTTTTTATAAAATTATATCTAGGAAGAGCTTCAACTATTTCTGATACTTTTTTATCTTCTCTAGCTAGTAATTCTAAAATAAGTGCCATACCTGTAATGCTATCTCTGCATAAATTCATTTTTGGATATATAACCCCACCACTTCCTTCTCCACCAATAATAGCATTATGTAATATTATACCCTCTACTACATTTCCTTCGCCGACTTTTGTGCGATAATTTTTAAATTTATAAGATTTCACTAGATCTTCATTTGTGTTTGAAGTTGAAAGGTTTGTAACGATATCTCCTGGTGTTTTATCTAAAACATTTTTTATACAAA
This sequence comes from Minisyncoccota bacterium, assembly GCA_036170795.1. Classification (GTDB taxonomy): domain Bacteria; phylum Patescibacteriota; class Minisyncoccia; order Phycocordibacterales; family UBA9973; genus UBA8515. Next base: position 8,133 of record JAVHPX010000034.1, read on the forward strand.
GCGAAAGCATATATTCTTCAAGTACTATTTCACCTTTCTCATTGCAAAATACCAATCGGTCTGCATCAGGATCTTGCGCAAAACCAATATCTGCACCAACTTCTTTTACTTTCTCTGCCAGTCCTATCAGATTAATAGCAAGTGGTTCTGGCATATGAGCGAAATTACCATCGGGAATAGGATTTATAACAGTAACACCACAACCTAATTTTTCTAGAAGCATTGGGCCAAGTAAATACCCTGCACCATTTATAGTATCAAGAACAACTTTAAATTTTTTACTTTTAATTAATTTTGAATTTATATTTTCTATTACATGGTCGACATGCTTAATACACATGTTAAGATCTTCTGTAACTACTCCACCCTCTTTTATTTTTGAAGTATTACCGACATAACTTTTTATCTCATTTAATTCTTTTTCGTTTATATAGAAAGCCTTAGAAGTAAAAAACTTAATTCCATTATATTCTGGTGGGTTATGTGAAGCAGTTATCATTATCCCCCCATCAAATCCAATTGTACGAATAAGGAAAATAATAGTAGGAGTGGGAACAATACCTACGTCTATAACTTCAAAACCAGCTTTTGTTAATATATCAATTGCGATAGCTTTTATGATTGGACCTGATTTTCGAGAGTCTCTACCTAGAATAATTTTCTTTGCACCATGTTTCTGTAAAAAGACAATATATGCTTCGATATGGCTTCTGGACATATTTTCATCAAGGCCGTCTTCCCAGACTCCACGTAACCCTGAAATACTAAATTTTGTTTGATGTGACATATGTATATAATATCAGTTTTGATAATTATTATCCAAACTTTTTAGTGTAGTATTTTTTACTTGCAATATAGATAATATTGTGTTATAAATATAAAAAATTGTAAAATTATGAAAAAAGTTATTTTTATTCTTTCACCTATGGTAGATTGGTTGAAAGAACATTATTTATTTGTTGCAATAGCAATAATAATTTTTGCTATTACTATTGTTAGCATTATAAACGCTATCATAGAAGAATTTAAATTTGAGAAAAAATTTAAATGTAAAGGTTTTTTAAATCGTTATGATGAAAAAACTGGTGAAAAAAGTAGATTCATGAATGTAGAAGTTAGAAAATACAAGAAACAAAAAGTTATTAAAAATGAGGGAACAGGAGAAATTAATATAATTGATCGCTATCAGTTGTATAATTTGAAACATAAGTGGCACTTGTTGACAAAAAAACAAGTGGCTCAAATAAAGGAATGCCTTGACAGTAAAATGAAAATTCCTGAATTTGATTTATTAAAAAATAAAAAAAAATAAAATTATCACTGTCCTAGTTTTTTAGGACATTTTTTTGTTTTAATTACAAGTATAGAATATGCTAATATAGATATATGTCAGTATTGATAGATAATAGAAAAGCATATTTTAATTATGAAATCATACAAGCATACGAAGCTGGTATTGAGCTTTTGGGTTTTGAAGTGAAGTCTATAAAAGGTGGTCGAGCGATACTTGCTGGAGCCTTTGCTATTGTTCGTGGAGGGGAAGTATATTTAATGAATATGCAGATACCTCCATATCAAGTAGGTAATACTCCAGAAAGTTATGATCCAATGAGAACTCGTAAGCTTTTATTAAACAAAAAACAGATAAAAGAAATAGCTCCAAGTGATAATATGAAAGGTTTGACACTAGTACCATTGTCATTGTATAGTAAAGGACGTCTTATAAAAGTAAAACTTGCTGTGGTAAAAGGTAAGAAGAATTACGACAAGCGTGAGACTATAAAGAAGCGTGATGTAAAGAGAGAGATAGATCGTGAGTACAAGAGATGATTCTTTGAAAATTTTATATGGGACTGATGGGCTTCGACAAAGGACGTCAATCATATATATGCATGTCGAGTGCGGAGGTATCTCGTAAAACTACTTTCAAAAGACTAAGTGCAAACAAAGTCGCTAAAGCAAAATTATCTCCATACTTCCGTATGAATAGTTTTGCTCTCGCTGTCGCCTAAACGGTCACACGAGTGTTTCTCTTATCGACATCCGATAAATAAGTGAGGCATCATTCATCGGGTTACGAATCTATCACTGCTTGAGTTAGATTTCGACAATTAAGAGCTCGGTGTTCATCTTTTTTGTATATCTTCTAGGGTGAATATTTAAACCAAACAGATATGCTACACATGTAGACTTATTTATGAACATCTTTTGCATGGCGGTTCAACTCCGCCCAGTTCCACAATTATTTTAATTTATGGTATTATTTTATGAATATCAGTTCTTTGGAATTTAATTTTCTTAATCTTAAAATTTTCATTTTATGAAATTGATAACTCTATTTAAGTTAAGCGCCTTTGCTTCCTATCCAAAAGGAACAGTGGTGTTGGATAAAGACAAAAATAAATGGCATTTTTTGGATGAAAAAGTTCGTATTCGAGATTTCCCTTATTCTGCAAAAAGAATTGTAGAAAATCCTCTTAGAAAAATTGTAATCCTTTATATTACAAATAGATATGGTAGCAGTACTATTGTAGATAAAGAAGATTTTATTATTCCAGAATTAAATTAAAATTAACCTTAAAATTTCTAATTTAAAACAAAAAACCTATCAGTAATGATGGGTTTTTTATTTATTCATATTTCGTGTATAATACTCATACTATGGATAAAAATAAAAAGCTACAACCTAAAAAGATTCCTAATATTGCTAACCAGATTATCATTGCAATATTTATATTTATCAGTATTACTATTATTTATTCACTTGTAGCTAAAACTCCAGATACAGTAAAACAAATGGCTATATCTGATGTCGCAAATGGTGTGATAACAGGTAATATAAAAAAGATAGATATAGTTGGACAAGATATATCTGTGACTTTTAAGGATGATACAAAAGGCATAGCAAAGAAAGAAACAGAAAGTTCATTGTCTGAGACATTATTTAACTATGGAGTGACTAAAGACCAACTTGCTGGTACACCAATAGAAGTGAAAAATGAAAGTGGTTTTGGATATTGGTTGCTCAATATTTTGCCATTTTTACTACCTGTATTACTTGTAGTATTTTTTGTCTGGATGCTTTCTCGCCAGGTTAAGGGTCAAGGGATGCAAGCATTCACTTTTGGGCAATCGAAGGCTCGCATTACAGATCCAAATGATAAGAATAATAAAGTAACATTTAAAGATGTCGCTGGTGCGAAAGAAGCTAAAGAAGAATTGAAAGAAATCGTTGATTTTCTAAAGAATCCAAAAAAGTTTCTAGACATTGGTGCTCGTATTCCTAAAGGTGTAATACTTACAGGTGCACCAGGTACAGGTAAGACTTTGCTTGCGAGAGCTGTAGCAGGAGAGGCGTCTGTTCCATTTTTTCATTTATCGGGTTCTGAATTTGTTGAAATGTTCGTTGGTGTTGGAGCTTCTCGTGTACGAGATTTATTTAAAATGGCTAAAAAAGCAGCACCTGCTATAATTTTTATAGATGAGATAGATGCTGTTGGACGAGTACGCGGTAGTGGTGTCGGTGGGGGCAATGATGAACGTGAGCAGACACTCAATCAGATACTTGTCGAGATGGATGGATTCGAACCGAATGAAAAGGTGATTGTTATGGCAGCAACAAATCGTTCTGATGTACTTGATCCAGCGCTTCTTCGTCCAGGACGTTTTGATCGACGTGTTGTGCTTGATTTACCAGACCGTTCTGATCGTGAAGATATTTTGACTATCCATTCTGTCAAAAAACCATTTGCTGAAGATGTAAATTTAAAAATTATTGCTGAACGTACTCCTGGTTTTTCTGGTGCTGATTTGTATTCGTTAATGAATGAAGCAGCTATACTTGCAGCACGTGAAGATAGGAAAAAAGTTGCGCAATTTGACCTCATACGATCTATCGAAAAAGTTATGATGGGTCCCGAACGTAAAAGTCACCTCCTTTCTGTTCAAGAAAAAAAGATTACTGCTTATCATGAAGCTGGTCATGCTCTTATAGCTTCTGTTCTTCCTCATGCAGATCCTGTACACAAAGTCTCCATTGTGTCTCGAGGAAGTGCTGGTGGTTATACATTAAAACTTCCTCTTGAAGAAAGACGACTACAAAGCAAGAAAGAATTCCTCGATGATATTGCAATGGCGATGGGTGGGTATGCTGCAGAGAAAATGATTTTTGGAGATATAACAACAGGCCCATCAAATGATCTTCAGGTTGCGACAAGTATGGCACGTGCTATGGTAACACGTTGGGGAATGTCCGATGAGATAGGTCCAATAGCGCTTGAGAGTGATGGTGGTCGTACAATGTTCGGTCGTGGGGTAAATGAACAAGAATACTCAGAACGTGTCAGTGCTCTTATTGATGGGGAAGTTTCAAAGATTATGAATAATGCACTTGCTGTAGCAAATTCTGTCATTACTGAACATCATAAAGTTCTTGATGCCATTGCAAATAAGCTTGTCGAAGTAGAGACACTTGAGCAAGACGAATACAATCAGATTATAATTGCGCACGGCATACAGCCGAAAAAGAAACAGGAAGCAAAAGCGTAACAAGAGCTTAACAAGTAAGTAAAAATTGGTTAGTATGTGAGAGTTAACTGATAACCAATTTCCGCCCTTAGCTCAGTTGGTTAGAGCACAGAGCTTATACCTCTGGGGTCCTAGGTTCGAATCCTAGAGGGCGGAC
>JAVHPX010000035.1:0-12461 GCA_036170795.1 Minisyncoccota bacterium
TTTTTGATTATGTGCTCAAGTCAGCGGGTGCTAAACTCCAACACAATTGCCTATGTGAGTGCAGCCGCTGACTAGAACACGTAAGCGGCTACTGAGCTATTATAATATAGAGATCATTTAAATGCTAGAGGGTAAAGGGGTGGTAAAACAAAACCCCCACGATTTCTCGAGGGGGCTTTGTCAGGCAATTGTTTTTAATAATTATCGGAATCCTTTACTCACGCAAAGAGTATATCAGAATCAAGAGCGATTGTCAAGCTGATCTCATTCTGATATACTGTTTTCGGTTTGTATTCTGATAGATGCGCTTCGTTTTACGAAGTGAGGAAAGTCCGAACACATATCAAGGAGTAATCCTTGGAAGCGTAGCGGGTAACGCCCGTCGTGAGTAATCACAGAGGTGCGAGCAGAGACGTCTTACTTCGAAAGGGGAAGATATCCTAAGTAATTTAGGATAAGTCATATAAGTAATTATATGAGTGAAACGGCTAAATCCTTACGTGTGTGCAAGATCGTACTAGATGAGTAATCATCTTTTGAATCGCTTGAGCTATAGAGTAATTTATGGCCTAGATAAATATTTATCCCTCGTGAGATATTGTGCAAACACTATTTTATGGGGACAGAATTCGGCTTATAGATACAAACCAAATATATGAAAAACATCTTGTCCAAAGCAAGGTGTTTTTCATATGTAGTATTTATGTAATGTACAATTAAAAATAGTTTTCTTGAAAAGTATAAATATTTTCGTTAAGAGTTTTTCTCTTTTTGGTGTGTCTATCTATGAAAGACTTTTTTAAAAGTTATTTTTATTTGTGTAGAGAATTGTTTTTTTTCTTACAAAATTTTCTTATAAATTATTTTTTCAAAAATAAAAAATAAAAAGTTATCCACACTTTTTTATTAAAAAGTATTGCAGTTGTGATGTATATGTTAGATAATATATGTGTGAGTGTGATTAATTTTTTTATAAAATATTTTTTATTATAAATTTAAAATATTTTATAAGGTCGTGAAATCATACATCTTTTAAAAATAATAAATTTTTTAAATATATGGCAGCAAAAAAGAAAGCTAAGAAAGCAGTTAAAAAAGTAGTAAAAAAAGGTAAGAAAAAGTAGTTCTACTTTGTTTTATAAAAAATCCCCTCTCTATCGGGGATTTTTTTTTTATGCTAAAATACACCTACTATGAATATATTTAAAAGTATATTAGCCAATGGAAATGACCGATCTATAAGGAAATGGAATCCACTTGTTGTAAAAATAAATGCTATTGAAAGTAGTATGAAAGAACTTGCTTTAGAGGATTTTGCTCTTAGGACTGCTGATTTGAAAGCACGTATTTTATCTGGGGAAACTCTCGATGATCTTTTACCTGAAGCATTTGCCCTTGTTCGGGAAGCATCTTTACGTACTCAAGATCAACGTCATTATGATGTACAACTCATTGGTGGTATTGCATTGCATAATGGTAATATTGCTGAGATGAGAACTGGCGAAGGTAAAACTCTTGTTGCGACAGCTCCTGCATATTTAAATGCACTTACTGGTCGTGGGGTACATATTGTTACAGTAAATGATTATCTTTCGCGTCGTGACGCAGTATGGATGGCACCGATCTTTGCATTATTAGGTATGACTGTTGGTGTTGTAAATTCTTTAAATACTTCGTTTGTCTATGATCTTTCTCATAAAGATAAAGAAGATATCGAATCTAATGACATAAGTTCATTTAAGGTTCAATATGAATTTTTGAGACCATGTTCTCGTATGCAAGCATATGCGTGTGATATTACTTATGGTACAAACAATGAATTTGGTTTTGATTTTCTTCGTGATAATTTAGCACAAAATATAAATGATATTGTTCAGAGAGGACATTATTATGCTATCGTAGATGAAGTAGATTCTATTTTAATTGATGAATCTCGTACCCCTTTAATTATTTCATCGCAAGCAGAAGATTCAGAAGATTTGTATTATACTTTTGCTGATATTTCAAAACAATTAAAAAAAGAAGAAGATTATACTGTTGATGAGAAATTAAAAGCTATTTCTCTTACAGATACAGGTATTACTAAAGCAGAAAGTTTGTTGGGTATTTCAGATATTTACACACAAAAAGGTATAAAATATGTTCATCATTTAGAAACAGCTGTTCGAGCACGGGCACTTTATGAAAATAATAAAGATTATGTAGTTAAGGATGGTGAAGTTATAATTGTTGATTCTTTTACTGGACGATTGCAACCTGGAAGAAGATGGAGTGAAGGTCTTCATCAAGCTATTGAAGCCAAAGAAGGAGTTAAAATAGAAAAAGAAACTCGAGCAGTAGCCTCTATTACATTTCAGAATTATTTTAGGTTTTATGAAAAGCTTTCTGGTATGACTGGTACTGCGGAGACTTCCAAAGAAGAGTTTTTAAAAGTTTATAATCTTGATGTTGTAGTTGTTCCAACTTATAGACCTATTAACAGAAAAGATCACACGGATTTAATTTATCAAACAGAAAAGGGTAAATTAGAAGCAGTTGCACAAAAAGTTAAAGAACTTTATACTCTTGGGCAACCAGTTTTAATTGGAACTGTTTCTATTGATAAAAATGAACTTCTTTCTGCTTACTTAACTTCTGCAGGTATACCTCATACAATATTAAATGCTAAAAATCATGAACGTGAAGGTGAGATTATAGCTAATGCTGGTCGTAAGAGTGCAGTAACAGTAGCTACAAATATGGCTGGACGTGGAGTTGATATTAAACTCGGAGGAGTTCCTTATAATGAAGATCATTATCAAGAAGTTAAATCTCTTGGTGGTTTATTTGTTTTAGGTACTGAACGTCATGAAGCTCGTCGTATTGATAATCAGCTTAGAGGTCGTTCAGGACGTCAAGGAGACCCTGGAGCAACTGCATTTTATGTTTCTCTTGAAGATGATTTAATGCGTATATTTGGATCAGAACGTATAAAAACTATGATGGGTCATTTCAATATACCAGAAAATCAACCTATCGAGAATCGTTTTATATCAAAGACTCTTGAAAACGCACAGGCCAAAATTGAAGGATTCCATTTTGATGCACGTAAACATACTCTTGAATATGATAATGTTATGAACCATCAACGTAATGTTATTTATGAACGTCGTCGTATTATGCTTACTGGTAATTATGATGATTTAGAAAAATTTCTTTCAGATTTGGCAATAACATATCCAGATTTATCAGAAGTTATCATTGAAAAAAGAGCAGCTTTAAGTGATACAATTTTCTTTGAAAATGTCCGACGAATAGTTCTTTATACTATAGATACGTTATGGATTGAACATTTAGAAACAATGGAATATACACGTTCATCTGTAAATCTTCGTGCTTATGGTCAACGTGAACCATTAATTGAGTATAAAAAAGAAGGTTTGCATTTATTTAAAGATATGGAAATTCTCTTTAAAGAGCAAGTTGTTTCTCTTATTAAAACTATGAACCAAGGTTCTTCTGATAGTGTGAATGAAGTTCAAGAAGAGCATCCAGCTCTAATTTTGACAGGTTCAGATACTAATGGAACCTCACTTCCAAAGATATCAGGAGTACCAAAGCTTGGACGTAATGATCCATGTTATTGTGGTTCTCTAAAGAAATATAAGAACTGTCATGGTAAGGCTTAAGTATACATTTCCTTATAAAATATAGGTTTTTATAATACAAACTTATTTTTTTGTCAAAAATTGGCTAAAAGCTTACGGTTAAAGGCAAATTATACTATATTATAGCTATAAGTGTCAATTACTAAAATACAAAAAATACTTATTATATAAGGGTTTTTTCTATTTGACGAGGTCATAAATTATGTTATAACTATTGACTTTATTGACCATCTGTGATATTGTATTGATATGTCTGAGTGTGTTATCTATTTGATAATATATAAAGACTTTTTATTTTGTTTTCAATAAACTAAAAAATTGAGATCAAAATTACCCTTTGACAAGGGCGTTTGGTAGAACGTAACTACTACTTATGAATAAACAAAAAATAATACAGTTCTTGCAGTCTTTTGTTGCTATTCCAATGCTTGCAGTAGCAACACCACTTGTAGGAGTTACTTCTTTACCAAGTCCGACTGTAGTTATAAATCAAGATATTATGACTAAAGCTTCTATGATAACAACACAAGAAGTAGATAGTCATAAGGATAGAATTATTAAGGTTAATAAATTGCTTGCATCATATGATTCTCCTCTTGAGGGGTATGGTGAGAAATTTGTTGTGGAAGCTGATAAGAATAACATTGACTGGCGTTTATTAGTAGCTATTGCTGGTCAAGAATCAACCTTTGGTATACATTCTTGTAAGAAAGTCTCAAATAGTTTTTTGGGATATGGATCATGTAAAATAAATTTTAAATCAGTTGACGAAGCTATTGAGAGGGTATCAGCTAGTCTTGGTGGTAATAATGAAAATACTGCTAAGCATTATGATGGTAAAACTACAAAACAAATTTTAAGAAAATATAATTCAGTTAAACCAGATTATCCGAATCAAGTTATTAGAATTATGAAAATGATTGATAATAATGAAGATATAGTCTAATAAAAAACCTCTCAATATTGAGAGGTTTTTTATTATATTTTCTTGAAACTCTCGATCATAAGATTTTTTTCACCATTTCGTTCGGTAACTTTAGCTTGAAGAGCTATGATTGTATCATTTATAATTGTATCTTTCATTTTTTGAAAAAGTTTTGGAAAAATTACTGCATCTATTGAACCAGTATAATCTGATAGTTTTATAAATGCCATATTATCATTTTTCTTAGTTGTGACGATCCGTATATCATCTATAATAGCTGCGACAGTTACTGGCATGCCAGTCTTTATTTCAGTTTTAATCTTTTTAATGACAGTACTAAATTTCTCTATTTTCTCTTTGTATGCATCAAGTGGGTGACCTGATATATATAATCCTAGTAGTTCTTTTTCCCATTTTAGTTTTTGTGTTAAAGTTGCAGGTGGCTGTTCTATAAGTGAAAGTTTTATTTCGACACCACCAATAGTTTTAAAGAGTGAATCCTGAGTTGTAATACTTTTAGATTCTTTGTTAAAAGCAAGGAGAGTTTCGAGATTACCAATGATCATATTGCGATCATCCCAGTCATCCATAGCTCCTGATTTTACTAAAGCTTCAACAGATTTTTTATTTAAATTTTTATGTGTAATACGTTCAAAAAAGTCAGCGAGATTTTTAAACTTACCATTAATTTTTCGTTCCTCGATGATCGAATCAGCAATATCGGTACCAAGATTTTTTATAGTGTAAAGACCAAAACGAATTGCTCTTCCTTCTTTTTTATTAGAGCCAACAATTATTGTGAATCCACCAAAACTTTCATTAATATTAGGTGGCAATATTTTAATATCCATTTTTTCACATTCGTGAACTATTTCAGCTACTTTTTCAATATCTCCTGATTCAGCAGTCATGATAGCATTCATATATTCAACAGGGAAATTGGCTTTCATATAAGCTGTTTGATAAGCGACACGACCATAGCTGGCTGAATGAGCTTTATTGAATCCATATGCAGCAAATGGTTCTATTTGATTCCATAATTCTGTTGCCTTTTTTAAAGACCACTTACTATGTTCTACCGCACCATTAATAAAATGATCTTTTTGTTTTGCCATTTCTTCTGGTATTTTTTTACCAACTGCTTTACGAAATTTATCTGCTTCACCCCAGCTGTATCCTGCAATATTTATAGCAATTAATAAAAGATCATCTTGGTACACAAGTACGCCATAAGTTTGTTTAAGGATTGGTTCAAGCGCAGGATCGAGATATTTAATAAGATTTTTATTGTGTTTACGTTCAATATAAAGTGGAATGAATTGTATGGGTCCTGGACGGTAAAGAGCTACCATAGCATTAATATCATGAATAGTAGTTGCTTTAAGTTCTTTAAGATAATGAGTAATACCTGAACCGTTTAATTGGAAAAGTCCCATTGTCTCTCCACGAGCAAGCATTTCAAATGTCTTTTTGTCATCGAGTGGTATTTTATCAAGATTAATATCAATATTATGTATTTGTTTTACTAAATGTATAGCATCAGAAAGTATTGCTAAATTGCGAATTCCAAGAAAATCAAATTTAGGTAATCCAGCATCTTCAATGCTATACATATCATATTGGGTAATCATATTACCACCCTTAGGGTCAAATTGAATAGGAGAGAATTCATATAATGGCCGTGGAGCTATAACTACACCTGCAGCATGTACAGAGATATGACGAACGCATCCTTCCATTTTGAGAGCTAAATCAATAATTTTTTTTGTATCAGGTTCTTTGTCATACGCATCTTTAAGTTCTGGTACTATTTCCATAGCATAATCAATCGTCATAGCTGAACCTTGAGAGCCGAGCGGTATCATACTAGATATACGATCTCCTACAGTGTATGGATAACCAAGTGCACGAGCTACATCACGGACAGAACCTTTAGCCATCATTGTTCCAAATGTTCCAATTTGTGCAACTTTATCTTCGCCATATTTTCTTTTTGCATAAGCAATAATTTCATCTCTACGATTATCAGCATAATCCATATCAATATCAGGAAGTGATGGACGTTCAGGATTCAAAAATCGTTCGAATGGAAGTTTGTATACAATAGGGTCAACATTAGTAATGCCCAAGAGATATGTTGTTAATGATCCTGCTACTGATCCTCTAATATTAGTTAATATTCCATTTTCTCTAGCATAACGAAGTAGATCTCCAACAACTAGAAAATAAGTTGGATAATTTTTTTGTTTTATAATATTAAGTTCATATTCTAGGCGATCAATATATTCTTTTGATTGTGGAAGTTCTCGTAATGTAAATCCTTTGTAAGAAAGATCACGCAGAATTTTATTTGATGTTGTTCCTTTTGGTATAGGAAAATCTGGAAAGTATGCCTTGCCGAGTTCCAGGTCATATTCTTCACACATATCAGCAACTATTTGTGTATTATCGACAGATTCTGGATAGTCTTTAAAGTATTCCCGTGCAGTTTTTTCATTAATTAAAGAAAAATCATCATCAGAGAATTCAAATTTACCATTAGTGCCATCGCTTCCTGTGTTGACTTGCAACAGTGTGTGATGAGCTTCATGATCATCAGCGCATGGATAATGTGAATCTTGAGCGGCTATGCATTGAATATTGAACTTCTTACCAAGCTCAACAATACCGTCACGAAGTTTTTTATCTCCTTCTATATGTGGGTGTGAATGTATTTCTAAAAAGTAATTTTCTTTACCAAAAATTTCTTGATGTTCTTTAACAAGCATTTCAGCTTTCTCATTATTGTTAGCTAAGACTGCTTGTGAAAGCTGACTACCCATACAACCAGAAAGACATATAATACCTTCATGGAATTCTCGCAAGATTTCTTTATCCATACGAGGTTTGTAATAATAACCTTCCAGATTAGCCAATGTAACTAACCTCATAAGATTTTTATATCCTTGTTTATTGCGAGCAAGGAGCGTTAGATGATAGCGTTTATTATCTATACCTGGTTCTTTGTCTCGGCGAGAGCGTTCAGCTATATAAGCTTCTACTCCGATAATAGGTTTTATTCCAGCCTTTTGGCACTCTTTGTAGAATTCAATAGCTCCATACATATTACCATGATCAGTCACAGCAATTGCAGACATTTTATTTTCTTTAGCTATACGTACTATATTCTCAATTTTAGATAATCCATCAAGTAGAGAATAATGAGAATGAGTATGGAGATGTATAAATTTAGAATTCATTCTTCTAGTATAGCAAATGGTGTATGATAGCTCTATATGGACAAAAGTCCCGAAAATATGAGTTATATTGTTGGCATTGATGAAGTTGGACGTGGACCTATTGCAGGGCCGGTGGCTGTTTGTTCTTTTAGTTGTGCAATGATTGATTATCAATTACTAATTACGAATGGGGTACAGGAAACTAAAATAAAATTAAAAGATTCTAAAAAATTAACCAAAAAACAAAGAGAGAAATGGTTCAAATATCTGAGTAAAGAGAAGAAAAAAGGTAATTGTGACTTTGTCGTTTCTTATGTGTCAACAGAAAATATTGATAAGTTTGGAATTGTGAAATGTATTCAGAAAGCTTTGAATGAATCTCTTTCCAAAGTCACTTCACAGAATCTTCCAAATTTTTCCCGCTTTACCCTAAAGGGCTCCGACACGGATAAAAATTTGGAAGATTCTGTTTTGTTTTCTTCGTTTCACATTTATTTAGATGGTGGGTTACATGCTCCAGCCGAATACATACACCAAGAGACAATAATAAGAGGCGATGAACTTCACCCAGTAATTTCTTGTGCATCGATTGTGGCGAAAGTTTCTCGAGATGCTGTAATGACCAATTTTGCAAAAGAATATCCTGAATATGGATTTGAAAATCATTCTGGCTATGGTACGAAAGCACATTATGAGGCAATAAAAAAGCACGGTATAACCGTGCTTCATAGGAAAACTTTTATACATTTAAAAGAATAAATGATAGATAAATCCGACTATTGGGTCAACATTTGGTCCGTAAACAATTGCTCCACCTAGGCCACCTGTTATAGTTATTGCGATAAGTCCTATCAAAGCTAAAACTATCATTATGATACTCATGTTTAAAATGCTATTTATAAAAGTAGAAAGTTTAGTCCACAGAGGACCGATTTGACTATCTGAAAGTTTTTTATTAAATTCTGATTTACTTACCCAAACTATCAAATAGATAGCAGCGATCAATCCAAAAATTAAAGTAGAAGCATCCGCAAAATCAGCATGCATATTTATGAGTGGGCGCAAACTATGATCTAGTAATTGCTCAGCACTCTCACCAGTATTAAGAGCTAAGAATGCAGACACTGTTCCTCCTATAACGAGGACAGCTTTAACATAGAACCAATAAGCGGCCTCTGTAAGTTTTCTGAATCTAATTAATTCGGCTATAGCATAAACAGTCATTAGGGCTATAGGGAAGTGCACAAAAATTGGGTGTATATTCATATGACTAGTATACTATTTTTTTATAATTTTTTCTCTAGCCATTTTTTGATATCCGCTTTATCAGATGCGAGCCAAGCAGCGTTCGAATAGATGCACTCGTAGACTTGCTCGAGAGTTCTATCTGCTCCTGGAGCATTATTTTTATTAAAGAACTTTTTAGCATCAATAACATCTTTTATTTTAATATGATTACCCAAAGGAGAGAGGAGTCCTGACAAGAAATGCCCACCTTCGCCATAGTTTTTGAGTATTGTGGTCCAGTTATGTTTTACAAACTGCCACGTAAGATCTCTACCATGAGTATTTTGCCACACAGCACCAATCATAAAAGTTGCATCTTGAGTCCGGACGTCATTTGAGAGTGTAAACATAAGAGTCTTGGCTAGAAGTGTTTTGTCTCGGAATGAGGTCAAAGCTCTACCATAACGATCTTTTTCTTCGTGAAGTTCTTCTGCGGTAAAAAGTTTTTTGAATTGTTCCCATTCCTTTTTACCTCCATTTGAAGCAACAATAGTATATACAACTGTACGTATGTCAGCTGCAATTGTATGGCTCTTCATATTTGTAAATAGACTCTTAGCCTTTTTTATGATATTTTTATCTCCATAACTTCCTGCATATGAGAGAACAAGGTTGCGCAAGAATGTATCAGAATGAACTTCATCTTTCTTTTTTTCAAATGTCATACGCTCTGCAAGTGGAGAGAAAAGTGACAGCACGTATAGTTTGTATTTTTCTTTGAATGGTTGGTCAGAAATAATGTTGTATACTCGTGATATTCCGCTAGCCAGTTCTGACCAGACGATGTATTCTTTTTCATTTTTATATGAGAGTGAGAATTCTAGTGCTTCAACTGTAGGTATATAGCCACCTTCTGCTAAGGCGAACAGATCACGAATAAGCCCAAGCCTGTCTTTAGTTCCAAGTGTGCCGTTTTCTATTTCAGTCTTTAATCTTGCAAGTGTTGATTTATCGTAACGAGTCCGCATAAATGAACCTTCATTTTTATTAACCTTACCGATGGATGTACCGATAAGGGGAATAGATTTTTTAGTAGAGAGTACTTTTAATGTAGTATTGTTGCTTTCATAGGAAAAGGGAATCTGCCATGTTGTGTTTTCAATATTGGCTTTTGATGATAGACGACTTGAGAAGAATCGCTCTTGCTTGGCAATGTATCCATGTTTGGTCTGCGCAAGTGTTACAAGCGGGTACCCAGTTTTCTTCGTCCACGAATTCATAATTTCTCTGACTTTCTTTTTGCTTACTTTTTCAAATGAATTCCATAAGTCGACCGTATTTGTGTTTTTATAAGAATGTTTTTTAAGGTAGTGACGCAATCCTTCGCGGAATGTATCTTGTCCTAAATATTCCGCTAGCTGTCGTATTATAGCAGAACCTTTTGCATACGAAACCATATCAAATATTTCATTAATTTCATTTGGGTGGTGCACGGTGACTTCGATTGGGTGCGAATTTGCGAGTGCATCAAGCCGAAGCGCTATACTGTAGCGATCAGCTAAGTAAAGATCCCAGACATGCCACTCTGGAAACATATGGTTAACGCAGTAATTTTCCATATATGATGCAAATCCTTCATTGAGCCATAGATCAGTCCACCATTCCATGGTGACTAAGTTGCCGAACCACTGGTGAGCAATCTCATGGGCGATAACAATAGCTACCCATTGTTTATTGGAAAGGGATGAATGTTCATCGTCGACTAGTATTGCTGTCTCTCTGAATGTTATGGCTCCCCAGTTCTCCATAGCTGCACTTTCGAAATCTGGAATGGCAATAAGGTCAAGCACTAAAAGAGGGTAGTCTATATCAAAATAATCATTATAAAATTCAAGTGATTTGATAGCGACTTCAAGTGCAAATTTTGCTTGGTGCTTTTTACCTTTTGTTGTGAAAACTCTTACTTGTACTTTATCTTTCGTATATCCTTCGATAAATTCAAATTCACCAATAATAAAAGCTAATAAATAAGTAGACATTCGAGGAGTAGAAGCAAACTTAATTATTTTATATCCACCCTCATGTTCTTTTATACTTGTTGGTATTGTGTTTGATATAGCAGTATGAGCACCAGGGACAATAAGAGATATATCAAAAATTGCTTTATGTGTCGGTTCATCAAAGCAGGGGAATGCACGTCTAGCATCAGTTGCTTCAAATTGAGTAGTAGTTATATATTTTATTTTATTGTCTATAGTATATGTACTTCGATAGAAACCTCTTAAACTATCATTAATAATTCCTTCAAATACTAATGATAGTTTTGCTTTACCTTTCTTAATTTGTTGTTTAAATGTAAATGTTGTAGTTTCAGATTTTATATCATAAGAGATTTTCTGGGCGAATTGAATATTTTTACCTTGGATTAATTCTACTGTTTCAATCTTTATATCTTTAGAATGAAGAGTAATATTTTTTATAGTTTTATCGATTAAAATATTTATAATTTCTTTACCTGTAAATATGGATGCTTCTAAGTCAGGTTTGATGGTCAAGGTGTATCTTTCTGGTTTTATATGAGATGGAAGTTGAACTGATTTTTTATTATATTTAGACATAAAGTTGATTATAGCAAAATAATGTAGTCTTTGTAAGCTTAAAAATCACTTGACAAGTAGTATATTTATATGCTATAATACGATTATGAAAAATAAAATAACAAAAAATTTAATAACATTTGGAACCTTATTTATTCTTATTATTGGTTTTCGAACTGCGTTTGCTTATGAGCCATATGTGCCTTGGACTCAATCATCACAATTTGTAGTTAATAATTATAATCCAGGATATACAGAGCTTCCTACTTGGACTCCTACTATGAATGCAACTCAGGTTCCAGCTACAACAATTAAACCTTCAGTTAAAACAGTAAATAATAATACAAACACAACAACTACAAAAAATACTGTTATATCAGTAAATAAAAGATTACCGAATACAAATGAAGGTAATGTAATTAATGCTGAAGCACCTAAAGATCAGATGAATAGTAATTATCCATATAATAATGGTAGTCAATTAACAGCTCTTTCTTTAAATGGTTCTGGAAGTTTTATGCCTAGTTCGATTTGGCAATGGCTAATTGTTATTTTATTAATCTTTGCTATTGTTATCATAGTTCGTATGCTTGGAAGAAAATCTGAGCATCAGGAAACTCATACAGTAATGGCTCACTAAGCAATTGATGTTTTAAATAAAGAAAACCCTTCGCTCTACGCAGGGTTTTCTTTTGCTTTTTTTGCAATTTTTTGATAGTATCAATACATTCCGGAGTAGCTCAGCGGTAGAGCAATCGACTGTTAATCGATTGGTCGCAGGTTCGATCCCTGCCTCCGGAGCCAGTTAGGGTTATCAGCTAGTTCTAGGACTAGATTGAACGGAGAA
>JAVHPX010000036.1:0-11553 GCA_036170795.1 Minisyncoccota bacterium
AATGCGTGTGTAGTTATGGTTATACGGAGAAATCCTAATGCGTGTGTAGTTCAGTGGTAGAACGCTGTCCTGATAAGACAGAGGTCGAAGGTTCGATTCCTTCCACACGCACAGTAAAAAAATCCCGCTAGGGATTTTTGTGTGTGAACAAGCAAACTGCTTTGCTTGTATGAAGGAATCGAAAACCTTTTACATATGAGCGTACTCGCGAATGGAAAAGGTGTACTGATCCTGTAAGGATCGATATCCTTCTTAATCACGCGCCGTTGGCGAGATTATCCTTCCACAAATAAATTTAATAAATAAAAATCCTCTTAATTACTTGAGAGGATTTTTATGATAGAGCTTTAGAACGCTAGATTATCTGTTTCCACGGAAACCACCACCACCTGCTGGGCGCTCTTCCATAGGACGAGCTTCGTTCACTGTAAGATTTCGACCTTCGAAATCTTTACCATCAAACATTGAGATAGCCTTTGTTGCATCGGCATCGTTTTCCATTTCAACGAAACCAAAGCCTTTTGAGCGGCCGGTCATCTTATCCATAATAATAGTTGCTGATGCAACTTGGCCTGCAGCCTCAAAGTGAGACTTAAGCTCATCGTTAGTCGTCTTATAAGGAAGACCACCGACATATAACTTTTTTGCCATATATGACAATATGCTTCTTGTAATGATACTTTCATATCGAATACTTGAAGAAAACTAATAATAAATGTAATCGGCAAGCCTGATTTCATTTACATACTCAAATGCTTACAAAAGCGAAATCGTATGAAACTAATAACCAAAACATACGCTAACTACTGATGAAAGTATAACACAGAAATAAATAAAAGACCACTTGTCATTACTTATTCTTCCTCCTCATTTCCTACTTCTCCAGCTTGCATAGCTTCGATAATCTTATTTAAATTACCTTCCATAATACTTGGAATATTTGACCATGATTGTTTGATACGGTGATCAGTGACACGATCTTGGGGAAAATTGTAAGTACGAATTTTTTCGCTTCTGTCTGCTGTACCAATTTGAGCTTTTCTATCACCAGAATATTTCTTGGCTTCTTCTTCATCTTGCATCATTTGAATTTTGGAAATAAGAATACTCATAGCTTTCTCGCGATTACCAAGTTGATTACGTTCAGATGTTGAACGGACATCAATACCTGTCGGTTTATGAATTAGACGAACAGCTGTTTCAACTTTATTTACATTCTGACCTCCAGCCCCACCTGAACGTGAGTATTCCATTTCAAGATCAGCAGGATTGATTATTATTTTTGTTTTTTTTCTAATTGGAAGAATAGCAACAGATGCAGTTGAGGTATGAATTCGTCCATTTTTTTCTGTTTCTGGTATGCGTTGTACACGATGGACACCAGTTTCAAAACGAAGAAATTTATAAACATCCTTACCTTTAATTTCAAGTGTATATTCATCTAGATGTTTACTAGTCCAGTTATGGTTATCAGAATATCTTTCATACATATTAACTAGTTCAAGTGCAAAAAGTGAAGCTTCATCTCCGCCAGTACCAGCACGTACTTCTAATACAACTTCATTTGGGAATTCCTCCTCTTCAATATCTGCTTTCATAATTTCATCGAGTTGACGTTCAACAGCTTCCTTTTGAAATTGAATGTTCTGTAATTCTTCATTAGCTAAATCACGCAATGATTCATCTGTGTTTACCATATCATTCATTTTTTTTTCTTCGCCAGAAAGACGTTCATATTCTAAAGCAAAGTAGCTTGTTTTATGGTTTTTCTTTAGTTGTTCTAAATCAAAGTTCATATAAAGTATTATATAGCAAAAATAAAAAACTAGCTCTTACAAAACTAGTTTTTTATTTAATAAGTTATTTCTTTTTTGCAACAGCTGCACGCTTTTTGAAACGATCAACACGCCCGGCTATATCTAAAACCTTTTCATTACCTGTATAAAAAGGGTGACATTGACTACATATTTCAACTTTTATTTCATCAAGAGTTGAACCTACAGTAAAAATATTACCGCATGCACAAGTAACTTTTGAAGTATTATTATATTTAGGATGTATATTCTTCTTCATATAAAAGTTATTCTAGCATGAATTTATTAGTTCTGCAATGGGTCAATCATTTTAGTTTGTATAGTTTTAACTCTTCCCATAACTTGCCTACCATAAGAACAAGTAGATCCTCCTGAACCATAATATTTACAAGCAGCTTTAATTTGAGATGTATAGCTATTACCAGTACCACCAAGATCAGATAAAAATAATGCAGATGCCATAATTGCATCAGGAGGATTCCATGGATCTGCAGTCTTTACTCCTAAAGCACTTGCAACACGATTTTTTATACCCTTCCATGTTGATGGAATAAATTGAGCAGGTCCCATAGCTCCACCCCAACTTGAACTTCCTGCTGATACTATTGGACAAGATATTAAGGTCTTTGTTGGGTCACGACCGAGAGCAAGAGTTATATCTATAAATGGACTAATATCACGTGATGGTTTCATAACATTTTTAAAATATTTATTACTTTTTGAACTTATTCCTTCACCAGTAGTCATATTTGTAACATAACATGAACCTTGATCAGTACCTAAGTTACTTTCTTGAGTAATAATAGCTAAAATAAATGCAGGTGATACACCTGTTACTTTTGAAGCACTAATTGCATATTCGAGAGCTTTACCAAATGGAATAGCAGATACATCACGAAGATTAAATAATGTAGCAAGTATTTCTGATCTCCGTTTTGCTTTTTCATCTAATATTTTTTGATATTCTTTTTCTTTATTTTTACTTATAGAAAGCAACTGTTGTTTTTGTATTTCATTCGATTGTACTTGTTGTTTAGTATTTTCAAGCAAAACACGTACATCTATTGCTTGGTTTTTCTTTTGCTCGAGTGTCTTTTTTTCTGATTCAGTTTCAACTTTGATCCCTCTTATCTCATTGACAGACTTCCTGATACCTTCTTTTAATGAAGCAAAAGTATTTATATCACTGTATGCATCTGCTATGGTATCTTGTGATAAAATAAAAGCCAAGATAGATTTACTATCTAATTCTCTGTCTTTACGTATTAATTGTCCCAATGATTCTTTTTCGGTATCTATTTTTGTTTTTAATGTTTCGATAGCTTTATTCTTTTGTGTTATTTCACCACCTAATTTTTTTATTACTATATTTTTTGCTTGTATATCAAGCTTAGCTTTTTTAATTTGAGTAGTAAGAATAGCAATATCTCTTGAAAGAGATACAGATTGTCCTTTTTGATTACTAAGTTCTTTTTGTTTTTGTTCTATTTCTTTTACTAATTGATCGTATTCTGCTTGAAGTCGTACTTTATCGGCTTGAGCATTTTGCAATGCTTGGCTTTCCGCATATGCTGGTAGTACTATCGTTATAGATCCAGTAAAGATAATTATAACTATTAAAATCAAAGGAAAAAAATATTTAGTATGATAATTTATATACATACTTTTATAGTATACCATATAATATATATTGTATTATTCAGATTTTAATTTTTCTCCTTCTTCTTCCTTTTTATCTTTTTTATCTACTTCAATTGCTGATATATCTATCGGAGCTTCCTCGATTTCTTCTTTGATTATTGCGACAAGAGCTACAACTTCATCATCTTCGGTAATCATACTGACACCTTTTGGCAGTACTATATCCTTAACATGAATTTGGTTATCAAGAGTTTCAAGACTTGAAATATCGACTACTATAGTATGCGGTAAATCTTTAGATAATCCTTTGATATTTACTTCATGAAGAACTTTTACAAGTGAACCAAGAGCATTTTTTTCTGCTGGAGCTATACCTATAAATTCAAGAGGTACTATTACTTCAATAGGTTTATTTATATCAATAGCTAAGAAGTCTATATGAATAGGAAATCCCTTAACTGGGTCTACTTGAATATCGTGTATAAGTACATCAATTTTTTTACTTTTTATATCAAGTAATATACTATTTGATATACCTGATTCTTTAAAAACTTTTTTAAAATCAATATTCAATACGGAAATTAATGTGTTTTTCACATGAGCGCCATAGACAACTGCTGGAATCATACCGTTAGATCGTATAATACTCAACTTGTCAGTCTTACTTCGCATAGTTCCTGTTAATGTTTGCATAGCGATGATAATAACATAAAATTAAAAGTGGAGCAACTTTTAAAAAATTAATTTTTTAAACTTTATGTGATGAATTATGGCCTTCTTTAATAATATGATTTTTAATGTAATCCATAGTTGCTCCGACTTTTTTGCCTGGGTTAAGAATATTTTGTGGATCAAAGATTTTCTTTGTTTCTTCAAAGAGTTTATATATTTTGACACCGAACATTTGCATCAGAAATGGTGAGCGTATTATTCCATCATTATGTTCTCCTGTCGTTGAACCTTTGTATTCAAATACCAAATTGTAAACTTTCTTTGATAATTCTATTATTATTGGCGCAGTTTTAGGGTCAGAAAAATCCATAAGAGGAATAATATGAAAATTACCGTTACCAGCATGTCCTGCAATAGTATAAGTTATAGGATATTGATTTAAAATTTTACTCAATTTAGGTAAAAACTCAGGTAAATATTCTGGAATAACAACTACATCATCAATAAACGGAGCAGTATGTTTGTCTTTGATATGCTTACGCAGTAAAGCAAAACTCTCACGACGGATATCCCAATATTTTTCTGATTCAGCAGATGATGTAGTAATATGGGTCTTAAAAGAAAACTTTTTTAAATCTGGCAATAATACTTTTGCATTATTATCTACTTCTTTTTCACTATTACCAGCAAATTCTACAAGAAGAATTAGTTTTGGTATTCCAAATGTACTCATCATAAATACTTCTGGCCAAAAACTCCACATAAATTTTATCATACCCCAAAGACCTTTCTTTTTTAAAAAGTCTGGAAAGAATTTTATAGCAAGCTTCATCGTTGCATCATCATAAGACTCAAGACTTTCTGGATGATGAGGTAATATAGTATCAACTATTTCACCAAGTCTTTGTGTATCTTTCATAAAGACTACAACAAGCTTTGAGTATGGTTTAGTATCTACTAGATGAAGAGTTATTTCAGTCACTATACCAAGCGTTCCTTGAGAACCTACTATGAGCTTACTCAAATCAAAAATCTCTTTTTCCTCATCCCAAACATTCCATAAATAATATCCTGCTGAATTTTTAGAAACATTTGGCTTTGCTTTTTTAATATCTTCTTTATTTTCGTTTATAAGGGCGAATATATTTTTATAAATATCACCTTCAAAGTCACCTTGCGCTATTTTGGCATATAATTCTTTTTTATTGAGAGGTCTGACAATGTATTCTCTACCATCAGTAAAAACTACTTTTAGTTCTTTAATATAATCTTCAGTTTTACCGTAGTTGAGTGTCTTTTCACCAGCAGAATTATTTCCGATCATTCCTCCAAGAGCATTTAAACTTTTCGACGCAGTGTAGCATGGTAATAATAAATTTTTCTCTAGAGTTAATGGTTCAAAATCTCTATAGTATACTCCTGGTTCGACAATGGCTTTTCCTGTGATAGTCACAGCATGAGCTTTAGGATATTTTGGAATGATTTGGAAGGGTGAAACTCTATCAATCTTTCCAGTTCTATTCATATATCTAGTAAAATCAATAATAATTGATTCGCCAATAGCTCCACCGGACATGCAAGTTCCAGCAGAACGAGGAGTTAGAGCTAATTCTGGATACTTTTCTTTATTTTTACTTGCCCATTTTACTAGTGCTTTTATATCTTCATTATCTTTAGGAAAAACTACAAGTTCGGGCTTAACTTCAAGCAACGATGCATCGTGAGAATACTTTGCAAGCGATTCCTCATTATCTTCTATATCACCTTTCCAGAATTTCTTAATCTCGTCTTTCATGTTTTATTATTTAATATTATTAAAAAGTTTAAGTCGAGCTTCTACTACTTTTTCAATAGCATTCACAGCTTCTGGAAGATATTTATATGGTGCAATTTCTTCTTTATTATCGTCAAGAGTTTTTATTAATGCTTCTTTATATGCGATACGAATTTCTGTATTGATATGTACAATATCTATTCCATTTTTAATACATTCTATGAAGTCTTCATCCATTGTTCCTGATCCTCCATGAAGTACAAGAGGGATACCACAAGCCTGACGAATCTCTTTTACTTTTTCTGGATGAAGTCGTGGATTACCACTTCGTATCATACCATGAACATTGCCGACTGATGGAGCAAGCATATCAACACCAGTTTGCTCAACAAATGATTTTGCATCTTCAGGTAAAGTCATTGTAGATTCAGATACTCCATCTGGCATAGTACCAAGCATTTTTGATGATTGACCAATAAATCCAAGCTCCGCTTCTACGAGCACATCACGATTGAAAGCCATATTTATTTCATGAGCATAGTCAACACATTTTTTTGTTATTTTTATATTATCATCAAGTGAAAGTTTAGCCCCATCAATAATAACTGAATCATATCCAACATCTATTGCTCTTTTGACTGTTTCAAAACTATAATGATGATCGCCATTTAAAAATATTGGATAATTATCTTTATCTCGAAGTGCCTTTATAAGTGCTACACCTTCTTCCATACCAACAAATTGTTCTTCACCTTCTGTCATTCCTATAATTATTGGTACATTTAATTTTTTTGCTGCATTATAAACTCCATGTAAACTTTCTAAATTTGAAATATTAAAATGCCCAATCGCTATTCCCTTTTCATCCGCTTCTTTAATATATTCACGTAATGTTTTCATATAGAATATTATAACATACTGTGATATAATATCGCATATGGAAAATCAAATTGATATTTTAGCTATCGGTGATCTTGTTGTTGATGATTTTATAAGATTAAAAGATGCAGAAGCAACATGCGATCTTGATCAGGAAAATTGTAAACTTTGTGTACGTTTTGGAGATAAAGTCCCTTTTGAATTTCATGAGATTGTTTATGCTGTTGGAAATAGTGCTAATGCCGCAGTTGCTGCTAGTCGCCTAGGATTACGCTCAGCTTTATCTGGAGTAGTTGGTGATGATAATTACGGTAAAGCTTGTATGAAAGTACTTACTGAAAATAATGTTAGTCTTGAATACATAGAGACTGATCCAAAACTTCCTACAAATTATCACTATGTATTATGGTATGGGCCAGAGCGTACGATACTTGTAAATCATGCACCATTTGAAAGACATTTTTTAAAAAATACAAAAGCTCCTAAATGGATTTATCTTTCATCTCTTGGTGAAAATACAGAAGGATTTCATCATGAAATTTCTGAGTGGTTAAAAGAACATCATGAAACTAAACTCGCTTTTCAGCCTGGTACATTTCAAATTAAGCTTGGTACTGAAAAGTTGAAAGATATTTATGAACGAACAGATATTTTCTATTGTAACGTAGAAGAAGCACAGAGAATATTAAAGATTATTGAAACAGATGTTCAAAAGTTAATGGATATACTTCACTCTCTTGGTCCTAAGATTGTAGTTATAACTGATGGTATCAAAGGTGCATATGCTCGTGAAGAAGATGGTACTGTATGGTTTATGCCAATTTACCCTCATATACCTAAAGAGCGTACAGGTGCTGGTGATGCGTATGAATCTACTATAACATCAGCCCTTTGTATGGGTAAGACATTAGAAGAAGCTTTAACTTGGGCTCCAATTAATGCAATGTCTGTGACACAATTCATCGGTGCACAAAAAGGACTTCTTACGCAAGAAAAGATTTCAGAATATTTAGAAAAAGCACCAGAAGATTATAAGATTAAAAAATTAAATTAAAAAATATGTCATTAGAATTTTCCAATTTTAATCAAAATCAATCTTCAGAAGATGCATTAAGTGAGATGAATAGATTAATTCCCAAGACTAAAAACTATTTATATCCTGAACCTATTTTAAAGCAATATGAAGAAAAGTTAATTCAATTAATGCCATCATTAATTGAATTAGAAAGTTATATAAAAGCAAAAGAAAATATAAGTAAAGTCCAGAATCAATTTCATAAAATTATTGATAATACTCACCATATAAATCTTACTGAATTAGAAAAAATAAAAGAAACGATTAAAAAATACAAACAAAAAATAGGAGATTATGAACAACAACATAATGTTCCTATAGAAGGTGGGCTCGATAGAGAAAAAGAAAGTTTAAAAGAATTAAGAAAAGATATTAAAAATCTTAATGAATTACAAAATCAGTTTGATGAGGAATTAAAAAATTATAAAAAGAATTAAATTTTTCTTTTTATCACTTTCTCCACAGCTTTTGTAATATGTGATACACCCATTTCATAATGTTCTATGAGTTCAGCTGGTGTACCTGATTGACCAAACTTATTTTGAACTCCAATAAATTCTATTGGTACTGGATAATTTGCACTTAAGCACTCAGCAACAGCCGAACACATACCACCTATTATTTGATGTTCTTCAACTGTCACGATACATTTTACTTCCCTGGCAAGAGCTATTATATTCTGACTATCAAGTGGTTTAATGGTCGAGAGATTCATAACTTTCACTTTAATCCCATTTTTTTCTAAATCATGAGCTGCAATAAGTGCTTTGTGTAATAGTGCACCTGTAGCAATAATACCAACTTGAGCAAGACCAGATTCAGGAATAAATACTATCTGTGCCTTACCTATTTCAAAAGGAGTGTCTTCTGATGTAATTATCGGAGTTTTCTCTCGAGCAAGACGCAAATATGTTGGCTCTTTTGTCTTCGCACAAGCAAGAGTAGCTTTTTTTGCTTCAATAGCATCACACGGAGATATTACAACTATATTAGGTATCACACGGGTAATAGCAATATCTTCAATAGCTTGGTGAGTACCACCATCAGGACCAACTGAAATACCTGCGTGAGAACCAGCAATTTTTACAGGACGATCATTGTAGCAAATAGTAGTACGGATCTGTTCCCAATTGCGACCAGGGCTAAACATCGCATACGAAGATATAAAAGGAATCTTACCCATGGCAGCCATACCTGATGCAACAGAGGCTAGATTTTGCTCAGCTACACCGATCTCAATAAAACGTTCCGGAAATTTTTCAGAAAATAAATTCATTTTTGTAGATTCTACAAGGTCAGCACACAGAGCGACAATTTGTTCATTATCAATACCCGCTTGCAACAATCCTTCCCCAAATCCTTGACGAATCGGCACCTGCTCGACATCGTCATTAAAAAGTTTAGTATTTAATTTTAATTCTTGGTTAAGCATTATTTTATTTTATTCAGATTTTTATATAAAAAATTTGCAATAGAAAAAATTACTATTGAAAGCAAGGATAGTGCTGATAATAGAATAAAGAAATATATATTATCAAATATAAAACTTAATGAATCTGGGTAATCACCAGCCCACTCCCAGCTAAAAGCATAAAAAATAACAATCGGTATTATTGATACAACAAAAATTATTTTTGATAATTTAATAATCTTTTCTAAGATATTTTTTTTAGGTTTTATATTTTCCATATTATTCATGTTCACTTTTAATTCTTCCTCTTAGTGTTCGAAGTTCTTTGAGTGCCATTTCTGCTTGTTCTTTATTTGGTGGTTTGCCATGCCATTTATAATCACGTTCGAATTCCTTTACTCCCTTACCAGGGATTGTACGAGCAATAATAACTGATGGTTTTTCATAAACTGCTTTAGCTCTTTGTATAGCGTCATTAATCTCTCTCATATTATGCCCATCTATTTCTTGTACATGCCAGCCAAACTGTTCATATTTTGCTCCCAAATCCCCGAGTGGCATGATGTTTTCAGTGTAGCCATCTATTTGTATATTATTGCGGTCAACAATGGCTATTAAATTACGTAGTTTATTTTTACCAGCAAGTAATATTGCTTCCCAAGTATTTCCTTCATCATGTTCACCATCAGAAAGAAGCACATAGATCGTCTTATCAGTATTTACTCCATTATCCATACGATCTGCCAGCGCCATACCAACTGCTTGAGAAAGACCTGATCCAAGTGGTCCTGATGAATTTTCAAGCCATGGCATAAAATCACGATGAGGGTGGCCTTGAAGACGCGAATCAAATTTGCGAAGCGTTTGAAGCTCTTCGATTGGCATGTATCCAGCATGAGCCATAGTTGCATAAAGGACTGGACATATATGACCATTTGAAAGTACTAATCTATCTCTTTCTTCCCAGTTAGGATTTTTGGGGTCATGTCGCATTGCATGAAAATAAAGTAAAGTAAAAATATCTGCCATACCAAGAGGACCAGCAGTATGACCAGATTTTGCTTCAAGTAACATGCTAATAATACTCTCACGAATATCGTTTGCTTTCAATTCTAACTCTTTATTTTTCTGACCACTTAATGTATCGATCATATTATTTTATAAATTTTTTAAAGTTTGTATTGTTTCACTTATATTATGACTATTAAATAAAGCAGATCCTACTACAAGTCGATTCGCTCCAGCTTTTACAAGTAGTGGTGCCGTTGTTTCATTGACGCTTCCATCAACACTTATTATAAGCTCTCTATAAAGCTTTCGCAATTCTTTTATTTGTTCGAGTACACGATGATCAAATGGCTCACCTTGTGTACCTATATGTTCGATACCCATACACTGCACGAAATCAATATGAGAAATAAATTGTGCAAGTTCGCTTACAGGAGTGGTAGTATTGAAAGCGATTCCTATATCTATATTCTCACGGACATACATATCCAAACCTTCTAGGAATTCTTTAAATTTAATTTTATCAAGTTCTGCTTCAATATGAAAAACAACTCTTCGAGCGCCAAGCCGAGTAAAGAATTCAAACTGTTCATGAGCATTAATAATCATAAGATCAAATTCAAAATCAAGAGCATCCCAGAATGGCAAACCTTCTTCTTCGTTAAGAATAGATTCGACACTTGATTCATCAGAAGAATTCATAGGCCATGTTATAGATGAGACAAATTTACCATCACAAACATCTATTTGGACAGTAGACGCTATATTTACTACTCGAGAAAGTCCTTCGCGGAGCTCATTAAAATCTTTTACCAATAATGCAGGTGTGACCTCTGTCATATATTAGAATTTAGTTAATCTTCTTATATGACGTACTTCTTCTGAGAATGGTGTAGAGAGAAAGAGTTTTACAACCTGAAGTGTCTGATCTATTGAAATGAAGTGCGCCCCGATGGAAAGCATATTGGCATTATTGTGTTTTCTCATAAGTTTAATAATATCTTCATTGCCGCCATTGTAAACTCCTGCGCGTATAGCAGGATACCTGTTGGCTACCATTGCCTCACCTTCTCCTGAGTAACCAAAGACTATAGCCATATTGTCAGGACCCTTCGCTACTCCTTCGGCTGCAAGTTTTATAAAGTCTGGATAATCATCGTCCTCCACAATCATAAACGCCCCATGATCTACTACCTCTAACCCTTCGTGGGTAAGATACTTTTTCACAGCTTCTTTATGTATGAAACCGGCATGGTCTGTGGCTAAGTGAATTTTCATA
>JAVHPX010000037.1:0-11308 GCA_036170795.1 Minisyncoccota bacterium
GATTTTTTAATGCTCTACAAATTAAGATTTATTTTACTTCTTCTGCTTTCTTTCCTGCTTCTAGAAAGATAAGAGTCATACGTTGATCCTTTGGTTCAAATAGAGTTATTTGAAAATTGTATGTTTTTCCTAATTCAAGTTTTTCTTTGAGCTTTTCTTCAGATCCAAAGCTTGAGTTGTGGACAAGACCAGCGACACCTTGCTTGATAGATACTAGTGCACCGTGTTTGTTGAATTTAATGATAACTCCTGATACTATATCTCCTTTTTTAAGAGTATTTTCAAATTCATTCCATGGATTTTCTTTCAAAGCTTTGATTGATAATGAAATTTTTCCATCTTTTATTTCTATTATTTTAGCTTTTACTGTATTACCAACTTTAAACATTGTTCGAGGGTCTTCTACAAGGCCCCAATCAATTTCAGATATATGGACAAGACCCTCAAGACCTTCTTCAACTTTAAGGAAAATACCAAAATCAACTATGCCAGCAATTAGACATTCAAGTTCATCTCCAACAGCATACTTGCCAATAATTTCTTGACGTTCTTCTGGATTGTTATCTTTCTCAGAGAATATTAATTTACCTTCTTTAGGCAATGCAGAAATCATAACAACTGTAATACGTTTACCGACTAGCATTTTTAAGGCTTTTAAAATTTTATCTTTATCAGAATCTTCTACACGAGGATAGTGTTCACTTTTAAGTTGTGATGCAGGTAAAAATCCGGCAATACCTTGCCATTCAAGTATGAGTCCTCCTTTATTTGCTTCTTTAATAGTAAGCTCAAGAGCAGTTTTAGATTTTATAGCTTTATCTGCTTCACTCCAAATAAGAGCTTGCTTTGCTTCTTTAAGAGAAAGTTCTATATATCCTTCTTCATTATCATTTGATACTATTTTGGCCTTAACAATGTCACCAATATTTATCTTTTTAATTATATCTTTTGTATTAATAAATTCACGACCATAAATGATACCTGTTCCAAATGGAGTAAGATCTATATAGACTGATGATTTTTGTATTGAAATAACGTGGCCTTCAACAAGGTCATCGACTTGTGGTGGAATTTCTGTTTTTTCGAGCATTTTACCTATACTTGAAAGTTCAATTTTTGCATATTCCGCAATACTATTTATCGTACTTGTATTTTCACTTTTTTTCATATTAATTTTTTATTTGTAAATTAAAAAAACCGCTTTATGCGGCAGAGATTTGAGAGTCTTTTGAATACTTACAATAAAAATATAGTGTAAGTTATTTGTTAAGGGTTAATCTCAATCTAAGCTTATAATAGATGTTACTATACTATATATATATTCATTTTGCAAGAAGATAATAATTTTCATTTTAATTTTACCCTTTTAATTTTATTAAAATTTGCTATAATGAGTGTATGATTATTACATACCTAGGTAAACAATTCTTTAAAATTCAACAAGGAGATATTATTCTTGCTTTTAATCCTATTAGTAAAAATTCAAAAACTGTAAGTAAAATATCACGTTTTGGATCAACTATTGCTTTTTCAACGATAAATCATCCTGATTATAATGGTTTTGAAATGGTAGGGCATGGTGATACTTTACCATTTGAGGTTCACGGACCAGGTGATTATGAAATTAAAGATATTTTTATAAAAGGTATTATGAATGAGGTCACTGTTGGTGGTAAAAAATATATTAATACAATTTATTCTCTTTCTGTTGATGGGATATCTATTTGTTTTTTGGGTTGTGTTTTAGATGGTAAACTTAGTGTTGAAGTTAGAGGTCAGATAGGATCACCTGATATTTTGTTTGTACCAGTTGGTAATGATGATTTACTTACTCAAAAGGAATCATATAAGCTTGCTGTTTCTCTTGAACCTAAAATTATTATTCCAATGGAGTATAATAAAGAAACTTTAAAAACTTTTTTAAAGGAAGCAGGACAAGAGGGTCTCGCACCTATAGAAAAATTAACAATTAAAGCTAAAGATATTGTTTCTTATGAAGGTAAAGTCGTTGTATTATTATCATAATTTTTAAATTTATATGCGTACATATATAAAAAAATTACAATCTAAAAGAGAAGTTGTCCGCAAACAAATACTCGTAGCTTCCTTAGTTGTATCTATGGCAGTTGTTGGGTCTGTGTGGGTTTATAGTCTTAATGATCGATTTGGTCAAAAACAATTAGCAGAAGTGGATACAAGTGTTAAACCATTTACATTGTTTTCTGATTCAATTACTGATGCTTATCAAAATATTACTGCCAGTGTTGGTAATTTTTCTTTTTCTTCAAAGAAAAATGAAAAGCCAGCTCCAAAACAGATAGATTTAATTCCAGTAGAACTTTCGACTGTCAAATAATATGTCAAAAGAAGAATTAAAACCAGAACATATAAATGTTGTTTCAGTGAATATTAGTACTGAAATGAAAGAATCATTTATAGATTATGCGATGTCGGTTATAACCGATCGTGCGCTTCCTGACGTCCGTGATGGGTTAAAACCAGTCCATCGACGTATTCTTTATGCAATGCATGAAATGGGATTGACCTATCAAGGTCGTTTTCGTAAAAGTGCAGCTGTTGTTGGTGATGTACTTGGAAAGTATCATCCACATGGAGATGTTGCAGTTTATGATTCCATGGTGAATATGGCTCAAGATTTCTCATATCGATATCCTCTTATTTTTGGTCAAGGTAACTTTGGTTCAATTGATGGTGATGGAGCTGCAGCTATGCGTTATACTGAAGCAAAAATGTCTCGCATATCTTCTTTATTATTGCTTGATCTTGAAAAAGAAACAGTTGATTTTCGTTCTAATTATGACCAGACACGTCGTGAACCGATTGTACTCCCAACCGCAGTTCCAAGCTTATTGTTAAATGGTACTCTTGGTATTGCTGTTGGGATGGCAACAAATATACCACCACATAATTTAACTGAAACTATTGATGCGACTATTGCTTTAATTGAAAATAAGAATGCTACAACAGAAGATTTAATGCAATTTATAAAAGGTCCAGATTTTCCAACAGGAGGTATTGTTTATGGTCAATTAGATTTATTGCATGCATATTCAACAGGACGAGGAGGAGTAGTGACTCGTGGTGAAGCAGAAATTATAGAGCAAAAAACTGGAACGTTTCAAATTATAATTACTTCTATTCCGTACCGAGTAAATAAATCTACTCTTATAGAAGCGATAGCAAGTCTAATTCAAGAAAAGAAACTTGAAGGTATTAAAGGTCTTCGTGATGAATCTGCAAAAGATATTCGTATTGCTATTGATTTAAAAGCAGGTGTTTTCCCTCAGAAAGTTTTGAACTATATTTATAAACACACTCAGCTTGAGCAATCATTTAATTTTAATATTGTCGCTCTTGTCGATGGTGTACCGCAAACACTTTCACTTAAAAGTTTATTGTCAGAGTTTATTGATCATAGAGTCGTAGTTGTTCGTCGTCGTACAGAATACGATCTACATAGAGCGCGTGAGCGTGAGCATATATTGCTTGGATTAAAAAAGGCTCTTGATCATATCGATCGGGTTATTTCTGTTATTCGTGCTTCGAAAGATACAATAACAGCTAAATTTAATTTAATGAAAGAGTTTAAATTTTCTGAATTGCAAGCTGTAGCAATTCTTGAAATGAAGCTTCAAAAATTAGCAGGTCTTGAGCGTAAGAATGTTGAACTTGAATTAAAAGAAAAACAAGAATTAATAAAAAATCTTGAAGCTTTACTTGCTTCACCTGCGAAGATGCTTAATATCATAAGCAATGAACTTAAAGAAATACGTGCTAAATATACAGATATTCGTCGAACTCGTATTATTAAAGGTGGAGTAAAAGCCATAAATGAAGAAGATCTTATTCCAGAAAAAGAGTCGGTTCTTGTTTTTACTAAAGGTGGTTATGTAAAACGTACTGATCCTAGTGAATATCGTGCCCAGAAACGTGGAGGAGTTGGTGTGATAGATATTGAACCTAAAGAAGAAGATTTTGTTACAATGTTATTATCTTGCAATACTCATAGTGATTTACTATTTTTTACTAATCGTGGAAAGGCTTATCAAATTAAAATGTATGATATTCCTGAAGGTAAAAGAGCAACAAAAGGTAAATCAATTATGAACTTTATATCACTCGAAGGTGATGAGAAGGTAACTTCAATATTACCAATCGATAAAGAAGTTAAAAAAACAGTTGAACATTTGTTGTTAGTGACAACTAATGGTGTTGTCAAGAAAGTAGAAGCTTCGAGTTTTAAAGATGTTCGTCGAAGTGGATTAATAGCAATATCTCTTTCAAAAGATGATGAACTTCAAGAAGTACTTGCTCTTGTAAAAGGGGATGATGTAATGCTTGCAACAACACTTGGTCAATCTATTCGTTTTAAAGAGTCAGACGTCCGTGTTATGGGGCGCCAAGCATCTGGAGTACGAGCTATGAAGATTGGCAAAGGTGATTTTGTTATTGGAGTAGATAGAGTTCCTAAGGGAGAGACAGCTCTAGCATTATTGACACTTTCTTCAAATGGTCTTGGGAAAAAAACAAATATAAAAGAATATAAAACACAAAAACGTGGAGGGTCAGGCATAAAGACTGCAAAAGTTACTCCTAAAACTGGTAAACTTATTGTTGCGAAGATAGTTGGTGATGAGAATGAAATTATTGCAGTATCTCAGAAAGGTCAAGTTATACGAGTTGACCTTAAATCTATCCCGACATCTGGTCGTCAGACTCAAGGTGTGACAGTTATGAAAATGCGTGCTGGAGACAATATCGCTTCGATTACCTTTTTGTAGAATAAGTATGAATATAAAAGCTATTATTTTTGATTGAGGAAGAACTTTATTTAATTTTGAAACTAAAAAAGAATTTTCTGAATCAGAAGAAGTGATAAATTTTTGCACTGAAAAAAAATTAAGATTAGCTATTGCATCTTTGGTTACTCATCAAACAAATGCGAGCCTAGAAGAAAGAAAAGAGCAAATCAAAAAATCTCCCCTTAGAAGATTTTTTGATTTTGTTGCTGTAACAGATGGAGATAAAGATTTAATTTTTTGATGAAATAGTTTTAAAGCTTAATTTACCAAAGAATGAAATTTTAATAATAGATGATAGAATGATAAGAAGAATAAAATATGGTATTAAAAATGGATATCCAACAGTATGGTTGCAAAAAGGTAAATTCTCTAACGAATTACCAAATACTGAAACAGGAGAGCCACTTCTTATAATTAAAAAATTATAAGAACTTATCAAATATTCTTTAGTGGTATATTTGATACATATTGCAATAAATATACAGGGGTGGAATTATTGCAAATTAATTTTGGTTTAATATAATATAAGTATATGTCTGAAATAGAGAAAGAATTAAAAAAAGAGAGAAAAAAGACAAATATTCAAAAGATTATTTTGAGTTCAATTGCTACTGTTGGAATCTTAAGTGTTGCACTTTTAGCACCAAATGCACTTCAGGCATTAAAACCTCTCGGATTAGATAAAAAATTTAAAAATTTTAAATATGATACAAATAGATCATTATCAAAATTAATATCCTTAGGTCTAGTTGTTTTTATTGAAAAAGATGGAAAGAAATATCTCAGACTTACAGAAAAAGGTAAATTAAAATTGATAACTCTTGAAAAAGATAATTTTAAATTTAAAAAACCTACAAAATGGGATAAAAAATGGCGGATAGTTATTTTTGATATTCCACAAGTAAAAAGATTACAAAGAGATAAATTACGATTTACCTTAAAACAAATTGGTTTTATAAGGCTACAAAATAGTGTTTGGGTATATCCCTATGATTGTGAAGAATTAATCACTCTTTTGAAGTTGGATTTTAAAGTAGGTAAAGAAATTTTATATATAATTTCTGAAAAAATTGAAAATGATAAAATTTTGAGGACATATTTTCAATTATAAAAATATTGCATTAGAGGTGAAAAATATATTTGCAATAAATATACAGGGGTGGAATTATTGCGAATTTTATTGTTTTATTTGTCTTTCGGATAAAGGATTGCTCATTTTTTGATTTTTATATGATATAATAAAATATATGTTTTCAAATCCAGAAAAAAATATTGCACAACTTAGATTACAAGAAGGTATGCGTGTAGCTGACTTGGGCGCTGGAACCGGTTTTTATTCTAGAGCAACAAGCATAAAGGTTGGTAATACTGGTCATGTATATGCAGTAGAAGTTCAAAAGGATATGTTAAAGAAGCTTGAAAGTGATATAAAAGAATGGGGTATTACAAATATTGATTGTATTTGGGGTGATATTGAAAAAATTGGAGGAACTAAAATAGCTGACAAGAGTATGGATGTAGTTATTATTTCTAATGTTTTATCTCAAACAGAAGACAAGTTGGGTCTTATTGATGAAGCAAAACGTATTTTAAAAGAAAATGGTAAAATACTTCTTGTTGATTTAAAATATTCATTAGGTAGTGATGATTTAATTACACAACATATAGTGACAGAAAGTAGAGCTTCTTTATTGTTTAATAAACGTGGATTTAAAGAGATAGACAGAATTTTAGTCTCTCCTAATCAATATGGTATAATTTTTATACAATGAATAATTTTCAGACAATTTTAGTTGCAGTATTTTTAGCATTTTTTGTTTTTGCTGTTTTGATATTTTCAGGATTGCTTAAAATTGGAGGAATATCGAGTAATACAAAAAATAATTTACAAGGTAAGATTGTTGTTTGGGGAACATTTAATAACCCAGATATTTATAAAATTTTTGATGATACACGAAATACAAATAAAGATTTGACTATTAGTTATGTCCCCAAAAAGGAATCAACTTATCAACAAGAATTACTTGAAGCATTTGCTGAAGGTAAGGGTCCTGATTTATTTTTTATATCTCCTGATATGATTATAAAAAATAGTAACTTTATATATAAAATTCCTTATGCTAGTTACCCAGAAAAAACATTTCGAGATTCATTTATTGATGGAGCGTATGTTTATCTTGATAGCGATGGTATTATAGGTTTACCTATAATAGTTGATCCTATGGTTTTATATTATAATAAAGATTTACTTTCAAATGATGGTATTGTAAAAGTTCCAGAATATTGGGATGAATTATTTAATTTAAATTCAAAATTAACTAAAAAGAAAGATGATGGCACAATACTCCAAAGTATGATTGCCTTAGGGCAGTATGATAATATTACTCATGCTAAAGATGTACTTGGAACATTATTGATCCAAAATGGTAACTTAATTATAACCAAAATAGACAAAAGTTATGCTCCTATTTTAAATAATAATCCATTATCATTACCGATATCTCCGGCAGAATCTGTGCTTTCTTTCTTTACTGAGTTTTCTAATCCTACTTTACCTGCTTATTCATGGAATAGAGCATTATTAAATTCTATAGACATGTTTACTGGAGGGAAACTTGTATTTTATCTTGGTCGGGCGAGTGAGCTTTTTACAATTCAATCAGTTAACCCAAATTTAAGTTTTGATGTCACTCAAATACCTCAAACACGTGGTACTAATGTAAAGAGAACATATGGTGAAATATATGCATTAGCTGTTAATAAAAATTCCACGAGTATTGCTACTTCTCTTAGTGTGGCAGGCATGCTGACTACTGGTGATTTTGCTAAGAATTTTAGTGTAGCTCTTTCATTGCCACCGGTGGTGCGTACACTTCTTGCTGACAAGCCAGTAAATCCATATTTATTTACTTTTTTTAATTCAGCTATTATTACTAGTACATGGCTTGACCCAGATAATGATAGTAGTGATTTAATATTTTCTGAATTAATAAAAAATATACTCTCTAATAAATTATCTATTACCGATGCTATCAATAAAACTCAAAATCAACTCGAATTTATAATAAAAAAATAATTTTATGAAAAAATATATTTTTGCATTAATTATAGGATTTAGTTTTATATTTAGCCCAATTTTTTATACAAATACTTTGTATGCCTATAATATTGGAGATCCTATTGTTCCGGGTTGTAATACTGGTTCTCTTGTTGATAAACCTATTTTAGATAAAAATGGCTCGCCAATGAAAAACAAAGAAGGTCAAATAATGAATGAGAGAAATTTTGCTACTCCTTGTGGTTTTGATTATATAATGTTATTAATTAATAATATTATATCTTTTCTTTTGTTCTTTTTTGCTACACCGCTTGCTGCTATTGCTCTTTGCTATGCAGGAGCTTTAATGTTGTTTTCAGGTGGTAGCCCAGAAAAATTAACAAAAGCAAAAACAATTATAAAAAATGTTGTTATAGGATATATTTTAGCATTAGCAGCCTGGTTGATAGTAAATACTATTTTTACAACACTTGGTTTTACTGGTAAAACTTATCTTAAGTAATTATTATTAATATCTCATATATGAAAAATTTACAAAGAAATAAATATAATATTATATCAATAGTTTCAAAATATATTTTTTTATTTATAATTATGTTTGTTTTGACAATTCCAGTTTTAGCTCAAACTTGTGAATCTACAAATCCTAACAAACCTACTGGTTGTACTCCAGCTAATA
This sequence comes from Minisyncoccota bacterium, assembly GCA_036170795.1. Classification (GTDB taxonomy): domain Bacteria; phylum Patescibacteriota; class Minisyncoccia; order Phycocordibacterales; family UBA9973; genus UBA8515. Next base: position 8,561 of record JAVHPX010000037.1, read on the forward strand.
CTGGTATTAAAATTGATACCCATATCAATAATCCTATCGCTGGAATAGATAGCCTCCCGGCTTTTATTGAAGCCATTTTGAATTTTGTTCTTATTGTTGGTGTACCGATAGTAGCTCTTGCTATTATTTATTCAGGATTTCTTTTTTTGTCAGCTCAGGGTAATTCTGAGAAATTAACTAAAGCTAAGAAAGCATTGATGTACACTTTGATAGGAGCAGCATTATTACTTGGTTCTTACGTAATAGCAAGTTCTATTAAAGGAACGGTCGATGAAATTAGAAGCACAACATAATTATATTATATGGATATTTGTAAAAGTATAGATATAAAAGCAAGTATAGGAAATATCTTTAATTGGGCAAGTTGTACCCTCATTCAATCTGTTGTGCCATTTTTGTTTTCATTGGCAATAGTTGCATTTATTTGGGGTATAATTCAATTTTTCTTAAATCCAAACAATGAGGAAAAGCGCAAAAATGGTAAAAGTTATATGATTTGGGGATTGATTACTTTATTTGTTATGGTAAGCATGTGGGGATTAGTTAGTATCCTTACAAATACATTTGGTTTTAAGGTTCTCATTCCACAACTTTCGCAGTAGGGTATTGTAATTTTTGTTTGTATTTGTGATATAATATAAGAGTGATATTTAGTATAAGATCTTACTCCTGCGGTCGGTAGGAATAGATTAAAGTTATTATTAAGTTATTTATTGGTAAAAAAGTTTAATATATGAAGAAAATTATTTCGTTTAGCTTAGTTATAGGTTCTATGCCGTTTTTAGTTTTTGCAGCTGATATACCTTCTGTAATTGGATCAGTAAGCCATATTCTTAATTTATTAATTCCAGTCCTTATAACTTTTGCTGTTGTTTATTTTATCTGGGGAGTTATCCAGTATACAATTTCGACAGATGAAGAAGCCAAAAAAGGTGCCAGGGGAAAGATTATTCAAGGTCTTATTGGGTTGTTTGTAATTATTGCATTCTGGGGTATTATCAGAGTCGTTTCAAATACTTTTGGAATTGGAAGTGTTCAATTGCAACGTAGTGAAATACCTTGTATCCCTAATGCCACTCAAACGAATTGTTAATATAATTTATTAGTATATGAGTTTCTATCTTTTTCCAGTAGCAGAAGCAAGTGTAGTTACACTCATGAAAAGCATTGATAGAGTTGTTATTAACCCTATCATACTTTTCTTGTTTGCTTTGGCTATGGTTTATTTTCTTTATGGACTTGTGCAGTACTTATTATCTCCAGGTAATGAAGAAGTCCATAAGAAAAGTAAATCAGTAATGATTTGGGGTGTTGTTGGATTATTTATTATGATTTCTGTTTTTGGAATTATGAAATTAATTCTGAGTACCTTCGGAGAAAATCGTATAAAATTAAATAATAATGGTGATTATGTAGTAGAGAAAGTGACAACTGATAATAATGGCAATAGTACTGTTATAGATACTGGTATAATCCCAGATAGAATTGGGAAAAATCCTACGACTGGCGATTTATTTAATCAAGATGAAAATCCTCAAGATACGATAAGTACACTAAAAGTTCTACCTGGTATGTTTACTACAAGTCCTTTTCCTAAATATAAATCAAATTCATCATTGTGTTGGAATACAGCTATTTATAGTCAAGGTAGTACAGATAAGAGTGCTTTAGAATTAGTAAAAGATAATGCTCGTAAACAGTATTTATTAGCAAATGGAGTTCTCGATACAGATATAAATAAAAAAAATTATCCTATAATATTTGCAACAAAAGTTTTATATAATGAAAATACTAAAATGTATTATGCATGGATTGATATAAGAGCGCCTTTAAAAAATGGAACGGTAGCAAGCAATTGTACACTAGAAATATTGTCACCAGCACCAGTCCTTCCTGATTCTATAATATTTTATGATAATCTAACTACTGCATACGAACTTAATCAGTTGGGCGGGGATAGTATAGGTGCTCCTGTTGGAAATAATAATATTGTTAGTTTTACTACAAGTCCATTTCTTAATAAATATGAATCTAGTCCTTTGTGTTGGCGTAAAGAGATATATGTTAGTTCTTCTAGTGAATATCAAGCTTTGCAAGATATAAAAGTTAAAGTTAGAACTCAATATTTGAAAGATAATAGCTTGATTGAATCAAGTGCTCCTAAAAATTTACCTATTCAATATGGGGTACTTAGCGCTTATGATAAAATTAAAAAACTTTATTATGTATGGTGGGATGCACGTGCTCCAATAAAGACAGGTACGGCTTCTGATTGTAATTTATCGGTTATTGCTTCAAATGAGGTTTTGCCACAACCAGTATCTCAAAGTAATAAAAATAATCCATTGACTGCTAATTATATTTCTGATAATAAATATTATCGTGCTATTGGTTCTGGTGTTGATTCTGATTATTCTACAGCAAGAAATATTGCGATTAACAATGCTTTAATAGAAATTGCAAGATTAAAAGGTTTAGCTAGTACTTCTTCAGTGATTTATAAAACTATTCTTGAAGAGAAATATTATCAGAAAGATGTATCAACTGGCAAATATGATTATTGGGTAGCCATAGAATCTCTTCGATAATACTATATGAAGTATTTTAATATAAGTTTAAATCTTAAGATATATTGTATTTTAAGGTAAAAATGATATACTCACTATCGTTGGTTGATTAATTTACGTAAGATGTTGGCCTTATCGTCTAACGGTTAGGACATCGGCTTTTCAAGCCGGTAATCCGGGT
>JAVHPX010000038.1:0-10968 GCA_036170795.1 Minisyncoccota bacterium
GAGAAAGAAAAGATAGCTATGATGAAAACAAAACCGAAAGTGATGTATTTAAGACCAAATGAAGATTTAAATAGATTCATATTTTTTATAGAATTAAATTATTTAATTATTATAAATTAAGTATAGCATTATAATAAATATAGAATAGCAAGTTATCCACAGACTGTATTGATAATAAAAAATACCCACTTTAAAAAAAGCGGGTATTAAAGATATTGGACCAAACAGGACTAAAACTAATTCTTGACATATTCCCTTTCGTAATAATAGTTATTATCGTAACGATATTCTTTATAACCATTAACACCAAGAGTAACAAACCATACATTATCAGGACTAGGGGAAGACGGACCATAATCAATAGCTTTCTCTGTACTATCCGACCAAGCCCAGCCATAGAATATCTGTGTTGTATAGGGAGGATAATCATGACAATTACCAAATGTAATTTGAGCATTACCATTGGCAAACAATTGAACTTTATCGCAATAAATATAACCATCAATCCATACAACATTCGGTGATTTCTCAGTTCCTTTTAAACAACCCCTATTGACAGTCATGTGATGCTTACCGTAGTTATTTATGATAGTACTTCTTGGCGAGAAAGATTTGACGTGGATACCGACAGTCTTACTGGTACTACCATTGGCATTGGTATTGGTGCCGACTATTGTTATCAGGGTATCGTTCTTGACCCTTTCAATCTTGATAGTATTACCATTACTGGTGACAGTCTTGCCATTCATAGTTACTACTTGCGCATCGGTAACGATGTAAACGTTGGCAGAGCTATCGTAGAGGGCCGTATCGGCAGTCATAGATAGCGATGGCATCGCTGGAAGTACCGGAGGTGGAGGAGGAGGATCCGGGGGCTTGACCGGGTCTTTACCACAATTGCTGAAGGTTATGCCAGAAACCACTAAAGCCAACAGCATTACTACGAAATTTATAGCCTTTCGTGGGCTGTTGATCTTTTTCATAAAAAAACTGTTTTAGGTTTTGAAATATTGTTTGAAAAATAATTCCCAAACTATCGAGTATTATTTTTCAAACAATATTTTGCCTATTTTTTCAAAGAAAAGAAAAAAATAATAGTTTCTCATAAAGGATAATCCTTTAGTAAATAGAACTATTGACACTTGACTAAAGTATGTGGTATTCGGATATATTAGTCAAGCCATTTATCCCCACTATTGTTTCCGCTAAGCCTTGCTTAGCGGAATTCTAACAAAAAACTAAAAAGCTCAAACTAGAATTCTAGTTTGAGCTTTTTAGTAAATCTATTTTAAGCTAAGATTATTAGACATTAACATCAGGATTCCTATTCTTTTTCATATACATACCGATACCTACTATTATAAGCAAGGCTAATATTATAAGAATTATCGTACGAGAATTAGATGATGGAGCATCGTTGGTAGTACTATTTACAGGATTACTCTTGAAAGAAAAATCTTTCTGGTCAAGAATATTGCCATTCTCATCAGTAATATTTGCAGATACGATTGGATTCAAACAATTAGAAACTGTCGTGAATGGTATTGTAGTCTGTGGGTTCTTTGGATCTCTTATAAGTGGCTGACTAATAGATGATATACATTCTTTACCATTATCACTTTTGATATTTGTATTCAATGAAACTTTAGGCAAATTAGCTCCGCTTCCACTTATACCACTTCTTGCAAAGTTACCAGCTGAAGCAGACCATAGGACAGTCATCTTGCCACTCTCACCTCCTTTATAATAATCTTTATCTAAAGAAATCTTTTGTAGATTACCATTTATTCCACGGATAATATAAGGAATAGATATAGCATTAGAAGAATTAACACCATTTACAAGAGAAACTTTGACAGTGTAGAATTGTGGTTTATCACTCTTAGGTAATGCTATAGTTACAGTCTTTTTCTCACCCTTTTTTAAAGATATAGCAGAAGCATCTCCACCTGTCTGTGGAGCTATCTTTCCATATGCGCTAAAATATCTAGTCTCAAATGATGGAGTAACTGACATTGCCGAATTTGATTCATTTAAAATATTACAAGTAAGCTTAAGTGATTCACTAGTACTTATATCTACGCTCTGAGAAATACTGTAATGTGTACCACTTTTCTCACCTTCTACTTGTAAATAACAAGAATCATTGAGAATAGATACACCTTTTGTCGAAGCTACAAGTTTAACTTTTCCAAGAGAAATTACTCCGAAAGGAAAGTTGTTTTCATTCTTAGCAGATAGAACTAATACATAATTACCTGATAAATTACTTGGTGCGGTATAAGTTATATCTCTTTTGATTGTTGAGTTTTCATATAGAGTTACTGATTCATCATAAACTTTTTCATCTGAAATATATTTCGCACCATCTTTTATAAGTTGCACACCATACTTCACACCAGTCTGCAAACCTTCTTTATTGCTAATATTAAATGTGATATTAAAATCATTCTTAACTTGAGAGACAATCTTGGCACTATCTATATTTACATTTGCAACGACAGAAGCTTTGTTTACCTCAATATCTGTAACTACTGATTTTGTAGAGGGTGCAGTTACTACCGCAAAAGAATGCCCTGGTATTACAAATGATAAAAACACAAACAAACCCAATAGCGAAAATTTAAATAGATTCATATATTATAGAATTAAATTATTTAATTATTATAAATTAAGTATAACATTATAGTAAAGATAAAATAGCAAGTTATCCACAGAATTACAGAGTCCATACCAGATATAGACAAAGTAGTGAACACGCACAAAAGATTGTTTCCGCTAAGCCTTGCTTAGCGGAAAGTAAAAGTTTATACTGTTTAATATGTCGATAAGAAAAACTAAATTAGTTTCTGGTGAATATTATCATGTTTACAATCGCGGTAATAGTAAGCAACAAATTTTCCTTGATATAGAGGATTATTTTCGATTTATATCATTACTATATGCATGCAATCAAAAAGAAAATCTTAAGGTTGATAGTTTAAAAAAAGGTCAAACTCTTTATGATATTGAACGAGGAAAATCCTTGGTCGCAATCGGGGCATATTGTTTAATGCCTAATCATTTCCATCTATTACTTACACAATCACAAGAAAATGGTATCAGTTATTTTATGCAGAAATTTAGCACAGCATATTCAAAATATTTTAATAAAAAATACAAAAGAACCGGTGGATTATTTGAAGGTAAATTTAAATCAGAGCATCTATATTCAGATCGGTATCTTAAATATATATTTTCATATATTCATCTAAATCCTATAAAGCTTATACAAAAAGATTGGAAAGAAAAAGGAATAAAAAATATAGATAATGCTTTAGAATATCTTAGCCATTACTCATATTCTAGTTATGTTGATTACATTGGTCAATCACGAATTCAAAACATTATTTTAGACCTGAAATCGTTCCCTCGTTATTTTCCAAACAAAAAATCTTTCACAAAAGAAATTTTTGAATGGCTATCATTTAGTGAAATACATCTCCGCTAAGCAAGGCTTAGCGGAGATTGACCTCAAGACGATGTTATAGTAAGATATATATGTTAAGCCTGTTATCGAACCGGGCTTTTTTTATAAAAATTTAATAAAAAACGAATTTCTAATTTCTTAATTTATAATTATTAATTCGTAATCAATTTAATGTTAGACCTTAAAACAATGAAATCTGCGCTCGAACAGCTTGAAACAGAACGCAAAATCCCTCGTGAAAAAATAATAGATGCAATAGAACAAGCACTTGCTGCTGCTTACAAAAAAGATTATGGCAAAAAGGGTCAAATAATTCGAGCAACAATAGATATAGAGACTGGTGAGATGCAATTCTATCAAGTAAAGATTGTTGTTGATGATAGTCTTGTACGTATGACAACTGATGATGAAGATGATGATATTGAAATTGCAGAAGATGATGACCGTATTCGTTTCAATGAAGAGCATCATATCTTAATAGGAGATGCTAAAAAAATGAAAAGTGATGCCAAGCTTGAAGAAGAGATTATATTCCCTCTTGAATCACAAGATGATTATGGTCGTATTGCGGCACAAACTGCAAAACAAGTTATCATTCAGAAAATCCGCGAAGCAGAGCGTGGCGCTATTATAGACGAATACGGAAGCAAAGAAGGTGAGATAGTAAATGGCTTCGTACAGAAAGTCGAGCGTGGTATTGTATATATCGATTTTAATCGTGCAACTGGTATTATATTGCCTGAAGAACAAATTCCTGGAGAATTCTATCGTCGTGGTGAACGTATTCGAGCATATCTGTACTCTGTAGAAGAAACTCCTCGAGGAGTAAATCTTAAACTCTCTCGCACTCATCCTCAGCTTATAGAAGGGTTATTTGCTATGGAAGCTCCAGAAATAGCATCAGGAACTGTTGAAATAAAATCAATCGCTCGTGAAGCAGGTGCACGATCAAAAATTGCAGTCTATTCAAATGATGATCATGTCGATCCAGTTGGATCGTGCGTCGGACAGAAAGGAATACGAGTTACGACAGTCATGAGTGAACTAGGTGGAGAGAAAATAGATATAATACCATGGAATGCAGACCCTACATTGTATATATCTAGTGCTCTTTCTCCTGCTCGTGTCCTTGATATTGAAGTTATAGAAGCGGAACATAAAGCTCTTGTCGAAGTAGCAAGTGACCAGCTTTCACTTGCAATAGGAAAAGGTGGACAGAATGTAAGACTTGCTGCCAAGCTCACTGGATGGAGAATTGATATTAAAGGAATCGAAGGTGAACTAGTATCTAGTGATAGTGATATAATAGATGAAGGTCTCGTTGACGACGGGACAAACAAATAATTACGAATTACTAATTACAAATGAGTAATTAGAATACCGAACCAATTCGTAATTAGTAATTATTAATTAGTAATTAATTTTCTATGGCAAATATAAATCACAAACCATCAAAATACATGCTCAATCTCTTGCATATTCTTCCTCCATTTGTAGACGAGAAAAATAAAATCGCAAATGCAATTATTGAAAATAATGCAGGATCACGCAATAAATACGAAATCATAACAGAGAGCGGGCAGTTGAAGCTCGACCGCGTCGGATACTCACCTCTTGTCTATCCTTTTGCTTATGGAGCGATACCTATGACTTGGGATGAAGACAATGACCCACTTGATATTGTCGTTGTAAATGTTACAGAAGCATTTGTCCCTGGATCACTTGTCGAAATTCGTGTTATTGGTGTTATGAAATTTATTGACGGAGGTGAAGTTGATGATAAAATAATCGGCGTAGTAAATGATGACCGCAAGAATAACCATATACAAACTATTGAAGATCTTGGCGAATACTTTAAAATTGAAACAAAATATTTTTGGGAAAAATATAAAGAACTAAAAAAACCAGGAACAGGTGAAGTCAAAGAATTCTTTGGTGCCGATCAAGCAGTAAAGATTATCAATGAATGTAAGGAACGTTACAATGAAAAATATGCACCTAAATTAGAAGAATAATAATATAAACATATGCAAATAACAATAAAAAAACTTGCTAAAAGTGAGATTGAAATCCTTGGTGTATTAGAAATGACAGAATTCCAAAAATATGAGGACAAGGCTCTTGTACATATAAGCGAAAGGCTTGAACTTCCAGGATTCCGCAAAGGTAAAGCTCCAGCAAATATTGTCAGAGAACATATAGACGAGATGGTGCTTTTAGAAGATATGGCAGAGCTTGCTATCAATGACAATTATCCTAAGATATTAGAAAATGAAAAGATTGATGCAATTGGTCATCCTAAAGTATCTATTACAAAAATTGCAAAAGGTTCAGATTTAGAATTTAAAATAATTACAGCCGTTCTACCAGAAATAAATCTACCGGATTACAAAATTCTTGCACATAATATAAAAGAAAAAAATCCTATGGCAGAAATCATAGTTGATGAAACAGAAATTGATAAAACAATTCTAGAGCTTCGAAAAATGCGTGCCGAACAAACGAAAGGTATCAATCACGAGGGACATGAAAGTATGACAGCAGAAGAACATACTAAAGCTCACGATATACCAGAGAGTGATTACCCAGTATTCGATGATGCATTTGCAAAATCTTTTGGAGATTTTGCAAATGCAAATGAATTTAAAGAAAAAATAAAAGCAAATATAAAAATAGAAAAAGAAACAGTAGAAAAAGACAAACTTCGCCTATTAATAGTAGAAGATTTACTAAAAGAAACTACAATTGATTTACCAGAAATACTAATAGAAAGTGAAATAGACAAAATACTTTATCGACTTCAAGCAGATATCACAAATGCAGGACTTAATTTTGAAGATTATTTAATACAAATAAAAAAAACTGAAATAGATTTAAGAAATGAATGGAGAGAAGATGCAATAAAACGTGCCAAGCTTCAAGTCATCATCCATACCATATCTGAAAAAGAAAATATCAAACCAAGTGATGAGGAAATAGAAACAGAAGTCGTAAAAATTATGGCTACGTATAAAGATGCTGATCCAATCCGTGCTCGAGCTTATATTGAAAATATGCTTGAAAATGAAAAGGTCTTCCAATTCCTAGAAAGTAAATAATTTGTTATAATACTAATATGTTAATTCCAACAGTTATAGAGAAAACAGTGAATGGTGAGAGAGCATATGATATATACTCTCGTCTTTTAAATGATCGTATTATATTTTTAGGTGGACCAATAGATGACAATACTGCCAATCTTATAATTGCTCAACTTTTATATCTTGACCATACTGACGGAAAGAAAGATATTCAATTATATATAAATTCTCCAGGTGGTTCTGTTACTGCTGGACTTGCAATATTAGACACTATGAATTTTGTAAAATCTGACGTCTCTACAATCTGTGTCGGCATAGCAGCATCTATGGCTGCTGTATTACTTTCTTCAGGTAAGATCGGTAAAAGATTTTCATTACCAAATTCTGAAGTTATGATTCACCAAGTTATGGGTGGAGCTGAAGGTCAAGCATCGGATATCGCAATCAACGCTAAGCATATACTCCGCACAAAAGAAACACTTAATAAAATATTAGCAAAAAATACTAACCAAACAATTACCCAAATAGATAAAGATTCCGATCGTGATTACTATATGACAGCTGATGAAGCTAAAAAATATGGTATTATCGATGGTATTGTCTCTAAGCCTAAAGATAATAAAAAGTAATAGAAAAAATAATATACTATATATATGCAAACGATACTCATCATAATTATTGTTATTATCTTAATTTATTTTTTGCGAAGAGAATTAAATAGTAATCTAACCGAAGAATCTTTCATCTCAATTGTAAATCACACATTTCGCACTCCTCTTACTCGTATCAAGTGGATAAGTGATTCTCTAAACCAAGATCAATCACGAGAAGAAAAAGCTGAGATGGCACGTAATATCTCAAATTCTATCAATAGAATTTTAGAAATTATTGACACTCTAACAGGAATTAAAGATATTCATAATAGTGCTTCTTATGAATTAAGAGCAATTTCTATAAGAGAAATTATTGAAGAAGCAATCGGAAAATATAGAAAAACTATCAATGAAAAGAAAATCTCTTTAATAGTCCCGACGTTAGTAGGATTACCACTATTAACACTAGATACAAAGAAAATTTCTTTTGTCATACACGTACTTTTAGAAAATGCTATTTTTTACTCAAAAGAAAATGATACTATAGAAATCAAATCAGAAATAAAAAACCATAACCTTGTACTTAATATTAAAGATAGTGGCATAGGTCTTTCATGGAAAGATAAAAATAATATTTTTAAACGTTTCTATAGGGGTGATCGAGCTCAAAAAATGAATACAGAAGGTATGGGTCTAGGGCTTTATATGTCTAAAGAGATAATCCGTAGGCATCATGGAAAAATATTTGTTCAATCAAAAGGGAAAAACAAGGGAGCTATATTTTCCATAATCCTACCTATTAAAAGTTAAAAATTTAATCAAATAAACTTATACCCTCGACAAAGATGGTAATCTGCGATAATATGAAATTATCGAATTTTAACAGTTAGTAAATGTTTGCTTTTAAAATACGGTTTATCTGGTATATATTACTAAATTATTTTATGAATAAAAGTTCCCTCTTGATCAATGTATCTAAAAATATCCAATATATAACTCGACCATAAAAGGCCATACGTATTTTTTAAGTGATATATCACTTATATGAGTTTAACAGCAATAATTATTTCAACCATAGCTCTTTTGCTAGGTATTGGAGTTGGATATTATTTACGCCTAATTATTTCACTTGGTAAAAAAGGTTCAATGGAAATTGAAATCAAGCAAATAATGCTCGGTGCAAAAGAAGAAGCACAGAGAGTATTAGATGAAGCCAAGAAAAAAGCTGAGGAGCGTATAAATATATCGCAAGATGAAGCCAAGAAAAAAGAGGAAGAATGGAAACAAACAGAACATCGTCTTATTAAGAAAGAAGAACTTCTTGACGCCCGTCAAGTTGAAATCGATCGTGAAGTAGATAACATTAAAATCAAGATCGACGAAGTGGCCAAGATAAAAGATCGTGTGAATGATATGGCATCTATCAAAGAACGAGAACTTGAAAAGATTTCAAATCTTTCTGTAAATGATGCAAAAAATATTCTTTTTAAAAATATCGAAGAAAAATACGAAGAAGATCTTCTTGTTCGTATGCAGAAAATGGAAACTACAAACACGGAAAAGCTTGACCGTAGAGCCAAAGATATCCTTGCTTCTAGTATCAACCGTCTTGCATCTTCAACTGCAAGTGAAATGATGACAACTTTAGTAAATATACCAAACGATGATATAAAGGGTAAAATTATTGGTAAAGAAGGTAGGAATATTCGAGCATTTGAGCGAACTTCTGGTGTTGAACTTATTATTGATGAGACACCAGGAGCAATAGTCATATCATCATTTGACCCAGTCCGTCGTCAAGTCGCAAGACTTGCCCTTGAAAATTTAATTCTCGATGGACGTATTCAACCTGCCAAAATCGAAGAAGTCGTGGCCAAAGCACAAGAAGACATAAATAAAATAATAAAAGACAAAGGCGAACAAGCAGTTTATGAATGTGGCATATTTAACTTGGATTCTCGTATTGTTGCTATCGTTGGTCGTTTATATTTTCGTACAAGTTATGGACAAAATGTTCTTCAGCACTCAATAGAGATGACTCACATTGCTGGAATGCTAGCTGAAGAGCTTGGTGCAGATTTACAAATTACAAAAGCTGGTGCTCTAGTACACGATATTGGGAAAGCCCTTGACCATGAAGTCCAAGGTACTCATATTGATATCGGTATCCGCATATTGCAGAAATTTGGTGCAGATCCTCGTATCATCACAGCGATGAAGAGTCATCACGATGACTGTCCTCATGAATCTATCGAAGCTGTGATCGTCCAAACTGCTGACATGATCTCAGGTGGTCGCCCTGGTGCACGACGTGACTCTGTCGAGAATTACATTAAGCGTCTACAAGATTTAGAAGCTATCACAAAGACATTTGAAGGTGTCGAGAAGTCATACGCTCTGGCCGCTGGTCGTGAGATCCGTATATTTGTTACTCCAGAGAAAGTAAATGATATAGAAGCCAAGAACATGGCTCGTGATATCGCAAAGAAAATCGAACAAGAACTCAAATATCCAGGAGAGATAAAAGTAACAATGATAAGAGAGAATCGAATCATCGAATACGCCCGGTAGCGTGCTTTGCTCTACTACTCTGGTACGCAAGATAATAAGATTACATATCAAAAAAACTCCCTACACAGGGAGTTTTTTTGATTACTTCTTACTTTTTCTAATTTTATTCATTTCATACATTTCGATAGCATCAAGTGAAGTTTTCCAGTTTCTTCCTTCTTTTACTCCAGCTATCTTTCCATTGCGTACAAGTAGACTTAAATATTCTGCATTATACTTTGTTTTTGGTGCAATTTTAGATAAAGATGTTAGTGTATTTTCTTTTGTAGAATTTTTTATTGCTCGAATATATAAATCAAGAGAACGTTCAACAGCCTGTGAAATAAAAAATACTAAATCTTCAATTTTTTTATTATCTGCTTTTTGAAGTGCTTTATAATATTTTATTCTATCATTCTTGAGTATAACCACTATAGGGTAACCTTCTTTCATTAGAATAATATTCATAATCAGCCTACTCACTCTTCCATTACCGTCACCAAATGGATGTATATATACAAAACGATGTTTAAATTCTGTCGCAAGTGTAATAATATCTAAACTATTTTTATTACTTTTATACCAAGATATTAAATTATGCATTTGATGTGGTATTTTAAAAGCTGGTGGTGGAATATGCTTGGACCCAGAAATTCGCACATCATAATTCCTATAAGAACCAGCCTCAACACCATCAATATTTTGTACTACCAAACTATGTAAATTTCTTATGAGTATTTCGTTGAGTAGCATATTTTTTTTATTATCTACCACATCATATAAATAGTCTATAGCTTTCGCTTGATTTTTTACTTCAAGATGGTCCTTCAGTGACTTCCCTTTTATGGTAATACCTTGCTGTAAAATAAGCATAGTCTCTCTTAGGGTAAGAGTATTCCCTTCTATCGCGTTAGAATTATAGTTCATCTCTAGAGAAAATTGTTCGCGTAATTTATTAACTAAATATGGCGGGAAAGGACGTGCTTTTTTAAGTACTATAAGCTTTTCTTTAATTCTTTTTAAAATAATGGTATTTTTCATACAAATTCAACTTTTACACTAATATCGGATAACTCAATTTATTATACTATCCGATATTAAGAAAAGCAAGCATTTATAGATTTTTCCTCACATTTGCACCAAAGAGAATATATAGAAGCAAAAAGAAGCATGAGCGATGCCAAGGAGAGAGATTTAATTTACATCATCAGTGACAATATAAAAAAGCACCACTCATTCCCCCATCGCAAAACTCTCTTTGATACAAGTGTGAAGA
>JAVHPX010000039.1:0-2345 GCA_036170795.1 Minisyncoccota bacterium
GTCAATATTACAAATAGCTTGCAGGAAAATTACCTTGGTATATAATAATATTACTCCTATTTAGAAGGACACGTTTGCAAACGGTCGAATATTATTTAGATAGTATTCTTATCTATTTTGAAAGAAATATATAAGAAAATAAAAATAATGAATAAACAAGCATTGGTAGAATTAGTTCACGAAAAAATTGGTGGTACAAAAGTACAAGCTGAAGAAATTGTGAACGCTATGTTTGATGCTATTGTCGCTAGTTTAAAAAAAGGTGACGAAGTATCAATTGCAGGAATCGGAATCTTCTCTGTTAAACAACGCGCAGCTCGTATGGCTCGCAATCCTAAAACAGGTGAAGCTGTCAAGGTTGCTGCAACAAAAGTTCCAAAGTTCCGAGCAGCGAAAGCCCTTAAGGATGCTGTAAAATAATTTTACAATACAAATCTATCTGTATAAACAGATATTAAAAACCACTCTATTCTATCCATGAGTGGTTTTTTAATATCTAATATTTTATTTACTTTTATAACATTCTAGTAATAAGAAAAATAAAAAGAATTCCAAATACTGTCATACCAACAGTTTTTAAAGATGAATGCTTACTATGAGCTTCGGGTAAAATATCAGATACTCCTATATACAAAAGAAATCCTGCAAAAAATCCTAAATATATTAGTAAAATCTTTTCCGGTAAAACAAAAAAAAGAGTGGATAATCCACCGAGGACAGGAGCAAGTGCATCAATAAATAAGAACTGTATAGCTTTCTTGCTAGTATTCTTATGACGAAGCATAAGTGACACTGTATTTAATCCATCAGCAAAATCATGAGAAATAACAGCAATTGCTATAAATATACCAGTAGCACTAGAGATCTGAAAACCAAGACCTATGCCTACTCCATCGAAGAATGAGTGTCCAGCAAGTGCAAGAGCTTGGAACTTACCTATTATAGGGTGAGTATGGGGACCATAATCATCTTCGTGGCTATGGTGAACCAATAATAATTTTTCAGCAATATGGAAAACCATAAACCCAGTAACTAAAGCAATCATTGGGACAGTAGGATTAATAGAAAGATTATTTGTCATAGTTATAATCTCAGGAAAAATATCAAAAGCAATTACTCCTAATATTATCCCAGCTGTTAATCCAAGAATTAGATGAATTTTATCTTTATATTTCAAAGCAAAAAAACCTCCAACGAACGTTGAAACAAATGTAAAGAAAATAAATACAAATTGCATATGTCGGGGTGCAGGGAATTGAACCCTGTTCTCACGGTCCCAAACCGCGTATACTACCGGTGTACTACACCCCGAAACGAAACAGTCTTTTTATATTAGCATATTTTTTATAAAAAACAATTATATTTTATACTTATAATAAAAGTACCACTACTTATCTATACCATCAAAAATAGAAACTTTTAGGTCTCTATTTTTAGTATCTAAATATAAAATATATTATTCCTTTTGGTCAACTTCTTCTTCCATTCTTTTTCTATGTTCTTCACCACTTTCATAGACACTAGTTAGATCATCATTCTTATAAAGCTTCCTAGGGTTACCATGTTGATCAATATCTACATTTTCATCAGCACCAGACTGCCTTCTTTGATCTTCTATTGGTGTAATATTTTTTATTTGATTTTCCATTGACATAATATTTTTTACTTGACTATTAATAATATTTATAGTATATTATCTACAAACAAAAAAGTCAATATGATACCCAATTCAAATGTTTTTGAAATAAAAGGAACAATCGTAGGTGGTCTAACTGAGCAATTTAAAAATTTTTTGAGAGCTTTACCCACAAATACACATACCATGTATATAAGAATTAATTCTTGCGGAGGTAACCGTTGGGAAGCTTTTAAAATTATTAGATTCTTATATTATATTGAAGTGATAAAGAAAATTAACGTTATCACTCAATGTTATGTTTGTTATTCTTGTGCTTTGAACATCTTTTCTTCAGGCACTGTAAGAGAAATAATAAAAAGTTCAGAAGGTATGATTCATTTGCCAACTTCTAAAAACAAAAAGCTTCAAAAAACCCTTTATATTCTTGATCAAAAGACTTTTGACCTGTACGAATATCTTTCGGACGGTAAATTAACCAAAGAAAAGATAATTCAAATTAATGGCAAATGTTTATCAGCATTAGATATGATAAATTATTGTCTAGCTGATAAAATAGTAAAGAATTTTAAACCCGTCTATCTAGAATAGCGGGTTTGTTTTTTTATCAAATTTTGCTATATTTAAAGATGGTTTTGCGGGATTAGTTTAGTGGTAGAACTGCAGTTTTCCAAACTGCTAGCAAGAGTTCGATTCTCTTATCCCGCAC
>JAVHPX010000040.1:0-8282 GCA_036170795.1 Minisyncoccota bacterium
CGATAAGGACTAATAGCGCGAATAACCAAGGTTATGAGTCTATAATAGGTCGTTATGGAAATGATATATATTTTAGCGGGGTAGAGAAATGGTATCTCGTAAGGCTCATAACCTTAAGACGGTCGTTCGATTCGATCCCCCGCAACAATGGACTGTATGCAAGAATTCATAAATGATATAATATTATGAGTCCTATGCCTTATATTGATCCAAATAAAAAGAAGGAGAATCACAAACGCTATATGAAAGAAGTGTGGTACCCTAAAAATAAATCGAAACACATTGGATACCAAAACAAAATAAAAAAAGAAATTATTAAGTTTGTCTTGGATTTAAAGAGAAATAGCCATTGTACTGATTGTAATTTTTCAGGTAAAGAATATCCATCTGTATTAGATTTTGACCATATTAGTGGTATGAAAAAGTTTAATGTTTCTGAGTTTACTCGTCACACAAATAGCTTTAAAAATGTAAAGCAAGAAATAGAGAAGTGTGAAATTGTCTGTGCAAATTGTCATAGAATTCGAACAGTAAAAAAGAAAACCATGTCGATATAGCTCAGGTAGTTAGAGCATCGCACTCATAAAGCGAAGGTCACAGGTGCAACTCCTGTTATCGACACAATACAGAGAAATTTGTATTAAAACAAGTTAGCTAATGTTTTTAAATATTTGCAGTCGTAGCTCAACTGGTTAGAGCACCCGCCTGTCACGTGGGAGGTTGAGGGTTCAAATCCCTTCGACTGCGCATTGGTTTTTGTTCTTATTTTAAGCCATGAAAAGTTCACGGGCGTTTTGAACTTAAACTGTGGGATAGTAATAATATATGATAAATAATATAAAAATGATTCTGATTGCAGTGTTTGTTATTCTAATTGGTGGTTTTTTATATTTTTCTAAAAATACAACTCCAACTTTGGAACCAGCACCTCAAGTTTCAATAAAAGGTTGTTACGTTTCTCATCTTATGAAAGATGTATATACCTTAAATGTTCAATCACAACAGGGTGAAACATTCACTGGTATTTTATCATTCAAAAATTTTGAGAAAGATAGTTCAAGTGGTACATATATAGGAACTTATAAGAATGGAATTTTACTAGGAAACTATTCTTTTAAATCCGAGGGAATGGATTCAGTCATGGAAGTCATATTTAAAAAGTCAGGAGATACTTTTGTCAGAGGATTTGGAAATATGGATAGCACCGGAACTCACTTTGCCGACCCCAATAATGTAACTTTTGATTCGAGTCAAACCTTTACATTCATGGCGAATTGCACTATTTAGTTTAACACAAAAAAATAACCCCTGTATAAAAATACAGGGGCGGAGATTAAAGTACCTCCAATTTTTTTTCGCGAAATGCACAAAGGACAAAGGGTCTAAGAAACCAAAGTTTCAGAAACCAGAGTGCTACTTGCGAGAACAGCAGACGGGTTATTAGCGTTCCAGTCATCCTCAAGCCAAATGTAGTACCAGTCCCACCTACCATCGCTCCAGTACAAGGACAGGACACAACGGCTACCGCTAGAGTCCCGAAGAACAGTTCCGTCAAAGAAAATAAATGTTGTATTTCCGTTTGTTTGTTCTTTCCATTTTTCAGGAATAAGGATTTGGTTTTCCCAAAGTGTTTTGAAAATACCAGCATCCAAACGAATACGATTTGTTTTTTCCTTGAGACGCTTAAGCTTGTCTTCACCTTTAATGCTTTTCTCTCCCTTTTCCAAAGTTGAGTCAAACATCACTTCGGTTAGGTCAATTTCGGTGAGAGCAATTGCTCTTTCGTCTTGTTCTTCAATAGACCATCCATTACCAATAAAGGTTTTGGGGTCAAACGGTATAGAGCGGTCAATGCTGATTACCCTTGGGCTATCAACTATAACTTTTCCACCATTTTTCAAAAACAAAGTGAACTGTTTGCCAGCTTCCTTTTGGTTTTTGATAACCTGTTCCTGTAACATATCACCATCCAGAACACTCCAGTCCACATTGTTAGCAAGGGCTTGGATAACTGAATGAGATTGGTCAATACTCACTGATTTACTCATTGTTTTATCTCCTTATTTTTTTATTGGGAACAACATCGTTCTTGTGTATATTATAGCATAATATAACTCATTGTGTCAAGTTGTTTGATTTTACTAGCTTTTCTTCAAGATTTGGTATATAAATATAACCATCATACCCTCTGATAGCAGTTCCAACAGAGTCCACTAGGGCACGCAAAAAAAAGAAAGACACTCAATTAATATTAAGTGTCTTTCTACTTACACCACCCCTAACTCTTCAAAAACATTTTGATACATTTTAATGATGCGACGACCTTCGACTTGAGATAGCGGGAATTCTGATCCAATGTGTGCAATCTGATTACGGACTAAATGTGCATCCCAAGCATTCTGTATGCTAGAATAACCACTTGACCTCATACCATCTAAAAGTTCACTTAATGTACTTCCTTCAAATCCTTTATCTCGGAGAACTTCTTCGAGCATAGTGTCAGCTTCTATAATTGCCACTCTCCAATCAGATTCATTAGAACTTTCAATCAATGTTAAAATATAATGCCAACGTGGATTACTATCTCGTTGTTTTTCTTTATCTTGTCTAAGTGCTTCTTGTATCTCATGATCGATTTCTCTTTTTTCATCAATTTGAATTTCTCTCATACGGACAAGGGAAAAGATAATGATAGCAATGCAAAGAATAGAAATAGAAGAAGAAATAATACCAAGAATTGTCCAAGTCTGTGGACTAGTAAAAAAGACATAAAAAGGGTTGACCTCCGTAGTAATTTTGTTAAAAGCAGAATCTGTATTAAAAAGAGGTTCTGTTATTCCGAATACAGTAATACCAATAATTACAATAACAATAATGATCCAAAGACCTGCATCTCCAGAACCACTCGATGATTGCTCTTTTTTTTCTGCCATGATTTTATTATACTAATTTTTCAAAGACTTTTCCAATTGTAAAAAGTATATCTTCTCGAAAATGTGAAGCCATAATATGAAGTCCTAATGGTAAATTATCTTCTGTAAACCCTGAAGGTATAGACATAGCAGGTACTCCTGATATGTTGGCAGGTACAGTAAATAAATCAGACATATACATTGCTATCGGGTCATTTATTTTCTCACCAAATTGAAATGGTGGAAATGGAACTGTTGGCGTAATGATTGCATCTACATCCAAGAATACATTAGCTAATTCTGATTTTATCGCTTCACGAACATTTACAGCTTTATTGTAATAAGCATCATAGTAACCATGAGAGAGTATATATGTACCAAGTAATATACGACGACGAACTTCTTTACCGAATCCTAAACCTCTTGTTTTGGCATAAACATCATAAAGTTTATCTGCTTCTATGGATAATCCATAACGCATACCATCATAGCGAGCTAAATTACTTGAAACTTCAGCCGGCATAACAATATAATAAACAGCCAAAGAATATTTAATAAGTGGAAGTGATACATCTACAAGCTCGTAACCTGCATCTTTTAATTTCTGACAGCTCTCTTCAAAATTATTCATAACTTCTTTATTGATACCGTCACCAGAAAGAAATGATTTTGGAATGCCAAGTCTTTTTTTGAGTGGTAAATGAGAAAATTTCGCAGAAGATACTGTTTCATCGGGTCCTCGAGTTGGTTCACCAGACCACTCAGAAACACTATCTTCTGCTATATTTTTTATGTATCTTTTTTCTTTTGGAATTGAAGTACTATCATTGGTATCATAACCACTTATCGCATTATAAAGTATTTCGACGTCACGAACAGTTTTACCTATTGGACCGACTTGATCAAGAGAACTCGCCATCGAGATAATTCCATATCGTGAGACATTGCCATAAGTCGGCTTCATACCGACAACTCCACAAAATGATGCAGGCTGACGAATAGATCCACCGGTATCACTTCCGAGAGATACAAGTGCACCATCCATAGCAACAGCAGAGGCAGAACCACCAGAAGTCCCTCCGGGAACATAGTCTCTATTCACTGGGTTACGAGTAATACCATAAGCACTAGTTTCAGTCGATGAACCCATAGCAAATTCATCCATATTTGCACGACCTATAATAACTGCACCTTGCATTTTCAATTGCTTCACAACAGTAGCATCATACGTCGCTTTATAATTCTCTAAAATTTTTGATCCAGCAGATGCTATGTAGCCATCGATAAGCATATTATCTTTAAGTGCTACAGGAATACCGGTCATAAGTGTCGCAGTACCATCTTTAAACATTTTCTCGGCAATACTTGCTTGAATGAGAACATCATCATAAACTTCTAAATATGCATTTATATCTTTATTCTTTTCTTTTATAACTTCAAGGTATGCATTAACAAGATCAGTAACAGTATAATCACCATTCTTAATTGCACCATGTGCTTTTTCTATTGTAAGATTTTTTAAATCAATCATTTTTATAATTATAATATTTGTTTTACTTTCAAAAAGCCATCTTGTGAATCTGGCATCTGCTTTATTATTTTGTCTGTATACATTCCAGCCGGATTAGTAACTATGTCTTCACGCAAAACATTCTCTAGTATATAATTTGGCTTAATATCTGTTTGCTTCACTTCTTGTACTTGGCCAACATATGCCAAAATATGGTCAAAATCATTGGCTATTTTTGTAAGTTCTTCATCACTCATATCTACCCGAGCCATATTTGCTAGCTTTTTAATATCATCTAATTGCATTCTTTCAGAATAACATATTTTTTATCTTATTTGAAATATCGTATCCATTCCCATGAAAAACCATCTCTATATACGAAGCCACACTTTCTTCTTTATAACTATTCGCTTTCAAATTTACCATAAAGGATCTGCCACCATGTACAATCTTTAATTTTACATCTAAAAAAATTACTGTAATAAGACTGAGACTTTTGCTAAAATTTCATTTATTTCAGATTCTTTGAGTTTACCATCTTTCTTTTTGATTCTTTCTTTTATATCTATAGACCTGATCTGGTCAACTAACACAAAAGATTTCCCTTTCGGACCTTCTATGGCTACTTCAAAAAAATAATCTTTATGTTTAGTAGTCATAGGACAAGCCAAAACTAAACCAGAAAAAGAATTATATTCTACTGGTGAAATTACAACAGCTGGACGCAATCCTGATTGCTCATGTCCTTTTGTTGGAGGAAAATTAATCCATATTACATCCCCTCGCTCTATTGTTTCTGATTTTTTTACCATACCTCTTTCCCTCTTGATTTATCGTCCGGCCACACGAGTTTGTGTTTACCATTCTTGGTAATACTTTTCACTAATTGTTCTAAGGTATACTTAGGACGATTAGAAGTAATAATTATTTGATTTCCTAATTGTTCAAAACCCACAACAGAACCTGCCTGCCAATTAAGATTCTCGGCAAATTCATTCGGTATACGAACCGCTAGGCTATTCCCCCATTTTTGTATCTTTGTGGTCATATTATAAGTATATACAATGTAGACACTATGTCAAGAGTATCTAAAATATCTTTAAAAATTCACTTTCATTTACAATTTTAACTCCGAGTTTAATAGCGTCGTCGTATTTACTGCCGGGGTCAGTGCCAGCGACGACGTAAGTTGTATTTTTAGAGACCGAACTTGAAACTTTTCCACCAAATGATGTGATTTTTTGTTTGGCTTCGTCACGACTCATAGATGAAAGTGTGCCAGTGAGGACAAAAGTCTGACCTGTAAACTTTCCTCCATTGACAACTTTGACTTTCTCTATCACCACACCATTATCAAGAAGCTTTTTTATAAAAGCAATATTCTCTTTATGTGTAAAAAAATTATGAATACTACCAGACACTATTGGACCGATATTCTCTATTTTATTTATTTCAACTTCTTGTGCTTCTATAATTTTCTCTAGTGTTCCAAAGTGATTGGCAATATCTTGAGCTGTCTGTTCTCCGACATGAAGAATACCAAGAGCATAAATAAATCGCCAAAGAAAAACCTTCTTATGGTCATTTATAGATGCTATAATCTTTTCTGACGATTTTACTCCAAAACGTTCAAGTCCTGATAGATCAGAAGACTCCAAAGTAAATAAGTCTGCTGCATCACTGATAAGCCCTTCATCTTTCAGACGGTCAAGAATTTTTGGTCCAACTGTATAAATCTCAAAAATATTTACAAAATGTTGCATTCCCCTTCTATTCTTGGCTGAGCAATTCTTGTTTGTACAGTAGTATGCAACAGATGACAAAGCAGAAGAATGAAAATTTTTATCCATGTCGGAGCCCTTTAGGGTAAAGAGGGGGAAAATTTTATTCTTCTGCTTTGTCCCAGTTTCTCTTTTTTCAACTTCTGCCCCACATACCGGACAATGCTCTGGCATTTTAAATTTCTTCTCTTTACCTGTACGCATTTTCACAAGAACTTCAACAACTTCTGGAATAACATCGCCTGCTTTTTGGATAACAACAGTATCACCAATATGAATATCAAGTCGATTTATCTGATCCATATTGTGAAGAGTAGCTTTTGATATTGTCGAGCCAGCCACAAGTGTCGGATTAAAATGAGCAAGTGGAGTAAGCACACCAGTACGTCCAACATTGACAGTAATATCAGTCACTATTGTTGTAGCTCTTTTGGCTGGATATTTATAGGCAATCATATACTTTGGGGCCTTACCTACAACTCCTAGTATTTCTTGTAAAGATAGTTCATCTATTGAAATGACAACCCCATCTGTACCATAAGGCAACTTATCACGTACCTCGCCTATCTGATCAATAAAATATGAAACTTCTTTAAGATTAGTAATTTTCTTCTCATAAGGTGCTACTTGAAAACCAAGATCTCTAAGATATTTATGTTTTTCTGAATGTTTTTCTAATTTAGTGTCAGCAATTTGCAATTGAATCAAATCCCAAGCTAAAAAATCTAATTTCCTTTCTTTTACTATTTTTGGATCAAGCTGACGAAGACTTCCTGCGGCAGCATTACGAGTATTTGCAAAAAGTTGCTTTCCTTGACTCTCTTGTATTTTATTTAAAGAATGCCAGACTCTTTTTGGCATAAGAACTTCCCCTCGAACTTCTATCTCTTGCGGATATGGATTCTTTAGTCTAAGTGGAATTGTCTCAATCATTTTCAAATTCTCTGTAATATCTTCACCTATAAATCCATCTCCACGAGTTGAGCCCTCAACAAAAATACCATCTTTATAAATAAGTGAAACCGCGAGTCCGTCGAGTTTTAATTCACAAAAATATGTATGCTTAGTATTTAATAACTTATCCATGCGTACTCCCCACTCACTAACTTCTTCTATTCCAAAAGCATCATTGAGCGAAAGCATCCTGTGTTCATGTTTAATTTTCTTAAATTTAGACAAAGGTAAACCTGCGACACGATTTATCGAGCTATTTTCATCTGTATATTTAGGGTATTCTTTTTCGAGCTTGTGTAATTCACGTGTTAGAGATTCATATATATCATCTGTTACAGTTGGATTGTTTTCTACGTGATATTCAAATCTTAATCTAGAAATTTCCTGCCGAAGTTTTTGTATTCGGTTTTTAATCTGAGAATCTTTCATAAAGATTAATCATAATCTACTTTGATAGATCGCTCAACAGTTCTTATATTATTAGAATCACAAAGATTATAACCTCTAGCAAATATAGTCGTATGAACTGGTGATGTTACGGTTTTAATAATATCAAAATTAAAACAAGGAGAATTAGTCTTAGAATTAGTAGGAGTTACATTAAAAATATTATTATTTGAAGAATCTTTAGCTACCTTAAACGACAACAAAATATCACTCGCATCTTTGCCACAATTAAAATTTTGCTTTTTACCATTAGTAATATTTAAAATAACATCAGCATACAAAGCGCATTCAGAAGCAATATCTGACTGATAAAATGCTACTTCGGAATCACTAGCAAGAGATGACAATATCAAGTGTTTGTAAGTTGTATTGACAAGTCCGACAGAAATCATAGCAATAATACTAACCATAATAACAGCAAAAAGAATTGCATAACCACCATTCGTACGAGAACTATTTAAATTAAAATTTTTATATTTATTATTATTCATATAAATTATTATGGTTGCCAATCAAGTAAACTAAAATTTAATGATTTCGAGCGGACTAAGTTACCATTCTGCCACTCGATATTAACTTTAATATCCAATTCACTAGCACCATTCATAGACATTTTTATTTGTCTTTTAAAATTACTTTGTATATTACCTTTAGGAGTTTTATAAGTATAATAATCCC
>JAVHPX010000040.1:8382-10698 GCA_036170795.1 Minisyncoccota bacterium
TATTCTTTAAAATATATGTATCACGATCATTCCTTATGTAATCGATAGCTTCTTCAGCTAAATAATTCGCAGTGATTTCATTATTGGCATATCTAGCAGAGAATAAACCTTTTGTAATAAGACCCAATAAAGAATTGACAGCCAATGTCAGGATAAAGACTGCTATTATCGTCTCAACAAGAGTGAACCCTCTTTGCTTGGTTGTATGAACTCTATTCTTTTGTTTATTAAAAATTTTCATTTATTTAGTATAAATTATTTAGTCGAACGCTGAGATGCCATTGTCTGGATTGCAAATGAATAATCTTTCACACCCTTAACAGTAGCTACTCCTTTCATTATTATATAAACACTCGGCTGTATCTGATCTGTTGAAACATTACCTTTTACATAAAACATTAAATCATCTATAGAAACATCTGTGGATATCAAATCAACATCAGAAGGAATACCATTTACAATTTTTGTTCGGCGCAAACTATTCGCATGATCAGGAGAACTACCCTTATAATATATTGTGTCTATATTCGAACCATTAGTCTTGTCAGCAGAAATAAAACCAATATATTGTGTACCACTAGTAGTATTACAAGTAGCAATGCTTGCAGAAGATGCAGAACTTAAACAAGTATAACCACTCCCAGTACGCAATGACCTAGTCATACCCTCAAGAGCAAAATTAACATTATCCATAGCACTAAGTAATGCTTGAGCTTTCTTGGCAGAATTAGAACTTGTAATAATTGCGCCCATAGCCATGAGCATTATGATCATGAATATCGATGTCGCTACCATTATTTCGATAAGAGTGAATCCATTATTCTTTTGTTTATTAAAAATTTTCATATTATTGGACAGTAATTTGACCAGAATTTGATATAGTAATATTTTTTGTATCTAGACTTTTATTATTCTTTACCTGAATAATTATTGCTTTGGGGACAACATTTGGACAACTTCCACCAATACAAACTTTATTTATTTCAGGGTTAGGGCGCCTAAAAATAATATCAGCTATAGTGTTATTATTTGAGCAATTAGGTTTATCGTTTGGTAATGTGTATATACACGATACTACATCGTCGGTCGTTATATTTAAAGTATCTATTTTTGTATCATTTGAATTATAACCATTATTACCTCCATCAACAAAAAGAATAATAGATTTATTTTCTTGATTTTTGGTCTTAGATGAAAAATGAATACCATAAGAATAAGAAAAAACACCAGATGAGCTATGTACTCCTATGGCATAATTCTGAGTTTTTCTAATAGATAATGATATATCATCTGCTAAATTCTGCAAAGAAATAACTGAGCGAAAATTACCATAATCAAAAAATGTAAGTCCAGTCACAAGTATAAATATAGCGATGACAACCATAAGCTCAGTAAGCGTCATACCCGATTGCTTATTGTTAGCAATATAAGAATTTTCTTTTATATTTTTTGAATTTCTATTCATAAATACTACAAATGGAATAAAGCGACAAGACTAAATATATCCAAATTACACAAGAAAACTATTAAAGTACTAATGATAAGAAATGGAGCAAAAGGTATCTCTGTCTTCATATTTACCTTTTTACGTGAGAAGAACATAAAAGCAAGCCCAACAATAGCTCCAATCCAAAATGATAACGTCACCATAGCAAGTGCAAGCATCGGTCCTAGCATCCAACCAATACCAAGGACGAGCTTGGCATCACCTAGCCCCATCCATCGTCCACGTGAGACAAGCCAAAGAAGAGCAAAAGGTAAAGCAAAAAGTGGTCCAGAAATAAGAGCAAGCGGTGATGGAGTTATAAATAGATGACCAAAACCTGTAGTATTTATAAAGATTGAAAAGAAAGATGCTATTGCATAAACATAAACTAAACCATCAGGAATAACCTTATGTCTGATGTCATATACTGAGATGACCATAAGAAGTGAAAAGATAAAAGAAAATAAACTAACAAGAAGTATATATGTATATTGTGAAGATGAAAGTACTGGTAAGAAATGAAATGCAATCAAAGCAAAGATGAGCCCAGTGCCAAACTCCACAAGCGGATACTGATGCGAGATAGTGCTTGCACAACGACGACACTTGCCTGATTGTATTAGAAAACTAAAAATAGGAATGAGTTCGTACCATCTGAGAGTATTGTTGCAAGTCATACAAATTGACCTCCCAGTAACGATGGACTTGCCAGTATTAAAACGATAAATAACAACATTAAGAAAACTACCAATAATACTACCGAGTAAGAAGATAAAAATAAATACAAGGATATACATATGTTTATTGTATCATAAACTAAATAAAATAGT
>JAVHPX010000041.1:0-8620 GCA_036170795.1 Minisyncoccota bacterium
TGTGCCCCTGGTAGGAATCGAACCTACATCGACGGCTTAGAAGTCCGCAGTTCTATCCATTGAACTACAAGGGCAACAACTTTCTATAATATACAATACCACATGTCACTCAAATTTAACATATTTGTCACCCATACAGTCAACTATACACTATTTGCATTCTTATCATCAATATAGTAACATATCTACATGATGATTATTGCTACTATACTACCGTATATACAGATTATACTGTCTATTATTTTGGTTGTTACCATTTTACTTCAACAATCAAGTTCAGGCGTAGGTGGAGCTCTTGGAGGAGGAGATGGTGGTGGTTTGTATCATACACGCCGTGGTTTTGAAAAGTTTCTATTTGTTACAACTATTATCATTAGTATTCTTTTTGTCTTATCAGCCTTTGTTGCAATACTCATTAAGTAAAGTAAGAGATTTTTACTATTACTATATTAAATTACTAAAGATATAACTCTTTAGTAAAAAACATACAAGCCTATTCATGCATAATTTCATAACATTTATAAAAGAATTTCGTATTCCTAAAAAAAAGGAACTTGAAAATGCTATCACATCGTTTAATAAAAATAAATTATTTATTTTTATTACAATAACTATTGTGGCTTTTATCGCGATGATTATATTATTACAGAAAATTAATAACTCATTCATGGTAACTATCCCGATAAATGGTGGAACAGTGACCGAAGGAATTATAGGAATACCAACTCTTGTAAATCCAGTACTCGCACTTTCTGACGCAGATAAAGATCTTACAGCTCTTGTTTATTCTGGATTAATGAGAAAAATGCCCGATGGTACATTTATACCAGACATAGCAGAATCTTACACAGTATCACCAGACGGGATGACATATACATTTATTATTAAAAATAATATAACATTTCATGATGGAAAACTAATCACAGCAGATGATATTGTCTTTACTATTAATAAAATAAAAGATCCATTAATTAAAAGCCCACGTCAAATAGGATGGGATGGAATTTCTGTCAATAAAAAAGATCCAAATACTGTCGTATTCACACTAAAAAAACCATACATATCTTTTATGGATAATACAACTATTGGAATATTACCAATGCATATCTGGAACAATATTAATGGAACAGATTTTAGTCTTTCACCTTTAAATATTAAAGCTATAGGATCAGGACCATACAAAATTGATAGCGTTATAAAAAATAATGATGGAATCCCAGAAATATACAATCTAAAACAATTTGAAAACTTTACTCTTGGATCACCACATATAAAAAATATTAACATTAAATCTTTCTCAAATGAAAAAGATTTAATAAAAAGTTTACTTAACAATTCTATCGATCAAGCAGGTGGACTTTCATCAAAGAATGCTAATACTATAAAAAATGCAGGTTATATTATCCATATAGCCACATTACCAAGAATGTTTGGATTATTCTTTAATAGTATGAATAATCAAATATTTAATGATCCTGTAGTTATAAATGCTTTTAATAAAACAATAGACAAAGAAGAAATTATAAATCAAGTTCTTAATGGTTATGGTACTGCAATTCAAAGCCCTGTCCCAACAACAATCATAAGTGATGCTCTAAATAAAAACTATAATAATACTTCATTAGATGAAGCCAGAAATATACTAGAAAAAGGAGGATGGATAATAGGTCCTGATGGAATACGAATTCACGGTGGAACAAAAACAATAACCCAAAAGAAAAAAGTTGGTAAAAAAATAATTAATCAAAAAGTAACTATAAACAATGGTCCGACAACAAAACTTTCATTTTCACTTAGTACGGGAAATACACCTGAATTGGAACAAACAAGTAATATTATAAAAGAACAGCTAGAAAAAATAGGTGCTCAAGTGAATATAAAGATATATGAAACAGGTCAACTCAACCAACTTATTGTAGAACGTTCATATGAAGCATTATTTTTTGGACAAATTATAAACCATGAATCTGACCTGTTATCATTTTGGCACTCTTCTCAAAGAAAAGATCCTGGACTTAATATAGCTATGTATAGTAATAAAACCATAGATTCAATACTTGAATCTATCCAAAAAACTTTAAATTATAATAATCGTATTGATAAGTATAAAAACCTTATACAAGAATTTAACAAAGATACTCCAGCATTACTAATATATTCACCAAAATATTTATATGCTATATCCCCAGAAATTAACAACGTTTCTATTAAGACACTTACTATTCCTTCTGATCGATTTCAATCAATATACACATGGTATGCAAATAAAGATCATGTATGGAAAATTTTTACTAACTTACCTACTATTAACATAAATAAATAATTATTATGGAAACACCTAAAGTACCACAAAACTCACAAAATAGAAAACCTAATAACTATTCTCGTACATTTAAAACAAATATGATACATAAAACAATAAACACAACACAAAATAAAACATCTCATAGTAATCAACCAATAAGCCGAAGTAGCTATCAATACGGTAATACAAAAGGTGGTAGACGACCTCGTGCGATAGCTCAAACATCTAACGAAAAACCTATAATTTTAAAGAAAAGAACAAATCTTATTCCTTCCCCATTACCTGGAGTTATACGTATTATTCCTCTTGGTGGAGTCGAAGAAATAGGGAAAAATATGACTGCGGTTGAAATAGGTAATGACATTATCGTTATTGATGCAGGCATGCAATTTAAAACAGAAGATACTCCTGGAATAGATTACATAATTCCAAATACAACGTACCTTGAAGAACGAAAAGACAAAATACGTGGTATGTTTATAACACATGGACACTTAGACCATATTGGCGGAATACCACTTGTAATGAGTCGCATCGGAAATCCCCCACTTTACTCTAGAAATCTTTCTATTCTTTTAATTAAAAAACGCCAAGAAGAATTCCCTCATTTACCACCATTAAATATAAACGTCGTTGAAAAAGATTCTATAATATATGCAGGAAGTATACGCATTAGATTTTTTGGAGTTACTCATACAGTACCAGACTCTATGGGTATAGTTATAGAAACACCTTATGGATCAATAGTTACTGCTGGAGACTACAAACTTGATCAAATTGATGGAAAAGTTTCAGAGGAAGAGGAAAAAGAATATGCATTTTTCGATAAAGAGAAAGTATTATTACTTCTAACTGATTCAACAAATATAGAAAATGAAGGTTTTGCTATACCTGAAATAAAAGTTCATGAAGGTCTTGAAAAACTTATCAAACAAAGTTCTGGTCGTATTATTATTGCTGCTTTTGCTTCTCATATTACTCGATTAGTAAAAATTGTATCAATTGCTGAAGAACTTGGCAAAAAGATAATATTAGATGGTAGATCACTAAAAACAAATATGGAAGTTTGTGAACAAGCAGGATTATTTAAACCCAAAAAGGGTACAATTATTCCTGTCGAAGATGCAGATAATTACCCTCCTAATAAAGTTATTGTACTTATGACTGGAGCTCAAGGTGAAGAATTTGCTTCTCTTAACCGTGCTGCCAATAAAACTCACAAAAAATTTACAATTCGTAAAGGAGATACAATTATATTATCAGCTTCTATTGTTCCTGGTAATGAAATATCTGTGCAACATCTTAAAGACAATCTTGCTCGTCATGGAGTAAAAATAATAAGTTATCGTACAAGCGAAGAGACAATTCACGCAACAGGTCATGGGAACCAAGAAGATATTAAATGGTTACATAGAAAAACTCATCCCAAATTCTTTATTCCAATTCACGGATGGCATTCAATGCTTGTAAAACACAAAGAAATAGCAATGTCACTTGGTATGTCAGAAGAAAATATCATAGTTCCAGACAATGGCTCAATTATTGAAATTACTGATGAAGGTACTAAAATAGGAGTTCGTAAAGAGAAAGCTCCTTCAAATCCAATGATGGTTGATGGATTCTCTGTTGGGGATGAACAAGAAATTGTAATACGAGACCGCCAAATGTTAGCACAAGATGGTATGTTTGTCTTGATTGCTACTATTGATTCTATTACAGGTAAACTTCGTAAATCTCCAGACATAATATCACGTGGATTTATTTACTTAAAAGAAAACCAAGAATTATTACACCAAGTTCGCCTTATTATTAAAAAAACGATTGAAGATGGTTCAAAAGGAATGCATCCTATTAATTTTGATATTATTAAAACTAATCTTGGAGATAATATATCAAAATTTCTTTTCCAAAAAACAGCAAAGAGACCTCTTGTTATACCTGTATTATTAAGTGTCTAAAATGAAACTAAATAAAATCAACCGAATGTATTTTTTATCGTTCTTGTTCACATTACATATATCATTATCAGCATATGTTAATTCAACATTTTTAACTAAAATAATTTCAGAAAAATATGTAGGATTATTGTACACAATAGCATCTATTGTCACTCTTCTGCTCCTATCTAAAAGTGCTGGCATCCTTAAATATTTTGGCAATAAAAAATTAATTTTATGGCTATTGTTTATCAATATGGGATCATTGACATTTTTGATTACATCAGTAAATCCACAGCTAATAGCTATATCATTTATCTTAATGATAACTACAAATACATTAATTTTATTATGTCTTGATATATTTATAGAACATTTTGGTAATCCAGAGACTATTGGTAAAACTCGAGGAATTTATCTAACTGTTACAAACTTAGCATGGATGGTATCACCTCTTATAACAGCATTACTAATAACCCAAAAAAGTGGCTATGTAACAATATATGTAGTAGCTTTTATAACTATAATTTTGATGACACTAGGATTATTTTTTTCAGTCAAAGATTTTAAGGATAAAAAATATACTAGAACACCCTTTCTTGAAACATATCGTTATTTAAGAACAAATCGACACATGCTTTCAATTACTATTATTAATTTTATATTACAATTCTTTTTTGCTTTAATGGTAATTTATATGCCTATATATCTTAATCAACATATTGGATTTAATTGGTCAGAAATAGGTGTTATTTTTACAATTATGCTTGCTCCATTTGTAATTTTTGGTTTACCAATTGGAATTTTAATTGATAAATATCAGATAAAAAAACGTACACTTCTTATTATTGGTTTTATTATTATATTTATTTCAACATTTTTAATATCATTTATAACTATTAAAAATATTGCTTTGTGGTCACTTGTACTATTTATGACACGTGTAGGGGCAAGTATTATAGAATCAACAACAGAAATTTACTTCTTTACTCACATTAAAGAAGAAGATGCTCAGCTACTTGGGGTTTTCAGAGATATGACACCTGTGGCATATATTATTGCTCCCTTGTTTGCAACTTTAGTTTTCTTCTTTATTCCTTTCAAATATTTATTTACTGTTCTTGGGTTTATTTTATTATCTAGTTTTTATTATATTCCTCATTTAAAACATAATCATAAACCTCAATGAAAAATATATCTTATCCAATAAGAATTAATCGATATCTTGCTCTAAATAATTATTCTACTCGTACAGGAGCAGATGAACTTATTAAAAAAGGTTTTGTAACAATAAATGGTCGTAAAGCTGTACTTGGAGAGCAAGTCCATAAAGATGATAAGGTAGAAATGAGTAATAAAAAACCCAAAGATATATATGTATACTATGCATATAATAAAGCTACAGGAATATCTACAAACCCAGATGAAAGTAACAAAGATATTTTAAAAGTGACAAAATTTCCTGTAAGAGTCTTCCCTATCGGCCGACTTGATAAAGATTCACATGGATTAATAATTATGACCAATGATGGTCGTGTAACAGATAGGTTACTTTCTCCAAAATATATTCATGAAAAAGAATATGTCGTAAAAACTGATCCAGCGTTTTCTGATAAATTTATTGAACTTATGGCAAGTGGTGTAAGGTTTGATGGATTCATAAGTAAGAAATGTATAGTAATTAGAAAAAATAAAAATACTTTTAATATAATTCTTACTGAGGGTAAAAAACATCAAATACGTCGTATGTGTGAAGTCCTACACCATACTGTTATCGATCTTAAGCGTATACGTATAATGAATATAAATTTAAATAAAATACCTTTAGGTTTCTTTGAAGAAATAAAAGGTGAACAGCTCGATGAACTACTCAGATCCCTCGCACTCAGATAGTAATTAAAAATCCTCTCAATAGAGAGGATTTTTAATTACTATTAATTTGAGCTAATTTTCTGTCGGCTAGCAGGACCAAATATTCCATCTGCTTTCAAACCATTAGATATTTGCCATTCTTTAACTTTAGCCAACATTCTGTTACCATATATTCCATCTACTTTAATATGAAGTAATCGTTGAAGAGCTTTAACATCTTCACCACGAAGACCGAGCTTAAGTCCTCTAGTAAAACCAAAAACATTATTAGAAATAGACTCATTACTAGCAATAGACTGATCAGATTTTGTTAAATTATTATTTGTATCTGTATTCAATAAATCTTTAATGGACTGTTGACCACATGTCGATTGAGGTTCATTTGAAGGTGTACCACCATTTGAAATCATACTATGCCAATATCGTGGAGGCCAAGGTACATTAATGCACGACTTAACCCAATTTGAACCATCTATACTATTCCATAAATACGGATCATCATTACCTGTATACCAAATACGATTATTAGCAACTATAATATCATCACCTATAAGCATATTTTTATTATTTACTACTGATGACCAGTTTACCCCATCTGTCGAATGCCATGTCAAAGTATTTACACTTGCATTAAGAGAAGTTTGACCACCTATGAGATAAACCGTATTGTTATAAACAATAGGTATTGCTCCTACTAAATTCCCTCCCCATGGTGCTTGATTTGTAACTTGTGTCCAGATAGATCCATCATATGATGACCAAATATCGGTAAAATTTGTGTGGTCTAATTTACTACCACCTAGAACATACATTTTATTACCAAATGTAAAGAATGATGGATAAACCCTAAGACCAAGATCAGGCACAGATACACTAGTCCAATTTACACCATCAGAAGATGATAACATTTTATCAGAACTTCCTATCGATGAACCTGCATTCAAGATATACATTTTACCATTAAATACTGTAACCCTTGCTGTTACTTCATCTAAATTTTGAATTGATGACTTTTTTGTCCAAGTTATACCATCTACTGATGACCATACTTCATTAGAGTCTGTTTGATTTGTTGAAAAAGGAATACGACCTCCAATTAACCAATACTGATTCTTAAAATATACACTAAGAGCATTACTTCGTCCTGACCAT
Source organism: Minisyncoccota bacterium (assembly GCA_036170795.1). GTDB lineage: Bacteria > Patescibacteriota > Minisyncoccia > Phycocordibacterales > UBA9973 > UBA8515. The sequence goes on from JAVHPX010000041.1 coordinate 7,267, forward strand.
TTATTATCAATAACTGTATCATTATTTTGAGAAACTAAATCCCATTTATACATATTCGATGATGAATAAATATCATTATAAAATTTATATTTATCATTGATTTTTCCTCCCATAAATAAAATCTTTTCAGTACCAGTTTGAATTGGTGGGATAATTCCCTGTACACATTTATCAGATATTTGTGGATATTCAAATGGATTAACATTACCAGCAGAATACCAAGTTATTTTTTCTGATATATATGGTATTACACTTGTTGTATTTGGGTACCATTTCTTACAATATGTCAGTTTGTCTATAGTGGCTCCTGATCTACCGTCGGGATCAGTCATCCAATTACCTTGTGCATCGACATGTTGATTGACCTTGCCGTACCAGTAGGCGATACGAGGAGTGGGGTCGAGAGATGTAGTTGTTGGAGCATAAACAGTAAATATATTACTCACAACAATTCCATTACCATAGTCTACAATACCACCATTTGGTGCCCATCCAAAAGCCTTTAGACGAAAATAAATTTGTGATCCTACAACTGCATCATCTTTTATATCTCCTATTACTTCAAGTTTTTTTGTTTCATTTGCAGAGAATATTAAATGTGTTGGAAAATAAAAATATAAATGACTAGAAGGATTTGAAATAACATCACTCACTATATTACTTGTACCTACAATATGTAGATTCTGTACTGCACTTATCTGAGTTACTGGCATTAAATCAGATTGTATACCTTCTAGTTGAAGTCCATCCTTACAAGAAGTTATATTATATTCAGCAAATTTTACTCCTTTTGTTCCACTAAGTACATTCTGCGCTGGTGGAGTATTTGAATCAAGACTAACTACAAAATCCGTATTACTTGTACAACCAATTGGTGTGTTAATTGTTGTCGGTGCTTGAATTGTAAATAAATTATCAGATAGATCTGTAGTTAGTGGGTATAAAATACCTCCCGGGATTCCTCCTGGTAACCCTCCTGGAGCCGTATCATGAACTTGAAGTTCGATTTTAAAATTTGTACCATACCCATATAAATCAGTTGCAACTGCAGTGCCAAGTTGGGGCAATGTAAATATTTCTTGTCCATCATTTGCAGTGAGGTACGCAACTTCTGAGTTTATTTCATTTTGAGGTTGAATGGAGCTCCTTGTATTTAATTTCTGATTAACTAATAATGCACCAATTACACTAGTAGCTGCAACATTCGAACTAGTCCACTTCACCGTAATCTGTTGCCCTGGTTGATAGACTTCCCCTCCGTTTGGTGAAAGAACTGTGATTGAAGGAGTGACTATTCCTTGTACACATTTATCAGATATTTGTGGATATTCAAATGGATTAACATTACCAGCAG
>JAVHPX010000041.1:8720-21554 GCA_036170795.1 Minisyncoccota bacterium
CCGTACCAGTAGGCGATGCGAGGAGTGGGGTCGAGACCAAGAGGTTTAACAGCAGTTGTTAATTCTGAAATTGGCATTATTGAATTAATTGCTATAGATCCAAGCTTATTTCTTAAAAGTTGAATCTCTGCTTTAAGACTATTAATTTGTTTAAATGCATCTTTTAAAGTATATGCATTCGTTGTAACTGGTATTACAAATAAGCCATAAATAAGAATACCAAGAAGAAATTTTTTTATCATAAATTATAATTTATTATTTATTTAATATACTTATAATAATATCACCTTTCAGATTTTAATCAACAAAAAACCACCAGATTTGGGTAGGTGATTTTTTAGTTCTAAGTTTCTATTTATTTTACTGCTTCTTTACATCAATACTCTTTGCTGAGTTCACTGTACTATTCGGAGGGTTGGTTACACCAGCTTGAGAAAGCAAATAATATGACGTTGATGAAGTAGGCGTCACTTCCACAGAATCAGATGCGTTGAAGTAGTACGTACCCGGCTTAAAAATATTATTACGAACTAACCCAGTGGTACCATGTATCCATGAATTAATATAGACTAAGCATCCGGCAGGTGTTTGCCATGAAAGTATAGTCTTGGGAATACTCGATGAGACCATACTCGGCGTTGCAATGAGACTTGTGAATGCGCATTGGCTTGCTGTATTAGTGATATCTGTGATGGGTATAGATTTCGTAATTGAAGTAACATCAGTACCCTTACCCCCAATAAGTGTTACATTCATAATAGTATCTTTGGTTGAATATGAACCCGCAGTCGTATTGGCCGGCATCGAAAACGTATACGAACCAGTAGAACCCCCTACGTAACCTAAATAATATGAACCAGAGTCTGCAATCAAGTTAACCAGAGCGCAATTACTCGACCATGAAACAGTTGCAGATAATCGTGAAGCAATAGTTGTGCTCGCCGGCACCGTAAACGAATTGATAGTACAAGTATTAGCAACTGGTGGATTGACAGTTACGAGAAGCTTTCTAGATGTACATAAAGATAAACTACAATTTAAACCAATACCACCTGGAGTTCCCGTAAGTGTATAGACAGTATTAGCAAAAAGAAGTCCTTTTATTGTGGTTCCACTTGATGGATAAGTCACGCCATTGATGGTAATCGTTCTACCACATCCTTTAGTAGACCATGAGAGTGTGGTAGTTCCTCCTAATGGGATTGGATTAGGAGTTGCGATGAAGGAAGTGATAGTACAAAGAAGAAGAGATTCAGGGTTGAGAACAGGATCTGGGTCGGAAACGGGGGAAGTTATAGTGATTAGATTGACTGTGTGAGCGTATCCTCCATCAGAATATGCATTTTGCAAGATACCTGAAAGTCCGAAAGTGAAATTTGAATCGACAACAGCAGTAGAAGCAATATCTGCGTACATCGATACCTTTTTTGTTTCATTTGCTATAAAAGAAATATTTTGATCTGAGACTTTGATCGTGTTATATGAATAACTTCCAACACATGGTTGTAATGTTGCTACCTGTGCAATCTGCGTCGCTCCAATCATAAAGCGTACATTCTTGAACGGATTTGGTGTGTTATACGGAGCACAATTAATGTGCGCATAGAGTTCATAGAGTGTCTGTGCCATAACATTAGTACTAAGCGTCAGATTAAAATCTGCCAACTTCACATTTGTTACCCCGCCCGCAATATTTTGAGCAGTTGGTGTTGTCGGCGATACTGTGATATCTAGGTGTGGATAATACATGACGACACTTTTTGTTTGTGTACCATTTGATCCTCCTGTTGCAATTAATGTATAAGTGACTGTTCCACGTGGTTGATTTACACCCTGTACTGCTACTGTTGCTGAGCCTATCGGAGTAATAATTGATCCGCTGAGTGCTCGTGATACACCATTGATAGTGACACTAGCACACCCGTTGGTTGTCCAATATAGATTGTGATAATAGCTATATACACCATACCCTGAAGGTAGAGTCGCAGTAAACGAAGTGATGGTACAAGTACTGAGTGTGCTGAAAGGTTTGAGTGTAGTTGTTGATTTGGTTGTAGTCGCATTAAGTGCAAGTGCACCAATTTGATTCCTTAAACTGACAATTTCAGCTGTTAAAGATCTGATTTGTTCTTTTGCTTCAGTTAGTGAGTATGCCGAAGTGATGGAAGGAACAAAAACAGCACAAAAGATAATAATAAATACGGCATTACGAGTGAGATTTGTAAGTAATTTCATGTAAAGTATTATATCAATATGAATTTAAAAAATCAAAAACCACTTGTGAATAAGTGGCCTTTGATTTTATGTCTATTTAGCAATGTAAGGTAGGAGCCCCATAAACCGAGCACGTTTGATAGCAACAGAAAGCTTACGCTGGTTCTTGGCAGTCACATCAGTACGACGGCGAGCGAGCATCCTTGCACTTGGAGCCAAAAATCTTTTAAGAAGCTCCACATCTTTATAATCTATATGTTTAATGTTATTTGAGGAAAAATAATCTTGTTTCATTTTTATTAATTCTTAATTTGTAATTTATAATTATCTAGAATGGAATATCCTCTGCATTTATCTGTTCATCTGGATATTCTATTGTATCTAAAGAATCATCTTCTTTATCCTGTGTAGACATATCTTTCTGAACACTTGATGTAGAAGTTTTTGGTGCACTTCCTCCAGCTGTACTACCAAACTGTACACGGTCAGCAATAACTTCAGTACGATACTTTTTTGTATTTGTAGCTGCATCATCCCAACTTCTTGTCTGCATACGACCTTCAACCATTACCTGACTACCTTTTTTCATATATTGAGCAACAGTTTCTGCTTGACGGCCAAAAACAACAATATTATGATAATCAGCAGCTTCTTGACGAGCACCATTTTTATCTTTCCAAACTCGGTTAGTTGCAACAGAAAAACTACAAACTTTTATTCCTGAAGGAATTGCTTTGAGCTCTGGGTCACGAGTAAGATTACCTATAATTAATGCTTTATTTAGATACATATATTGTACAATAGTTATTATTAATAAATTTATTATACTACAAGCGCATCAATTTCCTTGTCTATAACTTCTTCATTTATTTGACCAGCTTCTTCATTTTTAGAATTAGAGATAGTATGACGTCTTGTTGATTCTTGTTTATTGTATGAATGTTTTGATGACATAGTACTTTCACGAACAGTTCTAATCATAAGATAACGTACAAACTTTTCGTTTTTATCAAGAAATTCTTTAATAATACGTGCTTTTACTGTAGAACACTCAAACTTTACCCAACCAAAATATCCGTACGAAAATTTTTGCTTTTTGTTTGCAATAGAACGAGACATCTCATAAGCAAGTTCCATCATCTTTGGATATTCATCTGATACAAATACAGCACCCATCTCACCCAGAGCATCTTTAAATGCTGTAACTTCACCGCCGAGATTCTCCTCAGATACAGTTGGAACAATTATATATCCAACCTCATAAACACTTCCTTTCACTTCTTCTCCTTCAATAACTTCTTCAACCTCCTTAACTATTTTTACTTTTGCCATTTATTAAGTCACGTATAAATACGTGATAATTATTATTTTTAATATCATCTTACTATGGACCTATGTGTACCAGTTATAAGACCGGGACAAATAAGATGTAAAAATATACTAACAAAGTTTAGACTAAATGTCAAAAAGACGTTTTGCATTAGCAATAATAGCAAGAGCTACTTCTGTTTCTGATAATTCTTTTATTTCAGCGATTTTTTTTACTACCTCAGAAACATAAGTAGGCTCATTACGCTTACCTCGATATGGTACAGGCGTAACATAAGGCGAATCAGTTTCTGACATAATCATATTTAAAGGTGTATTGCGAATAACTTCATCGTAATCATGAGTAAAAGTTATAACTCCTGTAAAAGATAAAATAAAACCAAAATCGAGAAAAGCCTTTGCAGTTTTTATATCTCCTGCAAAAAAATGAACATCCCCTTTTACTTTTGCGTATTTTTTTAAAAGAACAATCGCATCAACATATGCATTGTGTGTAGTATCAATCGGATTATTACGAACATGAAGCATGAGTGGCTTATCAACTTCATTTGCAATTTCAATCTGAGAAATAAAAGCTTGCTTTTGTTTCTCTATAGATTCTTCGGTACATCTGAAATAATCAAGTCCACATTCACCAATACCAACAACTTTTGGATCACGTAATAATTCTAGATATTTTTCTTTATCAAAAACTTCTCCTCTTGAAGTGAATTCTTTTCCTCCTTCACCTAGCTCCTTTTCATCATGATACGATGCACCTGTGTGTATTGGATGGAGTCCAACGATAGCATACACACCTTCACTATATTGATTCGCTATTTCAACTGCTTTTCTTGAAGTATCTATTTGCGTCCCAACATTTATAATCCAAGTATCATTTTCAAGCGCACGTGTAATTACATCATCTCGATCTTCATCGAAGATCTTAAAATTTACATGGGAATGAATGTCGATGTATTTTGGCATATTAATCTTTTCTTAAAAACAATGGATTCTCTGGTTTTTTATTGGCTTTAATAAGTGTTTTTAATTTTATATTTGTCTCTGGGAGAATTGGATTTAACATTCGAGCAACAGTATAAAGACGAACAACAAGATCACTAATTAATTTCTTACCTTTTTCTTCGTCAATTTTTACAACTTTAAACGGTTCAGTTGATTGAATTGTTTTATCAAGTTCCTGAATTTCTTCCCAAATAAAATCTGTTGCTTTTTTTATATCAAAACTTTCAAGATAATTAAAAAATTCTTGTGGTATAGATTTATCAGCTATTTCTGGACATTTATCTAAATATTTCTCAGATAAAGTTAATATACGACTAGTCAGATTACCTATTCCATTCGCAAGTCCTGAATTGTATGCATCTTTAAATCTATCCATAGTAAATGGTGAATCCTCAAACGAAGACACTTCTCGAAGTAAGAAATAACGAAGCGCATCAGTGCCATATTCATCTACAATATTCTTTGGGTCAACAACGTTACCAAGTGTTTTAGACATCTTTATACCCCCATCAGAAGTTATGAAGCCGTTAATGACAATCTGGTGCGAATTAGGCACATCTGCGGCCATCAACATCGCTTGCCACATTGCAGATTGAAAACGTAAATTATCTTTTCCACAATATTGCGTAGGATTACCATTTATCCAATATTTCTGGAATTTTTCACTGGTAACTAGAGCATCAAGAGTCTCTATTCCATCATCTGCAAATGTAGAAATATAATTCGTAAGCGCATCAAACCAAACATACATAACATGTAGAGAATCATTGGGAACCTCTATTCCCCATGGCATTTTACTTTTTAGACGTGATATAGAAAAATCTTGCAACCCTCTTGCAACAAAAGCTTTGATTTCATTAAAACGAAAATCTGGAATTACAAAATTAGGATTTTTATTATAAAACTCAATAAGTTTGTCAGTAAATGCACTGTATTTAAAAAAATAATTTTCTTCTTCTATTATTTCAAGCGGTCGACCCGGATGATCTGGACATTCACCGTTTACAAGATCACTATCTGTCTTTTCTGATTCACAACCAACACAATATTTTGCCTGATAATTCTTTTTGTAAATAAAACCATTATTCAAACACTTCATCCAGAAATCTTTGGCAATCTTTTGATGCTTTACATCAGTTGTACGAATAAAATGGATATCATCACAAAGGCCAAAAATTTTAATTGAATCTTTAAATGTAACAAAACTATTATTAACAAAATCTTTAACTTCAAGTCGTTGTTCTTTTGCTTTTTCAAAAATCTTCATTCCATGCTCATCTGTACCAGTATTAAAATATACATTATATCCAACAAGTTTTTTATATCGAACAATAGTATCTGCCCGAATAAATTCAAGAGCATGCCCCATATGAAGTGGTGCATTTACGTATGGCAATGTTGTTGTAAGATAAAAGAATTTATCCATATTAATTAGAACGAGCAAGAACTTTCTTTTTCTCTAAATCATCAAGAAATTCGAGAATAAAAACTGCACATGGAATGGAAAGTATCAGACCCCAAAATGAAGCTAGAGTTGCTCCAATTAAAAGAGAAATAATAACAACGAGAGGAGAAATACCTATAACTCTCTTTACTATAAGTGGATATATTAGATATGTTTCAAATTGACCAAGTATAATATACATAAGTAGTACAATAGCTGAAATAGTAACACCACCATCAAGATATGCAAATAGAACTCCAGGAATAGTAGCAAGTATTAACCCAAAAGGAATAAGTTCTGCAACAAAAACAAGAAGAGCCAAAACAAGAGAATATTTTACTCCTATAATAGTAAGACCAAGATAGGCAAGCATCCCGATAATAGTACCAACCAATAATTGTCCTTGCATCCATAGACCTATTTTATGTTCAGTTCGTTGCCATAAACCTATGATATATTCTTCATGAACAGCAGGTGTAATAATACGTAAAAAATTCTCTATACCATGTTCTGTAACAGAAAGATAAAATGAAATAATAATAATTAAAAGTAAATTTATAACTCCACCAAACGCTATACCAAAAATATTAAAAAATCCACCAGAAAATGTTGAGATTAAACTCTGCGTGCTATTAATGACATCCACAAGTGATGCATTATGAGCTATAGTAGTAACAACACCTTGCGCACCAGACAAAGTATCAGGTTGAAATGTATTTAAAATACTATTATCAGGAATATATCGGCCGAGTTGAACAACTAATGTAGACATCTCTTGAATAAACAATGGAACAAAAACAGAAAGTAAACCTGCTATAATTAAAAAAGAAAACAAATATATTAAAAATACTGCAAATGTGCGGTTTTTAATATATTTTTTCATTTTCTTAATAGCAAACTCAACAAAAGAGGCAACAACAATTGAAGTCAAAATAATTAAAATAATATTAGTTAATTTAACAAGAGCAAAAAAAACTAAACCAAAAAGTATGACTCTAATAATAGATCCATTAGAAATAGAAATCGGTTGATTATTAACATTATTTTCCATACTTATATTTTAGCATATTATGACAATTGATACCTAGAACATAAGTATCTTTTCAAATAAAGCTTTATCTTCAAAAGGACCAATAATAGCAAGATTTAAAAGTTTATCCTTAAATATTAAATTCGCCATTTTTTGTATATCTATAGATGTAACTTTATTAATTGCTTTTATTTTTTCATCTAAAGTTTTAATTTCTTTTTTAAGGAGTTCTTGTATCCCATAAAAATTAGCAATATCATCAGTTGCTTCAAGTGATAATTTTGTATTACCTATAAGCATTGATTTAACTTTTGCTAACTCTTCTATACTTACTCTATCTTTCTTTAGTTGTGAGCATTCTTTTAAAACTTCTTTTAAAACTTCTTCCGTACGAGAATTGTTAACACCAGCTGATATTTGAAAGGATCCGTGGTCAATAGAAGCATCATTGTAAGCACGTACATAATACGCCACTCCCATTTCTTCACGAAGCTTTATAAAAAGTCGTGAACTCATTCCAGCCCCTAGTACACCACCTAGCACAGAAAGAACAGCATTCCTCTTATCAAATAATGAAAAAGTTCTAACTCCAAGCACGAAGTGTGTCTGATCTGTTTTTTTATATTTAATTACGACTTTCAGTTTTGATTGAGTGTCTTTTGTTTTAAATTTATTTTCTTTCTTACCAATATGCACGCTATTAAAATGTTTTTGTACTTGTTTATCTACTTCTGTAGTCGTGATACTTCCAGCAACAACGATAACTGTAGCATCAGCAACATAATGCGCCTTTTTATATTTAATAAAATCATTACGTGTCATATTTTTTACATTTTCTTTTGTCCCAGCAATATTACGTCCAGCCGGTTGATCGCCGTAAAGAACTTCTTGATACAAATCTTGCACGTGACGTGATGGCATATCTTCGTACATATTTATTTCTTCTATAATTACACCTTTTTCTTTTTCCATTTCAGTTTCAGGGAATGTTGAGTTCAAATAAATATCAGAAACAATATCAAAAATCTTTTTAAAATTCTTAGCATCACTCTTAGCATAATAACCAGTCATTTCGTGATCAGTAAATGCATTGTATTGACAACCGAGGGCATCAAGCTCGCGTGATATAGATTGAGCTGATGGTCTTTTGACTGTACCCTTAAAACACATATGCTCCAAGAAATGAGAAATTCCATTAACTTTTTTATCCTCATAGTCACTCCCAGTACCAACCAAGACAAGCACTGTGACAGTCGGATTATCTTTCATCGGTATAGTAACAATCCGTAAACCATTCTTTAATATTTTCTTTTTTGGTTTTTGCATTTTATTATAATTATTTATAAATATCATGACCACCTATTGAATGGAAACGTACCATACTCGGACTAACTAAAGAAAAAATTATTCTAATTTTAGCATCGACAGAAAAGGCCAATTTACCAGACAATTTACCGTGTAATTTGTGAGTCTTTAAAATTGAGTCAAGATAATTTTTTCTGAAAACTTTTTCTTTTTCTACTGCCTTTAATTTTATTTTCTTGGGTAATTTCTTAAAACACTTAATAAATTCTGGAGAATATTCAATATCCATAAATTACATCAAATCTTTTAATGAGCGGAGTACTTTCCCTTTGCCTTGGGCAAATTCTTTTTCGCTTTGTAAAACAGATTGATATAATTGCTCTTCATGCCATGCTCGAACAGCATCACGAAAAAACTCGCTCATAGAAGCATAATTACCTTCTTTTACAGCCAAGTCCACATTTTTCTTAAGTGAAGTTGGCATTGAAATGTTTAATGTTGTTCTCATATCCTGTATTGTAGCAATTTGTGCTACAGCATGTCAATCTCCATTTATCCCCCATAATCAAAAACCAAAAATACGACAGGTGAAATTTGCGTGTCTTTTGGTAGCCTTTCCAATATAAGTTTTTTATCATAAATTTTACCTGAACTCCCAAACTCTTTAAAATCATCAGCTAAGAGCGAATCTAAATCGCCAGCTCACGATCTAACCTCTGGTTTTAGAAGAGAAGTTTCTAAATCGTAAATAATTGTTTTTAAATCTTTTTTTATACTAATTCAACTTATCTTTAATATATTCCACAATATCATCTTTTTTTATTCTCTCTTGTGTCCCACTGTCGCGGTCACGGATGGTGACAGAGTCATCGATAAGAGTATCAAAATCAATGACAATACACCATGGTGTACCTATCTCATCTTGACGACGATAACGTTTACCAATATTACCATTGTCATCCCACATGACTCGTCCAAATTCAAGTTTAAGCATTCCATATATGATACGAGCAGTATCAACTAGTTCAGGTTTATTTTTTAAAAGTGGTGATACTGCACAAATTACAGGAGCTATATTAGGTTTAAAAGCTAAATAACTACGAACTTCAGTACCTTGCTTTCCCATCTGTCCAACAGGCAAATCTTCTTTGTATGCAGATACAAGTAGAGCAAGCATCATACGATCAACACCCATTGATGGTTCAATCACATGCGGTACAATTTTTCCCTTAATATCTTCTCCTCTTTGTGTAACCAAATCATCAATATAATCAAGTTTATGATTATCAAGATCAAAACTTCCTCTATAAGCCAACCCAAAAAGTTCTTTCTGGCCAAATGGATATTCAAACTCGAAATCAATAGTTCTTTTAGAATAATGAGCACGATCACCATCAGCAATTTCTATATTATGCACAAGTGCCATATCAATACCAAGTTCTTCTATAAATTCAGTAACAACATCTTTCCAATAAATAAAATATTTCTCCCAATCTTCTGGCCTTACAAAATATTCTATCTCCATTTGTTCAAATTCACGAACACGAAAAATAAAATCTCGGGGAGTAATCTCATTTCTAAATGCTTTCCCAATCTGTGCAATACCAAAAGGCAACTTTGGATGAAATGAATCTACAATATTCTTGAAATTTACAAAAACACCCTGAGCAGTTTCAGGTCGTAAATAAACAGTCGCTGATGAATCCTCCATTGCACCTATTTCAGTTTTAAACATCATATTGAATTGTCGTGATTCCCCTGTCTGCCCTCCACAATCATCACACTTATTTTCTTCTTTTAATTGATCAACACGAAATCTACGTTTACATTTATCACATTCAACCATTGGATCAGCAAATCCAGCTACATGACCTGAAGCTTCCCAAACTTTTGAACTCATAAGAATACTCGCATCAACTTCATACATATCAGTACGAGTTGAAACAAATTTTTTACGCCATAAATCTTTTATATTATTCTTAAGCGCCACACCAAGCGGACCATAATCCCAAGTACCAGCAAGTCCACCATAAATCTCAGATCCCTGATAGACAAAACCACGACGTTTAGATAATGATATAATTTTCTCCATTAAATTTTCATTATTTTTTTGCATTTTAATTCTTAAATCTTAATTATTAATTAGTAATTTATAATTATTTAACAACACGTTCATTTCCATATTTAAAATTTAAATCATTGGTAAGAAGTGTCGTAATTGGCCCATATGAACTTTTTATAAGTGTTCCAGTAAATGAATCTATTCCAGAAAGATAAACATCTTTCATAAGCTGTGGGACACTTCCAACTTGTGATATTGATGGTTTTATAGCTACAATAAATGAAGCTTCTTTATTAGAACCAAATCCAGTATTTGAGTTAACAGTACCAATATTCCAAATTACCTCATGAGTCGTTGCATTATAAGATATGTTTTCTCTCGAACCTTCTTTTAAACCAATCCATGTAATATAAAAAGGTAATATTGCTTTAGCCTGAGCTTGGTTTACATTATTTATAGTATTTGAAATTGTCCAAGTTACACCATACCTAGTCTCAGATTCTGCCTTAGGTGGAAGTGGTCCAGATAAAAAATTTGCCGAAGAAACAATTTGAAAATCAGATGCTATTTTAATTATTTTCTTAGCAAAATTATTTACATCACTAAAAGTTGATCCGACAGATGGTTGACTACCACGAATACTAACATCAAGAGAAAGTTGTGGATCTTTTATTGTAGAAGAATTTTTAATAAATGAAATAGGTTTAAAATTAAAATTAATAACTCCACTTTTCCCTGGTTCAACATTAGCTAAATCACTAATTGTGTTTTTATCCCAAATAATACGACTATTTTCTGAATCATAAAATCCTTCAAGTGGATTAACTGCATTTTTATCAAAAGCATTTCCTGAAATATTTACTATAATTTGAGCATTATCAATTCGTGTCGATAAATTATTTGTCCAGACGATACTGGCATTTACCATCTCTCCTCCTGAAACTGTATAATTTGGTAAATCTTGACTATTAACTAAAATATGTACATCAAGAAATGGCTTCGTAATAGTTATTGTTTGCAAAAGTGAAGTATAAACTACATTCACTACAGACAAATCACTAGAGCTAGTTGCCCCGGCATAAGCATGAAATACTTGTTGATCAGCATCTTGACCAACTAAACGACCCTTAATTGTAATCGGCAAAGAATTTGCTTGGGTAAGGGAAGCCAAACTCCATATTGAATTACCTAAGGTTGGTTGTGGCATAGCACTATCAAATACAAAACCATTAGGATATGTTACTTGCAACATTGTCGCATCTGGTGGCAATGATGTATTAAGTGTAGCTGTAATAACAAATGAAAAAGGTTGATCAGATGTAACTTGATCAGGCGCTTCAATTCTAAGAGATAATGGAGCAGAACTTATAGTAACAGGATATTCTTTTTCCTTTTTAAAAATAGCATTAGAACCTTCTGCATGATATTCTAAACTAATTTTAACATTACGGACTGATTTTTCATCACCAAAAAGACTCACTTCTATATTGCGACTAACACTTTGTCCTTTTTTTATTGTACCTACAGAATAGCGTGGCAAACGAATAATATCAGTAGCATTATCATTTGACCCTTTAGGGTATTCGATCAAAAGATCAGCTAATTCAAGGTTAGCATTGTTACGATTTGTAACCTCTATTTGAAGAGGTAATTTATCCCCACCTTTTGTAAAAGCATTACCAAGTACACTAATGTCAATATTATCATTTGAAACAACTATGCCACCAGTAGAATACATATAAAAAGCAAATCCAAGTGCACAGACAAAGAATATGACTGATGCAATAAAAAATTTCTTAAAAAGAGATATTTTAGGCTTTTTCATTTTAGTATTATCATTATTATTTTCAGTTTTCCATTTATCAGCAATTTTAAATGTTTGTGGATGAAGAACACTCTCGTGATGCTGACCAGAAGTTGTATCCATTGGATCATAAAGACGATGTTTAATATCTTCAATTTTATTATACTCATTCTCCAACATATAAGTATTATTATAGCATAAGAATCTTAAAGTTGACTTTCATTCAAAGCTTTATTTATATGGGCAATAATTGACTGTCTTTCTTTAAGAAGCACCTCTATTTCTATTTGATCAAATGGAGTCGATAAATAATCAGACAATAACTCTGATTCTCCTATATAACCAAGTAAATTCATAATTCTTAAAACTAAATACAACTCAAGAGCTTCACGTCTGATGCTTGTGATATAAATATCATCTATAAGATATAACGCCTGTGTAAAATCATCAAAAATTTTTTCATTTGCTTCTTCGCCGTCACAAACTCTTTCTATAAGTTTACTAATACGAGCAATTAATAAAAGTGATTGCTCGTCAGAGCGTGCGTATGGGAATGAAGTGACAGTTGTTGCTGATGTCACTCGCCAAATATCCCGACCACGAACAAGATCAATATGTGCATATGAGAAATCTTGCAATGC
>JAVHPX010000041.1:21654-32774 GCA_036170795.1 Minisyncoccota bacterium
CCTTTTATAAGGGTTTCTTTAGGATGTAAACCCCATGTAACAGCAATAGATTCTACCTCACATTCTTTGGCTTCTTTTATATCACCCAATGTATCCGTAATAAATACTGCATTCTTAGAATTTATATTATATTTATCGAGAACCATTTTTATTTTTACAACTTTACTTTTATGAATATCAGTACCAAGAATACTTGTAAAACAATTATCTAAATTTTCTTTAATTAAAAAATCATTAATTAAACTACTACCAGCAGATGAAATAATAACAAGAATATAATCTGAAGCTAAACCAAGAATAGCATCATGTAAAATATCATGAATTGTAAGTAATTGTAATTTATTTTTATATTGTCCCGGAAAATCATCTGCAGGAATATGTTTACCATCTTTAACAGCTTTATTGTATCCATCATGAAAGTTTCCATTTGAATAATCTTGAAAATGTTTCCATGTAAGTTCTGGATTTTTTATTTTATGGATTTCAAATGAAAGCTCAAGAGTATTTGCCAGTACCCCATCAAAATCAAACATCACAATCTTTTTATTTTCTAGATTCATATTCACTTAAATATTCTTTGGCTTTTTTTAATGTTTCTTTTCTAGTTTCATACTGAAAGGTTTTAATAGCCTCTTCATATGAAGCCCATTTATAAGCACTTATCTCATTTTCTTGAATCTTAACTTTTTGATCTTTTACAAAGCCAATAAAATAATCATTTACTTTTAGTCTTTGTTTCTCATGTTTAATAATTTTATATTCTTCGTGCATTATTAATGATAAATCCAAAAGTTCAATTTCGGTAATACCTGTTTCCTCTTCTAATTCTCGAAGTGCGGTTTCTTTTGGTGTTTCATTCCCTTCATGATGGCCTTTCGGAAAAGTCCATGAACCTTTAAATATTGGCTCATCATACTGTTGTAAAATTAAAAATAAATTTTCTACACTTTTATATACAACAATTACTCCATAGCATTGTTCTTTTGGTATCATTTTATAATATCAATAATAAATATTAATTCGTCAATTTTTATTTCTGTACCATCATTCTCTCCAATCTTTATTTCTTTCACTCCAACTGCTTTTAATAAATTAATTTTAAAAATATTTATTAATTCCTGTCCATTCACACTTGTATTAACAATAAGACCTATTTTATCACTTGGACTTAATCCTTGATATTTACGCATATCTTGTATAGCACGAACAAGCGCACGATATTGCCCCTCTTTACGTAAGTCTTCTGTAATAATAAAATCTATCTCAACAATATTTTTCTCTAAATTACTTGGCAGTATATTTTTAATATTCAATTCATCAGAAATTATTGAATAATATGCCATATTATTATTAGAATTTATAAAAGAATATTCTGGTATTTTTATACTATTAAGAGGTTGACGAACCTTTATACCTATTTTCTGACGAGCATCAAGACCAAGAGTAACAACATCTCTAACTTCTTCCATTTCTTTCAAAATTAATAATTCATCATTTATCATCTGTAGTTCACTTGGCCACTCTGATAAATGTACACTTTCAACATCATCACTATTCTTTAATTTCTGCCAAATATCTTCTGAGGCAAATGGAACAAATGGAGCCATCACTTTTGCTAAGTTTTTCAGGACATAATACAAAGTTTGCTTCGCATCTATATCTCCATCTTTCAATCTGTCACGCGTGCGACGAAGATACCAAGTCGAAAGTTCATCAATAAAAACACGCAATCCTCGTACTGGCTCTAACAACTTATAATTATCAATATTATTTGTAGTCTCTCGAATAAATTTATTGAGCTTAGTAATTATCCATAAATCAAGAATATTTTTACTTTCAACTTTTTTATTATTTTCAATATCTTTATTTCTGTAGAGCTCATAAAAAGCAAGTACATTATAAAGTAAATTAAATACTTTATTATTTAATTCAGCTACTGTCTTCTCATCAAAATTCTTTGATTCACCCGGCTGATTAATGCTATACATCCATAAACGAAGTGTGTCTACTCCATATTTGTCCATCATAAGCCAAGGATCAACAATGTTACCCAATGATTTTGACATCTTCTTACCTTTATCATCAAGAATATGACCGAGGCAGATTACATTCTTATAAGCTTTACCTCTACCTGTCAATACACCAATAGCATGTAATGTATAAAACCATCCACGAGTCTGATCTATCGCTTCAGAAATATAATCAGCCGGAAAACCCTTACCATCTACCCAATCTTTATTCTCAAATGGATAATGATCTTGCGCAAAAGGCATTACTCCAGAGTCAAACCACACATCCATCACTTCTTTGACACGATTCATTTCTTGACCATCATTTCCTATAAGTTTTAATTCATCAATATAAGGTCTATGAATATCAAAATCATAATTATCATCATGAGGAAAAGGAACAAATGATAATTCTTGAATTTCAGAATTTTCAATATAATGAAAATCTTTAGAGTTACGTATGAGTTCAAGCGTAGAATTAATATCAAGTCTTTGAGTACCAGCAATCGCAAGCCATGCTGGTCCACCATGAGTAACAATTAATATCTTTTTATTTTTATATGTTTTTTCAATTTCAAATAAGAAATTCATAACACGACGTTTAACATCAGCGTATGATTCATTACCTTCGATTACTTTACTAAAGTTCTCAATTGTTTTTGGATAATCATTATGATATTCAATCCAAGTTCTACCTTCATACATAGGAATAGACATCTCATGAAGTCTATCATCCGAAACAACTTGATCATCATTAAGTTTCAAAATATTTTTTACAATCTCAGATGTTTCTTTTGTACGATTAAATGGCGAAGTAATAATAAGATCAATTCCTTTATCTTTTAAACTCTCTGCACTTTTTACTGTATCTTCTTTACCTTTATCTGTTAAATGACTTCCACTATTAAAAATAGTACTAACTAAATTTTTAATATTATGACCAGTTTGACCATGACGCATAATAAAATAAGTATTCCCTGACTTTTTTGTTTTCTTTTTTATTTCATCAAAACTTCCAAGAACTTCAAAACTACCATCTATTTTTTGCCAAATAGGAAGTGGTGTTCCCCAATAACGCTCACGAGAAATAGCCCAATCTTTTATATCTTTCAACCATTCACCAAAACGTCCATCACGAACATGTGATGGCTCCCAGTTTATAGATTTATTTTCTTCTATTAATTTTTCTTTTATTTTTTCATTAGACATTTTTATATACCAAGAATCACGTGCATAATATATAAGAGGAGTATGACAACGCCAACAATGCGGATACGAGTGCTCATATTTTTCTTTTTTAAAAAGTAAACCTCTGTGTGATAAATCTTTTATAATATCTACAGCAACTTCTTCATCTTTTACAAATCGCCCTTCAAGGAAATCTGTGCCTTTTATAAAATGTCCTATCTCATCTACTGTATGGAATTTTGGTAATCCAATTTTTGTACCAAGATCAAAGTCATCAGCACCATACATAACAGCTGTATGAACAACTCCTGTGCCATCTGTCGTTGTCACAAAATCCGCAGGATAAACCTTGAAAGCTTTCTCTGTTGATTCCCCTTTCTTTTCTAATTCATTCTTTAAATATGGATATAGTGGTTCATATTCTTTATCGACTAAATTACTTCCTTTAAATTCTTCTACTATATTCTGTGTGTCTGGAAAAACACCAGAAACTCTTTCTTTCGCAAGAATTAAAAATTCTTCACCTACTTTGATTTTTACATAATCAATATCTTTTCCAACAGCTAAAGCTACATTTCCTGGAAGTGTCCATGGAGTTGTAGTCCATGCAAGAATAAAAGTATTTTCTTCACCAATAACTTTAAATTTCGCAGTTACAGATAAATCTTTATCATCTTGGTATCCTTGTGCAAGCTCATGACTTGAAAGTGCTGTCCCACAGCGAGCACACCATGGCACTACTTTATAATCTTTATATAAAAGATTTTTATCATTTACAGTTTTGAGAACATTCCATACTGACTCAATATAATCATTATGATATGTGACATATGGATTCTCTTGATCTACCCAATAACCAATTCTTTTTGTGAATTTATTCCAAATATCAAGATACTCCCAAACACTTTCTTTGCATTCTTTATTAAAGCGAGCTATACCGTATTCTTCAATTGCTTTTTTTGAATTAAGTCCAAGCTTTTTTTCTACTTGTAATTCTACTGGCAATCCATGAGTATCCCAGCCACCTTTACGTCTTACATGATACCCTCGCATTGTCTTGTAACGAGGAATAGCATCCTTGAAAGCACGCGCTTCAAGATGGTGAATACCCGGTTTACCATTTGCTGTTGGTGGACCTTCGTAAAATACAAACTCCCCTTTTGGCGAATTTTTTTCTAATGTTTTATTGAAAATATCTTTTTCTTTCCAGAATTCAAGAATTTTTTCTTCTCTTTGTGATGCTATAGATTTATTATTTTCTGTATTTTCCATATTATTATTTAGATATAGAAGTAAATTATTTTATAAAAAATGTCTGACTGAGCTGAGCATATTATTTTCTTTTCAAGCTAGTCTGGTGAACCAACCAGAGGACCCGAGAAAAGAATATAATATGCGAGGCTTTTTAAAAATAAAAACTCGTCCACGTACAACAATAAAAATTGCTATACAAGGACGAGTTTCGCTTTAGTCGATTTCTCGTGGTACCACCTTGCTTACTTCTCATTCAATAGGGCTCTACTTACCAATTAAGGTTTTCTTCCCAATGCTCAGGAGTGATGGCTCCTTCAATGCATATCTACATCATACTAAAAAGCAGAAAAAATTCAACTAAATCACTTCCTGCTGATAGCATTTTTCACAATAAACTTTTTCTGGTCGATTAGATTCATATGGTGAATTAATTTTTTTCTTGCATAAATCACAAGTTCTTATAAAAAGCTTTCTTGGTAAAAGTATTTTCAGCCTTTCTGTATATCGAGCAGAGGGAGAAGTTCTAGGTAGAGCAAGACCTGCTTGTCTATAAAATGATAACTCCATGGGAATAATTTTATAAGCTTTACCAGTTTCTTTACATTTTAGAATCTTTTCAAGAATATCATCTTGTACATCTTTTACATCATCAGGTATTATATAATCCGAAAAATCATGATGCATGTCAGAAACATATTCATTCCATAAAAATCCTTGTCTTTCTGCTTGTTCTTTTGTTAAAGGAAAAATTTCAGGAGCAGTTGTTTCATTATATCCAAATGGAGAAAATTCACTTGGAAAAAACTCACCATATTTATATAAACTTCCATTTTTATCAATAAAAGGTATTTCATTCATATGCATTTTAATTTTAGGTAAAAGTTCTTCATATTGTTCTTTTGTGTATTTTTTATTTAAAATAACATAATTCCCTCCACGTATACACACGCAACCAAAACAATTACTAGAACTTGTAGTAAATGCCGAATATTCTACATCATTAATAGTCATTTTCTTAAGTGGATCATTTGAAAGACAAAATAATAAACATTTTGAATTATACGCACCACCACTATGTGCACTCTCATAAACAAGTTCAGCAGCTCCAAAACAAGAACAGTCATATGAATCTCTTACCCATCCTGATATTGTCATGTTTTTACAATTTTCAAGCTTAATACTTTCCCAACAATTATGTGCATTTTTACACTCAGAAAGATTGTTACCAGTACTATTTACTGATTTTAATACTAAATTTTCTCTATGAGGAGAATTATTCCAAATATTTTTTACTTGAGTTTTCCACCACTGTACACTACTATACGATGAAATTGGGTATTTATTTAAAAATTCCTCATATGATTCTTTGCTGTGTTGTTCATTAAAAATACAATACTTTTTATTTCGAAGTCCTGCACAGCCAATAATATTACTACAATTATGACAATCATAAGAGAAATTTGTATGTAGTGAGTCATAACATTCCAATGAGTAATGAGTAAAATAACATCTTTCACAATGAACATTATGTGCGCAGTTATCTGAATTAAGAATCCAATAATTATCAAAACAATTCTTACTAAATATTTCATATGCATTATATGCAGAATCTTCGTTCGATAAACCTCCTATATTTAAATAACAATTCTTATCATCAGTTTCTTGGTTTACCCAATCACTATTTATACAATTTGAATTAAAGATGGAAATATGAGGAACACTAAAAAATAATTCTTTCCATTGCTCAAAAAATGATTTAGAAAAATCATATTCTTTTCCATAGGAAGTTGGATCCCATAAATCACTCCACCAACAATATTGGCAATACATCAAATATGTTTTATCTGGTGATATACGAGAAACAACACTTTTTCCACACATATCACAATTACGCTTATAGAATATTCGCTCATTACGAAATGCCAACCTCCTTTGCTCTCGACACTCTGGGCAAAACGTTGGGCTCGGAACTTTGATTTTCTCATAAAAAAGAAAATCTTCTGGCTCAATTGTGAAGTCTTTCTTACAATTCTGACAATTTTTTGTTTCACTTTTATTTTTCATATATTTATCTATAATCAAGTTGTGCTATAGCATAGGTTGAGTATAGCTATATATTACATCTTTTCGGGAATTTTAATACCAAGCAGATACAAGCCATTTTTCATAGTTTGATAAAATGCTTCTACAAGAGCAAGGCGATATGGTGTATGTGGATCATCTTTGTTTAGAATAACTGTATCCCCATAAAACTTATTAAATGTACTTGAAAGTAAGGTTAAAAATGTCGCTATATGATGAGGTTCTAAAAGTTCCCATGAGCGAGCAACAACTTCAGGAAACTGATAGATTACATGCTCAAGTTCTGTAATCTCTTCTGGTATTTGGAAATCATTTACTGGAAGATCTATATCCTTTGCTTTACGTAAAATAGAATTTGCTCGTACTGCTGTGTATTGAAGATATGGACCTGAATCTCCATCAAAAGAAATTGATTTTTCAAAATCATAAACAATATCACCACCGAGAGATGAACGTAATATAGAATATTTCAAAGCAGCAATTCCGACAATTTTTGCAATCTCATCTTTCTCTGTATCAGACAATTCACGATCAGCAACTTTCTCTCTTACAACATTCATAGAATCTATTATCAATGACTCGCCTGTAATTACATTGCCTTTACGTGAAGACATCTTGCCAGAAGTGAATTTCATCATACCGTGAGTAATATGCTTCATGCGCTTCTCATAATCTGGGTGGATAAGTGAGATAGCTTTCGCAACGACTTTCATATATTCACCTTGTTCAATAGCGGTTACCACAATAGATAAATCTGGATTTTCTTTTTCGAATTTTGTCATAGTAAGACCTATTTCTTTTGTCTCGTATGTCGGTAATCCTTTTGAATTTATGAAAACACGAGTGTGAAGCTTTGGATCATATTTCTCGCCATGAAATATGATGGTACCATCTGAATCATCAAAAACTTTGCCAATATTCTCTCGAACAACTTTCTCTCCAAGTGGAGCCATCACACTTTCAAAAAAATAGTGATCAAACTTTGTATCTAGAATTTTATAAATTTCCTCAAATGCGAGAAGCGTAACTTCTCTTCCCCAGTCATAGATAATATTGATTGCTTCATCACTTCGATTATAAATTTTTACATTTATCTCATCTATTTCTTTTTTCTTAGCTTCATCGGTATCATATGCATCACTTCCTTTTGTGTACTGCATTCCTATCCACCCAGCATCCTTACCTTCGTATAACTCACCTCCATTCATAATTCCATAAATAGCTTTCGCTACGTGTGGACCCACATCACCCTGATAATTTGCACGTACTATTTTTGCTCTCGAAAATTCCATAATACGTGCTACGGATTCACCGATGGCATTGGTCATGAGGTGGCCAATATGAAAAGGCTTGAAAGGATTCGGGTCAGTATATTCTACCATGACTTTTTTACCTTTCAATATTTCATTCTTTCCCCAATCTTCTTTTAATTTTAAAATTTCTTTTACAGAACTAACAAAAAAGTCATGTGATAAATAGAAATTTATAAACCCAGGGCCTGCAATTTCAATTTTTGAAATAAAGTTTATATCTGGTATAGACTTTGTTTTTAATTCTGAAATTATCTTTTCTGCTAGTTCTTTTGGGCTAATTTTTAATTGTTTAGCATAAACCATCGCTACATTTGTAGAATAATCTCCCATCTTTAAATCTGATGGATGTTCAAGAACGATACTATCAGCTTTAATACCAATATTTTTTAAAGCTATCTTAATTTGTTCTTGTAATTTATCTTTCATATTAAATTCATACTTACTTAAACTCTTCTTTAGGCAAGGCCTAAAGAGTTTTACTTTCTTCCTGTACTCCCTTCACGTCCTTCTCCACGAACAGTACTAGAAAGATCTTGCGTTTCTACAATATCACAATCTTCAAATTTTTGTATAATCATTTGAGCTATTTTATATCCTTGCTCAATTCTCTGTGTTGTATTAGTTGTATTATATAAAGACATAACAATCTCTCCCCGAAAACCAGCATCTATAACTCCACCCATTACTTTTAATCCTTTATTAAAAGAGATACTTGATTTATCCCATATTAAACCAACAAAACCATCAGGTATTTCAATAGCAACTCCAGTATAAACACGTTTTTGAGAATATGCTTCAAACACCACATCTTCTATTGCATAAAAATCAATTCCTGCATCTCCAAGATGCCCTTTAGTTGGTATTTTAGCATTCTCTTTTAACTTTTTAACTTTAATATTCATTTTATTTTAAAATCTTCTTAACTTTTTCATATACTTTCTTGTGAATTTCTTCACGACTTAAAATTTCATTTTTCGAAGCACAATCAATTTTTAAGAAATTCTTCTGAGTTTTTGCAAGCCAGAGAGCACTCTTGTAAGAATTTTCTATATACTCCATATCTTCCTCAACAAGATCTTTCTTTGTACCTAAATACAAACGAATAGAATTTTTATTTCGTTCTTTTATTAAAATCTTAGAAAATTTCACTGGAATATTCAAATAGAATACAATATCTGGCTTTGGAATCTTAAAAATTTTATATTCCATCTGGTCAAGCCATTCTATAAATACTTGACGCTTCTTAGTATTTTTAATTTTACCTCCTTGGTGAATCTGATTTGCACTTACATAACGATTAGCAATAACTACATAACCATTTTTAAGCCATTCTTCTATCTCGGTTTTTGATTCAAACCGATCAGCAGCATAAAGAACAGAAGCAATCTTCGGATGGACTTTCACAAAATTATAATATTGTTCAGAAAGACAATGGCCGATAAATTTGCCAAAGAAATTCTTGTAATACTCAGGGAAATCTACATTTTTTACTGTATATCCATCTTTTCTTAATCGTTTTGAAAGAAGCGCAACTTGCGTCGCCTTTCCACTACCATCAGTTCCATCTATCACGATAAGTTTTCCTTTTTTTATGTTCATTATTTCACTAACGATAAATCTCCATTAATAACGATACACTCCATACCGAGTAATTCATCTTTAAGCATTCCTTCAGGAAGCGGATTATAAAAATATATTTTTTTACCGACATCAAATGCCATATATACTTCAAGAAATGTAGCCCCACCAATATAGTTTTTCTGGCCATTCTTTTCCATATTAAGGACAAGAATAACATCGCATGAATTAACTTTATCTTTTTGTTCACGAATCATTCTACCTTTCCATTCACTGTGTTCTTTAGCTCCAATAGCATGAAATTCTTGTTCACGTAATGGATTATCGTAGCTATTAGGTAAGATTATACTATCACCCCTTTTTTCAAGTTCTGTTTTAATTGCATCAATATGCCCATATAAATGTTTACTTGCACAAATATAAATTTTCATATAACTATAATTTTTAATTTAAAGCAAAGTCGACTTCTTCTAAAATTTGAGTAAATTCATCTTTTGAAGTGATATCTCTTACTCGCTGGATCAACGTATCATAGTAGGAAATTGTACTCTGTATGTAACTATCTTCTAAGAGTTTTGGTGAGATTGTTTTCCCGATACTTTTCAGATATTCAGTAAACCCTAGGTATGGTATTCTTTTATTATATGCAATAAATGCTTCGTCATCTAAAGTTTTAATAAAAAGTCGCAATGTATTAAATTGAACCTTGGCATCTACTACTACCATTAAAAAATGATCTTTGTCTTCAATATTTACATTCATTAAATCTTCACTTTTTTTAAGGAAATCTTCTTCAAGAGGGTTATTTTTAAATATTTGTATTTTTTCTTGGGGAGTCATTTTACGTAGTATTTCTTCATCATTACGTTCCTCATCTTTTTTTTCTTCATTTTTATTGAATCCTTCATTCATAATAGTATATTTTAATTAATTATTTTTTAAGCACAGAATCGATACTGTGGGCAATACGTATCATATCTTTTTCCTTTTTACCGATTGTTGTTTCTGCACATGTACCAAGTCGAATTCCTGATGGATCCATGACAGAGCGAGTATCCCCTGGAATAGTATTCATATTTACAATAATACCAGCTTTTTCCAATCTTTGACTAGCTTCTTTGCCAGAAATACCTTTCCCGTCCATCCATGTATCCATAAGTATAAGATGAGAATCAGTGCCACCAGATATAATATGCCAACCGAGTTTTTTTAACTCAGCTGCGAGAACTTGCGCATTCTTAACAACTTGCTTTGCATATTTTTTGAAAGCTGGTGTATCAGCTTCCTTAAGTGCTATTGCAACTCCAGCTATATTATTCTCATGAGGTCCACCGAAGAGCCCTGGGATAACCATTTTGTCTAATTTTTTATCAAACTCTCTTGCGTCTTTTTTTACAAAAATAATAGCTTGCCTTGGGCCACGTAGAGATTTATGGGTTGTTGTCATAACAGAGTCAGCATAAGGAAATGGATATGGATATACTCCACCTGCTACTAGCCCTGCAAAGTGCGACATATCGACATGAAGAAGAGCTCCACACTTGTCAGCAATAGCACGGAACTTTTTGAAATCAACAATTCTTGGATAAGCAGTAAATCCACAAACAATTATGTCGGGCTTCTCTGCTATCGCAAGATTTTCAAGTGCTTTGTAATCTATAACTTCAGTTTTCATATCAAGCTCAAATTGTAGTGG
>JAVHPX010000041.1:32874-34185 GCA_036170795.1 Minisyncoccota bacterium
GAACCGAGAGCTTTCAAAACATCATCGGATACATAATTCTCGGATGCAATAAGGTTGATGACTCTTTTTTGTCTTTTCTCTTCAGCTTTGATTAATTTTTCTACTTGTTTGTCGCGCATGTGATTTCTGTAATTAGGAGTAATGATCTCCATTTTAGCACGTTGAAGAAGAAAGCAAAAACTGTATAATGTATAGCATGAGAGCATATTTAGATATAGTAAAAAAGGTATTAGAGACCGGTGAACTAGTTGATACTAGGCAGGGTACTAAAGCTTACACTATGGCAGGAGCAATATTTGAACATGATATGTCCAAAGGTTTTCCACTCTTAACAACAAAGAAAATACCTTTCCGACTTATATCTACAGAATTAGAATTTTTCATAAATGGTATTACTGACAAGCAATGGCTACTTAATCACAATAATCATATTTGGGATGAGTGGGCAAGCCCTAAAAAAGCTCCATATGGACATGATGAAATTTCTAAAAAAAGAATGCTTGAAGAAAGAGACCTGGGTCCTATATATGGTTTCCAATGGAGACATTTTAATGCTCCATATGAAAACTATGATACAAATTATACTGGACAAGGGGTAGACCAATTAAAAAAACTAATTGAAACCTTAAAAACAAATCCACGCGATCGCCGAATGATAGTAAATGCATGGAACCCACAACAGATAAGTGAGATGGGTTTACCGCCTTGCCATTATTCTTTCCAAGTCACAACTATAAATGGAAAAGTAAATTTACTATGGAATCAGCGCTCTGTCGACACAATGCTTGGACTTCCATTTAATATTGCAAGTTATGCACTACTACTTCATTTGATTGCAAAAGAAGCTGGGTTAAAAGAAGGAAAACTTGTGGGATTTTTAGCTGATGTTCACTTATTTGAAAACCACGTGGATGGTGCAAAAGAACAATTATCACGTGATAAAGAAAAGTACCCTCTTGCACACATAGAAACAGAGAATTGGAAATCAATTTTTGATTGGAAAGCTGAAAATACTAAAGTTATCGGATATGAAAGTTTTGATCGTATACCATTTGAAATTGCAATATAATATATGATTATCTCTCTTATTGCTGCAGTTGAAAAAAATAATGTAATAGGTGGAAGTAATACTCTACTATGGAATTTGCCAGCAGACATGAAGCACTTCCGCGAGATTACTTCTGGACACACTGTCATAATGGGTAGGAAAACATATGAAAGTATTGGCAAACCTTTACCAGATAGGAAAAATATTGTTATTACTCGTGATATAAATTATTTCAAAGCAGGAATAGATATAGTTGGGTCACT
>JAVHPX010000041.1:34285-38059 GCA_036170795.1 Minisyncoccota bacterium
CAGACGAGAAGAATAATATCCCCTATTCATTTGTAGAATATAAAAAGATTGACCCAAAATAGTTAATATGAGAAACTCATACTATGATTCTATCTGATACAAAAATCTTGGAACACATAAAAAGTGGTGAAATTGTTATCACTCCATTTGATATTGCAAATATGGGAGGCAATTCATACGATGTACATTTGAGTAATCACTTCGCACAATATATCGATAAAGAAATCGATGCCAAAAAACATAATCAAGTTAATCACTTTGATATCCCAGAGAAGGGTTTTGTATTACAGCCAGGTGAATTATATTTAGGCTCGACACTTGAATACACTGAAACACATATACATGTACCATTTCTCGAAGGCAAGTCATCCACTGGCCGTCTTGGTATCGATATTCATGCGACTGCAGGAAAGGGTGATGTTGGATTCTGTGGATTTTGGACACTTGAAATTTCAACTAGTATTCCGGTTCGTATTTATCCTAATATGCCAATTGGACAACTTATATATTATAAAGTAGAGGGTCATGTTGAACGTCTTTATAATAAAAAAATAAATGCAAAATATAATGACCAAAAGAATCTGCCCAAGGAATCAATGATGTGGAAAAATCTTCAATAAAAAAATAAAATGTGATTATCTAAGAACAAAGAATCCTAATATCATCGCTATAAAATTCAGAATAGTATGAGAAGCTGAAATAAGAATTAAATTAGGATATTTATAATATATCCAAGCAAAACCGATTCCTCCAATAAAAGTAAGAGGCAAAACAAAAACTGAGTTCAAATAAATAACATGAATTAATGAAAAAAGTGAAGCATTCAAAATAATAATAAAAATAGGACTTACAAAAGCACGACGCAACATATTCATAAGCACTCCACGAAAAATAATTTCTTGTAAGATACTAATAGGTATAAAAAGAAGTAAAAATTTTGCATTTTCCCACCACTCTACAAGTGGAGAATGCGGAACAATAGTTGAAAGCCATACAATAAAACCTATACCACCTAATGTAAAAATAATATATGGAACAATATCTTTCATGTAATCTTTTTGTATTCCTACATCAGAATGAGTCCATAAATCATGTTTAATAATACCAAGCAACAAAAGAGTTATCAACAAAAGTATAATTACCCGAAACCCTGGAGGAATAATACCATAATATATTAATAAAGTTGGTATTATATATAGGTAAAGTATCTGAACCCAGACAAGCTCCTTTTCGTGAATATTGTAAATCTTCATTTGTATACTATACTATATATATATGATAAAACTCAAATATATTATAGTTCTATTTATAACATTCTCAATTTTAAACCAGGCTGAAGCTCTAGATATACAGTACGGTTCAATTCTTGAATCAAAAGGATCAACTATATTAGCACAATATTATGGTATCGGTAAAAAACAAAATTTTCTTTGTAATATTACAACCAGAAAATGTACAAATACAAAAAAGATTACATTAGGTATCACTACATCTAAAAATATAAATAAATCTCTTATACAAGAATTAAAAGATAAAGATGCAGTACATATAACACTTTCTCCATCAAGTAATTTAATCGCTTATTATATAGGAGCAACAGAGACAAACCCTAATCGAACATTTACTATTAGAAATTTAAAAGATGGAAAGGAATACATTACTTCAGACAATGTTTCATACTGGGATCTTGTCTATAATCAAGGAAAAGTTTTTGATTTTTCACCGGACGAAAATAAACTTGCATATCTAAATGACAAAGATGGTGTTCTTTCAATTTATTTATCAGATATTACGACTTTAACTGATACTACAATCACAAGTACCAAACTATCTACAATAGCATATGAAATAAATGATTTTATATTTACCGACAACCAGACATTGTATTACATAGGTAATACAATAGAAAATCCATATATATGGTCACTTTATAGATATGACATAAAAACAAAAATAAATACACTAATTACAAAAAATGTATCTTATACCAATTCGATTAAACGAATTGGTAAAACACTTGTCTTTAATCAATTACAAACTAAAGGTTATGGACTTGCTCTTTATAATCTTACTACTAAAAAAGTCCAACAATTCTCAATTCCAAATATTAATATAAAAAGTAAAATTACCAATGAAAAAATAATTCAATCAGATAATATTCATGGCGTACTCATGACACCAACAAAAAACAATATGTCCAAAACATATCCACTTGTAATATGGCTTCATGGTGGACCATATAGACAGACAAGTCTAAAATTCCATCCTTTTCATAGTTATGGTATATATGATTCAATCTTAGAACTCTTAAGGAAAAATAATGTCATTGTATTTAAGCTAGATTACCCTGGTAGTTTAGGTTACGGACGTGCATATACAGAAAGTATAAAAGATTCTGTCGGCAAGATAGATGTCGAAAATGTTATAAATGCAATTACTTATATCAAAAATCGTTATCACATAAACAATGTCTATCTTGCAGGTAATAGTTATGGAGGATATCTGTCTCTCAAAACTCTTGTTGATCATCCAGATATTATCACTGGAGTTATATCTATCAACGGTGTTACTGATTGGGAAAGTTTATTAATAAAAATGAAAACATCAATATTCAATACTGATTTTAATGGATTACCAAATTTAAACAATCATTCTCTCTATGATCAAGCTTCAATTATAAATAAAATTGATAATATAGGTAATCAAAAAATAGATATTATTGCAGGTGAAGCTGATCGAACTATTCCCTATTGGCAAGCAACCACACTATATAACAAACTAAAAAATACCAACAAAAATGTAAAACTTATTAGTTATAAAGGAGAAGATCATGTTTACAAAGAAAAGAAAACTATCCAAAATCTTTGTAATCAAATATTTAATTTTATAGGAGTTAAAGTTGATCCAGAGTGTAATAAATAATATCAAAAATTACCTTATCAATAAGGTAATTTTTGATTCAAATAAAATTTAAAATTAATTAATCTTTTGTGCTGGTCTTAAAGAAATAGATTCTGCACTAACACTTCCATCTGAGTTTGTTGTACCAGTAATATTAACATCTTTACCAACGACAAGATCACTAGAAGTCCCCGCAACCATCTTAGTAACAGGTGTAACTGTACTGAAGAGAATTATTTTCGAACTACCATCACGTGTTGCAATTATTATACTAGTTTTATCAATAGAAACAATACTACCTGAAACAAATCCTCCTCCAGAAATTCCTCCACGCATACCACCAACTCTATTTGTCCTATTCATACCTTGATTCTGTCCTGGTTGATCATTTACTACTGCCACCTTACTTCCAGATTTTAAACCTACATAATATGATAAACCTACTACAATTATGAAACCAATTATAACCCACATTTTTGTTTTTTTATCCATAAAATTTATTTATTACTAATAATTATTCATACCTAAGAGCATCAATTGGATTAAGGCTTGCTGCTCGACGGGCAGGATAATAGCCAAAAATAATACCAATCAATGCTGATACACCAAACGCAAGCACAATTGATGATATTGAAACTTGTGTTTGAAGTATTCCAAAATAAGTTACTGCATATGATATGAGCCACCCAAGTGCTATACCTATTGCTCCTCCTATAAATGTAAGCATAACAGATTCAATCAAAAACTGACGATTTATATCACGTTTCTTTGCACCTATAGCTTTACGTAAACCAATCTCTTTAGTGCGTTCAGTGACTGTTGTTAGCATCATATTCATGATACCAATACCTCCAACCAAAAGTGATATTCCAG
>JAVHPX010000042.1:0-10350 GCA_036170795.1 Minisyncoccota bacterium
ATGGGAACCTCCACAGTGACTATATACATATAAAATAATTTCAGTTGAGATGTAATCTATGAACTGATGAAGTGACCCAGTGATCACATCAATAATTTGATGAACATCAAGAAAATAAATGACTCGATCTCCTAATTCTTTCAAAATAGCTAATTCGTACATTTTGCTATTCATTTCTTTTTCTCTTTCTATTATTTTAACCAAAATTATTGTAAAACAAGCAAAAATTATCTAATAGAGGATAATGGGGGATATTATTTCTGCATTAAATTCATTAGTGGTGCTAGTGCATCGCGGTGCTTCATAACTTCCGCTTTATATTTACTCATTACAAGCACTGAAGCATATTGTTCATCTAAGCCACCCTTTTTCTTTTCTTCTATTTCTTTTGTAATCTTTTCAAAAAGGATTTTAACTTCTTTATTAGATTCTAGTGCTTTTAAACTTTCAGCAATTTCTGGATTATTTGATAATTGTTGAGCAATTTTATCTGCTTGATCTTTTGAAACACCTTTTGCCCTAAGAGCTGTTTTCATTAAAAATGATTTTATTGACATAATGTAATTATAGCAAAAAGATAGATTATATGCGAATATACAATAAGTCATTGAAAATATCTTGCACAAGCTAGTCAAGCAGAATAAATTCCTAGCAAGGAATTATATATACGCCTAAAAAATCTATTGTATATGAATATCCTAAATAAAGTAATAATAATTCTAGGTCAAACCTCTACAGGTAAGAGTGATTTTGCAGTACAAATAGCCCAAAAAATAGATGGCGAAATTATATCAGCTGATTCGCGTCAGGTTTACAAAGGTATGAATTTAGGTACTGGTAAAATTACAAAGAAAGAGATGAGTGGTATACCCCATCATCTACTTGATATTGTGAATCCTAAAAAAGTATTTTCAGTTAATGATTATAAAAAATTAGCTAATAAAAAAATAAAAGATATTCTTGCTCGTGGCAAAATACCAATAATTTGTGGTGGTACTGGATTCTATATTGATGCCGTGGTAAATAAAACAATCTTGCCAGAGGTTGAACCTAATCTTGAACTACGAAAAAATTTGTCTAAGAAATCCAAAGAGCAATTATTTGAAATGTTAAAAAAATTAGATCCTGCACGAGCCAAAACTATCGATAAGAATAACCCCATCCGCCTTATTCGCGCCATCGAAATAGCCAAGGCTTTGGGCTCAGTCCCACTCTTGAGGCAAGGCCTAAAGAGTAGCCATAATTCCGACTTATTGCTAGATTATGACATTATCAAAATTGGTCTAACTCTACCAAATGAAATACTAAAGAAAAAAATATATACACGACTAATTGCACGTATAAAGAAAGGCATGCTTCGAGAAATAAAAAATCTTCACAACTCAGGAGTATCTTGGAAACGCATGAATGACCTTGGTCTCGAGTATCGCTATAGCGCTATGTATCTGCAAAATAAAATTACTAAAAAAGAAATGATTCAAAAAATAAACACTGAAACTTGGCACTATGCCAAACGTCAAATGACTTGGTTTAAAAGAGACAAAGATATTGTTTGGTTGGATATAAGAAAAATAAACCAGAAATCCATAGCATTAAAGGATGTAAAAAACTTTTTGAAATAAAGCTATTTTATAGTATACTCACGTTTACAAGGGCGATTAGTTTAGTGGTAGAACGAAGGTCTCCAAAACCTTTGGTGGGGGTTCGATTCCTCCATCGCCCGCAGGAAAATAAACAAGATACTATCTTGTTTATTTTAGATGAAGGAATCGAAAGCCGGACCGCGACGGCGGGAGGCAGGGTCGTGCAAATTTTCAGTAGAAAATTATGCCTGACCGAACATGTACTCATGATTCCTCCATCGCCCGCATATAAAAAATACCTCATATTGAGGTATTTTTTATTATTATCCAGTAATTTTAGCTTCTTTATGTTTAGTGTTTTTTACACAGTTTTTACAAAATTTCTTCATCTCTAACTTTTTAGTGACGAGTTTTTTATTCTTACTTGTATAGTAGTTAGCATTCTTGCAAACGCTACATTTTAATCTTAAAAGTCTATCTTGTGACATAGTAAACATAGAATACTACAAAAACCTTAAAATTGCAACTATATAATAACTCTTCTTAACAATGGGTTTATACGAGTTGTAACTTCGTAGTTAATAGTTTGAGTAGCTATTGCAATATCTTCTGCTGTAATAATTTCCCCTTTTTGAGCTCCAAGAATAACAACGTCGTCTTCAGGTTTTACTCCCTTTATATGACTAACGTCGACAACAAGCATATTCATTGCTACGCGACCAATGATTTGGGCTCTTTGACCTTTAATCAAAACCTCCCCATTATTTGACGAAAGTCTACTCACCCCATTTGAATAACCCTGAGGAATAACAGCAGTAGTCATATTCTTCCTTGTTGTAAATGAAGCTCCGTAACCAATAGACTCACCAACTTGAATATCTTTCACTTGAGCAACATGAGTTATATATCTCATAACAGGATTAAGTTCAATTTTCTTTTTCCATATTTTTTGTAACTCTTCACTTGGCCACATACCATAGAGTCCAACACCTACACGAACAATATTATGTAAACCATTCCACTTCTCATATGCTAATACTCCTGAAGTTGCAGAAATGTGAGTCTTTATATTTTTATATCCAGCATTTTTGAATTGCTCAATAACCTTTTCATAAGCTTTTATTTGCTTTGAAGCATAAGTAAAATCTGTTGTATCCTCTATATTTGCAAAATGCGCATAAACACCATCAATTGAAAGATTCTTCATCTTTTTGATTTCTTTTAAGAATATTTCTACTTGAGATGGTAGTAACCCCTCCCTACCCAAATGTGCATCAATAGAAATATGAACTTTTTGTTTTATCTTAAGTTTGAAAGCAGATTGGTTTATTAAAAGAGCATGATTCAGATCAAACACTGTGAGAATACAACCAAGTTTGATAGCTTTTGCAATATCATTCTTATTAACATAACCCAATAATAAAATTGGCTTCTTTGTCACTGGTCTAATTTTTTCTAATTCTTCAACACTGTTGATTTGAAAATAATCTACATAATGATTAAGAATTTTTACTACTTCTACATCGCCATGACCATAGGCATTAGCTTTCACAACTCCTGCAATTTTAGTCCCTTTTCTAATAATACGTCGAAACTGCTTGATATTATGAATCAAATTATTCTTACTTAATTCTATATATGATAAATGAAGGTTTCTCATTGTGCCGGAGGGGAGACTTGAACTCCCATCCCTTGCGAGACGCGATTTTGAGTCGCGCGCGTATACCAATTCCGCCACTCCGGCAACCGAAAGAAATATACTGCGTATTTCTTTAAAAAACCAGTTGCCGAAGTGGCGGTCCACATCGTTATCACTCTGGTAGAAAATAAAGCAGTTTATTTTCTACCCACTCCGGCAATACAAGAAATATACATTAATATAAGGATTTAGACAAACTCCGGTTCGGTTTCAAGAATGATATCAAATTTTTCATATACAATTTTTATAATTTCATCACGTGTTTTTTCCACATCAACACGTGTTGCTCCGCCATTATTGATTAAAACCATAGCATTATTAACATAAGATGAAATAGTACCAAAATTTTTACCCTTGAGTCCTGCTTTTTCAATTAGAAATCCAGCTGGAACTTTTGTATGAGTCTCATCTACTTTAAATAAAACAATATCTGGATATTTATTTTTTAGACTATTTGCTTTATCTTTAGATACAATTGTATTTTTAAAGAATGAACCGACACTTGGAATATCTTTTGGGTCTGGTAATTTATTTTTCCGTATTTCGATAATAGCATTACGAATTTGTAAACATGTTGGATTATTTATATTATTTTCAAGAAAATATTTTTTAACTCCAGGATAATTTGGTATTACTACTTGTTTATTTTTCAAAAGTCGAAGTATAATTGCTGTAATAACATATCGCCCTTTTGCTTCACTCTTAAAAATACTGTCACGATAAGCAAACTTACAATCAGTATTTGAGAGATTTTTTATTGTGTTATCTTTTGTATCAAAAACTTCTACAAAAATAAGCACATCTTTTATTTCTTGACCATAAGCGCCGACATTTTGCACAATAGTTGCTCCGCAAGTCCCTGGAATTGCTGACATAGCTTCAATACCAGAAAATCCTACAGCAACAACACTTTCAACAACATAATCCCATGACTCTCCAGCACCAACTTTTAAATCCACATATTCACTTGTATCATTTATAATTTCAAAATCACAAAATATTATATGGGCGACTATTTTATCTAATACGCCATCTGGAAAAACCATATTCGAGCCTTTACCTATTATATGGACTGATAAATTTTTTTCTTTTGCAAATTTATATAATTTTGGAAGATCTTTAATATCATTAAGTTCTACAAAATAACGAAACTGCCCTCCAATTTTAAAAGTGCAGTGATCTTTAATATCCACATATTCCTGTATTTCCATATATTGATATTATATCATATATGATATATAATTATCAAATATGAAAAAACGGTCAGAT
Source organism: Minisyncoccota bacterium (assembly GCA_036170795.1). Lineage (GTDB taxonomy): Bacteria > Patescibacteriota > Minisyncoccia > Phycocordibacterales > UBA9973 > UBA8515. Next base: position 4,552 of record JAVHPX010000042.1, read on the forward strand.
CAACAAAAAATAGGATTTTTTATTAAAGAATTAAGAGAACATCGCAAGCTTACACAAGGAGCATTTGCAAAAGAACTCGGTACTTCTCAAAGTGCTGTTGCTCGTATGGAGAAGGGCAATCAAAACTTCTCTACAGAATTACTTTCAAAAATTAGTACTGTACTTGAACATCAAATAGTATCTATTAATAATTCAATAGATTTTAAAATAGTCGGTGGGAAAAAACTTTATGGTAGTATAACAACTAGCTTTTCAAAAAATGGATCAGTAGGACTCCTATGTGCTTCACTTTTAAACCGTGGTATTACAACTCTTCATGGTATAGCACGTATAGAAGAGGTTTATAGAGTTATAGAAATTCTTGAAAGTATCGGAGTGAAAATTATTTGGACAAATAAAAATACTGTAGAAATTACTCCACCCAAAATTTTTAAATTAGAAAAATTAAATGTAGAATCAGCTATTCGTACTCGATCTATTATCATGCTCATAGGTCCACTTATTCACCTACTACCAACATTTTCTATTCCCCATGCACAGGGTTGCAATCTTGGTAAACGTACTATCTCTGCTCACAAATACGCACTTGATGAATTGGGTGCCAAAATTAAAACAACAAATACAACTTACGATATAACTGTCAGTACACTTAAGCCTGTTGATATTGTTATGTATGAAGCTGGAGATACAGCTTGTGAAAATATATTAATGGCAACAGCAAAAATTGAAGGAACCACAACTATTGAGTGTGCTAGTGGTAACTATATGGTTCAAGAAATGTGCTTCTTCTTGCAAAAGCTTGGTGTAAAAATTGATGGCATAGGTACAGGTACACTTATAGTACAAGGAGTGAAAGAAATAAATATAAACGTTGAATATCATAATAGTGAAGATCCAATCGAATCTATGATGTTTATCTCTGCAGCTATAGTAACTGATTCAACTCTAACGATTAATAGATGTCCAATTGATTTCTTAACACTTGAACTTTATAAACTTAAAAAAATGGGATTAAAATATAAAGTTTTGAAAAAATATTTTTCAAAAAATGAAAAGACAAAACTAATTGATATAGAAATATTACCAAGTATATTAAAAGCCCCTTATGATAAAATCCATGCAAATCCTTATCCTGGAATAAATATAGACAATCTTCCCTTTTTTGTACCTATCGCTGTGCGAGCTACTGGAACAACTTTAATCCACGATTGGTTCTATGAGAATCGTGCAATATATGCGACTGAACTCAATCGACTTGGGGCAAGCATCACTCTTGCTGATCCACATAGAATATATATTACTGGTGGTACCCCTCTTACAGCAGCTCAAGTCGTCTGCCCACCAGCGCTACGTCCATCTATGGTCATATTGATAGCAATGATGGCTGCTTCAGGTACTTCAATACTACGTAATGTCTATATGATAAAACGTGGATATGAAGATGTCGCTGTACGGCTGAACTCGATCGGAGCAGATATTACAATAATGAAGTGATATCTAAATATAATAAAATTATTCAATTATTGTCATATCAGAAGCTCTAATTTCTTTTTCTTCATAATCATCAATATTTTTTCTACGCACAAAAAATATACCCAAAAAAGCAATAAAAATAATAACAACAAGCCCAAGCCAAGCAAATGTATTATTTGATACTTTTGTTGAAAGTACCGCAGTACTCGCACCAAGATCATTTAAATTTATAACTTCTGGAATATTTTCTATTTGATTATTTTTTATATTTTCTAATTTTATAATATTCCCTTTTAAAATTTTATTAACTGAATCTTTTATTATTGGTATTATTTTATTTGGATATGTAGCAAAAATTTGACCAGAAGAATCTACTATCGTAATAGAGTTTAAATCGTTTAAATCAAAACCAGTAATTTTAGGAGAAAGTTTAAGCTTTTTATTTGGTAAAATTATCATATCTTCAGGAATAAGAAAAGAATGTACACTTCCCTTCACAATAAAGTCACGAAGAGACATTTCGTAGCTTGAATTATTCTCTATTTCTACAAATGGATCAATAGAAGTTCCCACAGAACTTATAACAATTCCTGACGGAATGACCTTTATAACTAATCTATCTGTTGCATCGGGTTTAATATTAAAACTTGATTCAGAATAAGAAAGAGTAAGCACATAGTCTCCTGGATACTGATAAGTATATCCAAATGAATCAGAAGTTTGACTACTTTTAATCATGCCGTCCCCAAAATTCCAAACAAATTTACCGAAAATTACTTTTTCTTTGCTTTTACCTGTAGTAACATGATCGATGATAAAAGGAACTCCTGCTGTAACAACTTTCGGAGAAATAATTTTTGTTGCTATATTGTAAACTTTTATTTCTTCTTTTGGAGAGCTTGAGTTTGAAGTATTTCCACTTGTACTAGTACTACTTATCTCATTAATACTACTATTTGTATTTGTATCTGGTGGTGTAATTGCTCCGCCATAAGATTTATTAGCTATAACAATTTTTTTATCTTTACTAAGACCTAAAATTCCTTTGTCATCAATGGTTAAATTACCATAAAATAATAAATCTGTAATATTAGAATTTTTATTTTTAAAATCATCAATAGTAGTAGAAGAAGCTTTTGCTATTACTGCAGAAGAATTAGGAGTTAAAATTGAAGAACTATCAGCATTAATAGCATGATAATGCCAAGAAGTTCCATCATAATCAGCGACAAACCAATCTGTAAGAGTTACATCATTTGAATCATTATTTAAAATCTTAATCCATAAATGATTAGTTTTTACTTCAGGATTATAATTTACTTCAGTAATTTCTAGAGAAGCATGAGCAACATTGGTAAAAGAAAAAAGAATTACTGATAAGATAATATAATTTTTAATTCTTATAATAGACATAATAATAAATTTATTCTAATACTTTTCGTAATACATCTTCAGGTACTTCCTTTTTTGTTTTTTGTTTCTGCCATAAATCGGTTTGAGTTATATTTTCTTTTTTAGGTTTTTCTTCTTCTTTTAATTGTTCTATTTTAGTCTCATCTTTTTTAAGATTAGAATTACTTTCAGAATCACCAAAATTCTTCCCGAAGGACTGTTCTTTTGGAGTAATTTCTTCTAAAGAACTACCCTTTGAGAGACCCTTTTGAAAATTATGACTAGTTATACCTGCTAGTAATTCTTTCAATGATGCTTTTTTTTCTTCTGATGCTTCTTTAATTGGTGTCGATGTATGCGTCAGTGTAAAATTTTCATTTTTCTTTAATCTTGAAAGTGAAATTGGAGTAACTGTAGGACTTTTAATACTTAGAGTATTATCTTCTTTTATGGATTTATTTTTATTATTTACTCCAATTTTTTGAAGAAGACCCTTTAATAGGGGTGACGGACCAGAATGTTTTCGTTCAGGTATTTTATGTGATGAATAATTATTATTAATATTCAATTTATTATCATGAGATTTTATAGCTGTATTATTATATTGTGATATATTTTTAGATATAGGCACTTTAGATTTTATGCTTACATCAGTAAATTCAATACCTAAATCAGCAAGAAGAGAAGTAGATATTTTTTCTTCTTGACGAGCTGATCGTGAAGCCACAAATCCAGTTTGTGATTTAAGTTCCCCGCTTTTAATCTTGAACATACAGTCCTTGCAGTATACTGGTCTACCCTCCTTAGGTTCGAATGGCACCATAGTCACCTTGCCACAGTTTGAACAGTCAGCTTTAAACTTAGCTTCACCATCTCCGACTTGGAGCATGCCACTCCATTTAGAAATTTCTGCTTCTACTTCTTCTCGTGGTCGAGCATATAGCTTACGAGAAGATTCTATAATTTTCTCTTTTACTCCAGCAGAGAGATTTATCTTCATCGGTGGAAGCGTACTTGCAGAGAAAGGCCTACTTGTAACACCATCAATCATGAGCTTCAGATACACATGGAAGTTCGGCAAGTTCACTAAGTCTTGTGCAGTAAATTCTGGTTCAAATTCCTTCTCAATAAAATCAGCATCATCTGCCCCGACACGGAATATGACCATCGTCCCGACGTTACCAAAAACAGCATCACGCACTGCAGTACCATTCTCATTGGAAAGTTGTGCAGTGTATTGATGGGCAATTATAAGATTCAGACGGTATTTGCGAGCTTCCGAGAGAATATTGGCAAATGAATCAGTAGCGAAGTTCTGGAATTCGTCCACATATAAATAGAAATCTTTACGCTCATCTTCTGGTATACGCACGCGCTCCATGGCTGCGAGCTGGATCTTTGTAATAATCATACCACCCAAAAGTGCGGAATTATCTTCACCAACACGACCCTTCGATACATTGACAAGGAAAATTTTCCCTTCGTTCATGATTTTGAAAATGTCTATTGTAGATTTGGATTGACCGACAACATTACGAATGATCGACGTGGAAAGAAATTGACCGACTTTGTTCTGAATCGGAGCAATAGCTTCATTTCTAAATTGTTCACGCCACTGTTCATATTCGTGAACCCAAAAAGCTTTAACCACTGGATCTTTTAAATTACCGATAATCATCTGACGATAATCTTTATCAACGAGAAGTCTAGGAATACCAAGAAGTGTAGTGCCAGGAGTATCAAGGAGTGCAAGAATCGCATTATTTAAAATATATTCCATACGAGAACTCCAGGCATTAGCCCAGATCTTCGTAAATATTCCCATAAGCCCTGAAGCCACTAAGTGCTTATACCTAGGGTCTTCAAGAGCTATAACATTAAACCCTACATTGAAATCAATATCAGCAGGATTAAAGTAAATTACATCTTTAACTCTGTGTTCTGGAATAAAATGAAGTATTTCTTCTACGAGCTCACCGTGAGGATCAACCACACAGACACCTTCTCCATTATTTATATTCTGAACTATAAGATTTGAAAGGAGAACAGATTTACCAGTACCAGACTTACCGAGGATATACATATGCTGACGACGATCCTTACGTTTGATGCCAAAGATATTATTGCTATTACGAAAATTCGTCCTGCCAAAGTAGGTTATATCTCGATTGTGTGGAATTTCGTTGTCCATAGATTAATTTTATTATACAAGTTTTAGTAAATTTTGTAAATAATAAATCATTGACAAATACAGTAATTAATGTATAGTATAAAGAAAAAATAATATGGATTTATTCAATCAACTAAAAGCTCTGCAGACAGTTGAAGATACTCTCTTTCCTGCAACAATGCTTATCTTCACTCTTTTGTCTATATACCCAATATTTAAAATTGGATTTATAGAATGGAGAAAAAAATATATTTACCCGTGGACGTGAATTCGTCCATGGGTTATTTTATTATAAATGATATAATTATTAAATAATGATTCCTATATATTTTGCCTATCTGACAATACCAATAGCATTATTATCAATATCACTTTATATAAGAGGTATCATTTTAGGTAAGGTAAAACCAAACAGAGTGACTTGGATATTTTGGAGTATTGCACCAATAATTGGATCTTATTTTAGTTATAAATCTGGAGTACCTATCCCATATGTTCTTGGAACATTTATGGCTGGTTTTGGATGTCTATTTGTTGTCTTTGCATCATTCCTTACTAAAAATGCATATTGGGAAACGACAAAGTTTGATATTGGCTGTGGAATACTATCTGCAGTATCAATCATTATATGGATTACAACAAAAAATGGAATACTATCTTTATCATTCGCTATTTTGGCAGATTTTTTTGCTGGACTACCTACAATGACAAAAAGTTGGAAGCATAGTGATACAGAAACTATTGCACCATATGGACTTGGAGTC
>JAVHPX010000043.1:0-10137 GCA_036170795.1 Minisyncoccota bacterium
CTGGGTTCAAACCGTTAAGGAATTAATTACGATTAATTTTTTAACAGTTTGAACCAATCGAGAGTTAATGAGATCAAGTCCATAATATACAGTATGTATATCACGGCGGTGTATAGTAGTGATACTATATATGAAGTTCACTTATATCGGTGAAACCCGAATCGTATTTATGCGAAGGGCAATACCGAGGGAAAGCATTTTGTTGCCCGTAGAGACTAAATGTGAACCTTCCAAGTTTTGGAAGAAGTTATAGTCCAATCCACACAGTAATGTGTGAAATGCGTTTATACATTCGTCATGTATAAAAGGACATGTAGATGCGTGAGACAGGTTGGTCTCCTATCTACTGCAGGCGTTGATTCTTGAGAAGATTTGCTCCTAGTACGAGAGGACCGGAGTGAACTGACCTCTGGTGTGTCGGCTCTAGCGCCCGCTGGATTGCCGAGTAGCTATGTCGGGAATGGATAACCTCTGAAAGCATCTAAGAGGGAAGCCAGCTTCAAGATGAGGAATCGTTTGAGAAACCTAAGAGATGATTAGGTTGATAGGCACTAGGTGTACAGACAGTAATGTCTTTAGCCGAGGTGTACTAATCGTTCGATTCCTATTAGGAAATGTGGAAATCATTATTATTGCGTTTACAGCATTCAGTTTTCAGATATTATATCTGTTCCACAAGACGGGATAGTATGTATATTTGAAAACTTTATTAAGCATTTTGTACTGAGTGTTTTACGCTTAGTATTTGTACCTTATCGGGATTTATGCGAGTCTGGTCTGCAGCAGGTATCATCTATCTGTGCACCCTTGTTCGAATCAAGGAATCCCGACGCAATATATTGAAGCATCATCCTATGATGCTTCTCAGTACAAAGTGTTTAATAATAAATTGAATTTTTTGTTCTGGTGATTTGGCACTGGGGTCACACCCGATTACATTCCGAACTCGGAAGTTAAGCCCATCTGCGCCGATGATACTCTTTATGGGGAAAGTAGGTTGTCGCCAGAACAAAGAATTTAATCAAAAATCCGCCCCACATTGGGGCGGATTTTTGATATAGTATTTTCCTTATAGTATTAAATCCTAGCATATGCTTGAAATTGATACTACGAATTAGTATAATTCCATCATGGATAATCATTTAGATAGGATAAAATATTTTCTTGATTCCGATACAGTAGAAGCAAAAACTACAAAAGTTGCACTTAGTGTTGTCGCGATTGCAGGAGTACTTGGTGTAGCACTTCTTGCAATTGGAATTGGTAATGCGGTGCAAGTTTTTTCAATGTTTAAAAAATCAAAGAAATATTCTAAAGTTTAAATAAAAAGTGCAATGACCAATCTTTATCGTAACAAGCTTATTGAATATGTCTCTGATAAAAATGGAGTGACTACAGTTCGTATTACTACAAAAGGGCACGCAAGACTGAAATCATTTGCGATTGATTTAATACAGATACCGAAACCTCAAAAATGGGATAGTGTATGGCGGTTAGTAATGTTTGATATACCGATACGATATAGCAAAAGTCGCGAAGCATTGAGATATAAATTAAAACAACTTGGATTTATTCAATTCCAAAAAAGTGTTTGGATTTATCCTTATTTATGCACTGATGAAATATTATTTATATCTGATTATTATAAAGTAGGAAAGTATGTTGAGATACTTGAAGTATCATCTATTATTCACGATCAGAAATTAAAGAGACATTTTAATCTGTAGTATTAAATCCTAGCATATGCTTGTATTTGATACCGTGGTATTTTGCTGTTTTGCTATTGACAGTATGCCTCGGGGGGGGGGTACTATTAGAGTATTATAAATAATTTGAGTTTATTAATTAAAATGAAACAATTAACCGCAACTGTTTTAATAATCGTTGCTTTTGTGCTCGGTTTTGTCGTATCTCCATTATTAATGCCTAAACAAATAGCTCCTATCGTAAGCAATAATCCTACTGTCAATTCCAATCCTTTTGATGTAGATGCTTATATAAATGGTTTGCCAAAGGAAATAGAAAGAGATCAATCCATCTTGAAAGATCCAACTGCATTTAAAACAGAAATAGAAAAATTAAAGCCTACTACTTCACCTGATAATAATCTTGGAGCAATGGCAACAAGAGGAGGTGCGATATGTACAACTAACAAATGGGGTGATAATTTACTTTATTCATGGCACAGTGATCATTGGGCACTTATATATGTTACATCATATTTTTCGTGCGCTTACATGGTTCAATTATATAATAGTTAAAAAAATTCTTACTATTTATGATGGGACAATTTATTACAATCTTCCGCTCCACATTGGGGCGGATTTTTGGTATGATAGAGTTGTATATGTCATGGGCATCACACAGGCAGTCTCAATATATTTTAGGGTTTATTCTTTTTATTGGAATAATAGTTTTTATTGTTGTTTATCCGATAATTACTAAACCAGCAACTTGTTTTGATAATAAGAAAAATGGTACAGAAACTGGTATTGATTGTGGTGGATCATGTAAACTTTTTTGTTCAGTTGATGTAGCTGACCCACAGATTCTTTGGTCTAGAGCATTCCATGTTAGCAATAGTACTTATAATCTTGTTTCTTTTATAGAGAATACAAATAAATCTGCTGCTATTGCTACAGTTTCATATGAGTTTAAGGTATATGATACTAATAATTTATTAATAGGTCGTAAAGAAGGAATAACATTTATTCCACCAAATCAGCAATTTGTTATTTTTGAACCTCGTTTTGATTCAGGAAATAGTCAAGTTCGTAGTGTTTTATTTGAATTTACATCTCCATTTATTTGGGTAAAGAAAGAACCAACAATACAGAAACTTCCAATTCGTATTGATAATATAATTTATGGTGCTGATAAAAATTCTCCATCACTTTCTGCTCGTATTAATAACGATTCAGTATATGATTTACCAGCTTTTGATGTTGTAACTATTGTTTATGATATTAATCATAATGCTATAAATGCATCTAAAACTCATAAAGAGAGTCTGTCTAGTAATAGTAATTCTATACTTTTATTTACATGGCCATTACCATTTGAAGAAGATCCTGTTACCCAAGATATTTTGCCTATAATTAATCCGTTTTCTATTTCATTATAAATATATGAATATACGTTTCCCTCAGATTGACTGGTTTCTTTTCATTTTTCTTTTACCAGTATTAGGAGCAGGTCTTATAACGATGAAGTCATTTACTGAAGTGACTCCGTTTTTCAGCCATCAATTAATATGGATTGGTATTTCTTTTGTTACTTTTTTCTTTTTATCTTATGTTGATTTTCGTTTTCTTAAACGAACTGATATTCTTGTCACATTATTTATTGTATTTTCAGGATTGCTGGTTCTTTTATTTATTGTTGGTCATACTTCAAATGGTGCTGAATCGTGGTTCTCTTTTGGTGGTTTTTCTTTTCAACCATCAGATATGATGAAGTTAGTAGTTATACTTATGCTTGCAAAGTACTTTTCTCGTCGTCATGTAGAGATTGATAATTTTAAGCATATTTTTATTTCAGGACTTTATGCATTTATACCATTTTTGTTTGTTTTTTTACAACCAGATTTTGGCAGTGCAATGATTATTTTATTTATATGGTTTGGAATGACCCTTGTTTCAGGGATATCAAAACGACACATTTTTTTAGTCCTTGGTGTTGCAGTTGTTATATTTGTAATATTTTGGGGTTTTGTTTTTAAACCTTACCAAAAGGCTCGTATTATAAATTTTGTTGAACCACTCTCAAATGTTCATGGTTCGGGGTATAATGTTTATCAATCGACTATTGCGGTTGGTTCAGGACAGTTTTTTGGAAAAGGTGTTGGATTTGGTACTCAATCAAGATTAAAGTTCTTGCCTGAGTACCAAACTGATTTTATTTTTGCAGCGTTCGCGGAAGAATGGGGTTTTGTTGGGGTTATATTATTATTTATATTACTTGGACTTATTATATGGAGAATTCTTCATATTGCATTACTTGGAGCAACTAATTTTGAAATACTATATGGCATAGGATTATCGGTTTATTTTATGAGTCATTTTATTATTAATATTGGTATGAATATTGGTATTATGCCAGTTACAGGTATAACTTTACCATTTATGAGTTATGGTGGGTCACATATATTAACTGAATTTATTGGTCTTGGTATTTTAATGGGTATGAATAGATATGGAAGAGTTGCCCATCGTGACGATATGCGTAATGAATTTTTAGGAATATAATATTTTTCTAGGTTAGACCTAGGGAGGAAAATAAATATGATTATTGATGGGAAAAAAATTAGAGATGATATTTTAAATGAAGTAAAAGCCTCTGTGCAGTTATTGTCATTTGTTCCTGTATTTTGTGATATTCTTGTTGGTGACGATCAAGTATCTGCTCAATATGTTCGTATGAAAGAGAAAACAGCAGAGTCTGTTGGTATAAAATTTCGTCGAGCTGATTTTTCAATAACTATTACGACAGAAGAATTAATAGATGAAATTGAAAATCTTAATCGAGTACCACATATATGTGGAATAATTGTACAGTTACCATTACCATCTCACTTAGATACACAATCAATTATTAACGCAATCAAAACAGAATTAGATGTTGATTGTTTGGGTGATTCTGCTAGTAAACTATTTTATGAAAATAAAAACCCAATAGGATTTCCTGCAGCACTTTCATGTATGAAAATATTTGATTATATGAAAATTGATTTGAGGGATAAAAATATTGTAGTTTTGGGCCAAGGAATGCTAGTTGGTAAACCAGTTGCACATTTAATTCGTAATCGTGGTTTTGATGTAAATACTATTAATAGTAAGACAGAAAATATTGATGAACTTTTAAAAAATGCTGATATTATTATTTCAGGCATTGGTCATGGTAAGTTTATAACCGCAAATAAAATCAAAGAAGGTGCTATTGTTATTGACGCAGGAACATCAGAAGATAGTGGTTCTGTAATAGGGGACGTAGATTTAGATTCAGTTGAAAAAGTTGCCTCATATGTTTCTCCAACTCCAGGTGGTGTCGGTCCTGTGACTGTCGCAATGCTCCTAAAAAATGTAATCAAAGTAGCACAAAAGAAACTACTATAGATAAATTATATAGTATTATTCTTTCCATTTTTAATCGAAGCAGTGTAGAAGTGTCTTTCACGGAACGTAATACCAACTACGAGCCAAAGACCTCCGATAAGGAATCCTCCCAAGACATCACTTAAATAATGCTCAACTAAATACAAACGTGAAAATCCAATAAGGCCGATCAAAATTGTTCCGATAAGTATGAATAATGATTTCTTGCTGTTGTTATTTATGTGGTGGATTATATAATAAGTAACAAATCCAAAAAATGCCATCGCAGCTGTAGAGTGACCACTCGGAAAAGATTTAGAAGTTTCAAGATAATAAGCAAGATCAGCTCCAGGTCTGGCACGATTGATCAATATCTTTATTAAGAATGCACTTCCTTCTGCTCCGATAAATGTAATAATTATGGCATACAGATATGCCAATTCTTTTTTGAAATATAAATATATTAAAGACAGAACTAGTAGAATAACAATAGTAATCTGATCAGCAAAGTTTGTAATCGTATAAAAAACTTTTACACCTTGTGGTGTTCGTAAGTGGTAAAGTGTATTTGCCAGATTGTTATCCAAATTCACTATTGGTGCTGAGTTTACAATTGCATTTGTAAGACCGATAAATGTTGCAAGCAGTATTAAGAAAACAATTATAAAGATAGTCAAAGGAAGACCTGTAAAGACTTTTGGCTCTAGTCGCTTTTTAAGAAATGGCTTAATCTTGAAACTCATATGGAAATAATAGCATATGTTACAATATATAAATAATGCAAAACAAATTGATCCTAAAGAATGGGGGAAACGGGGGATTTGGCAACGTATACGAGAAGTCTTTGCTCTAAAATTTACAAAGCAATACTAAGTGTCCATATCTTGCTTTTTTTGTAAAAACCCTATAGAATATCTCTATTATGTGGAAAACAAGAATTACAGCATTACTTATACTCTTACTTGGTATTGGGGTTGGTTTTTTTGTTTATAAATCAGAAATAGCTCATAGACGTATAGCTAAAGATACAGTTGCTCATGGAGTAGCTAAGTTTCCATTTAAACTTGGTCTTGATTTATCCGGTGGTACTCATTTAGTTTATCATGCAGATGTTTCAAAAGTTTCAGGAAGTCAAATAACAGATTCAATGAATGCTCTTCGTGATGTTATTGAACGTCGTGTAAATATTTTTGGTGTATCTGAGCCAGTCATTGCTGTTCAAAATGGAGGATTTTCTAATGCAGGAGAAGAACGTTTAATCGTTGATCTTCCGGGAGTTACTGATGTATCTAAAGCTGTTACTATGATTGGGCAAACTCCACTTCTTGAATTTAAAACTGAAAATCCAAATAAAAATAGTCCACAAAAAGCAACAATTGGTAAAAATGGAGTTGTGAATGTTGCTGCTCCAGAGCCGTATATTTCAACTGAGCTAACAGGACGATATCTCGATAAAGCAATACTTGAATTTGATCAAACTAGTGGTCAGCCTATTGTCTCCCTTCAATTTAATTCCGAAGGTTCTATACTTTTTGAAAAAATTACTCGTGAGAATGTTGGTAAATCAGTTGCGATATTCCTAGATGGACAACCTATTTCTATACCTGTAGTCAATAGTATTATCACTGGTGGTAAAGCTCAGATATCAGGTAATTTTACGATACAAGAAGCTAAACTTCTTGTTGGTCGTTTAAATTCTGGTGCTCTTCCTGTACCTATTAGTCTTGTGTCTACTGAGACCATTGGTCCATCACTTGGAGCTCAAGCGACAGCAGCAGGAGTTAAGGCTGCACTTATTGGATTTATAACAATCACCATTTTTCTTATAATTTGGTATCGTTTACCGGGTTTAATTGCTGTTATAGCACTTTCTATATATACAGCAATAATGCTTGCGATATTTAAACTTTTACCGGTTACCCTTACTGCTGCTGGTATTGCTGGATTTGTAATATCGATTGGTATTGCTGTTGATGCGAACGTCCTTATTTTTGAACGTATTAAAGAAGAGTTTCGTTTGGGACATTCTATTGAAGAATCAATTAAACATGGCTTTTCACGTGCATGGCTCTCTATTCGTGATTCTAATACTTCAAGTATTATTACAGCTATTATTCTTTACTGGTTTGGAACAACTCTTATTAAAGGATTTGCATTAACATTTCTTATAGGAGTTATTATTTCAATGATTTCAGCGATATCCATTACACGATTGTTCCTCTCTACTCTTAACATTAAAAAGACATCAAAATTTACTAATTTTTTATTTGGGTCAGGATTTAGTTCTGCCAAAGCTATACCTACGTATGTAGGTCAAAAATAATATATGTTTGTTATTAAATATAAAAAAATATTTGTTACCATTTCTATAATTCTTGTTTTGTTATCGTTTGGTTTAATATTATACTTTGGATTAAAACTAGGTATTGATTTTAAAGGTGGGTCACTTTCTGAAATTGAATATAAAACAGCTCGTCCAGAACAGAATATTGTAGAAAAAGAATTAGCGCCACTTTCTCTTGGTGAAGTTATTATCCAACCAACAGGGGATCTTGGATATAGTATTAAGACTCGTGCTGTTGATGAATCTGAACGCGCAAATATTTTGCAAGTTCTCGGATCTGATGCATCAGAGAAAAGTTTTACTTCTATTGGTCCATCAGTGGGAGCTGAGCTTGTAAGAAAATCTATACTATCCTTTATTCTAGTATCCCTTGGTATTATATTTTTTATTGCTTTTTCGTTCCGCAAGGTTTCAAAGCCAGTATCATCATGGCAATATGGTTTGATTGCAATTACAACACTTATCCACGATATTATGATTCCTGTTGGTGCATTTGTAATACTTTCTCATTTGTATGGTACTGAAGTTGACACATTGTTTGTTGTTGCCATACTTACCATACTTGGTCTTTCTGTTTCTGACACAATTGTCGTTTTTGATCGTATTCGTGAGAATATTCATACTGGCCATTTTAAGACATTTAATGAGACTGTTGGAAAAAGTTTGGAGCAAGTATACACTCGGTCTATTGCAACTTCATTAACGGTTATTATGGTACTTCTTGCTCTTGTATTCTTTGGTCCTGCAAGTACTAAAGTTTTTGCTATGATGCTTACAGCTGGTATGTTCTTCGGGACATATTCCTCAATTTTCTTGGCTTCCCCTCTCTTAGTTTTCATAGAAGATTGGCAGAATAGGAAAAAATAAGATAGTTTATATTATGTAGAGTAAAAATATTAGATATTCTAAGCTTGTTGTTGTTTGTGATATACTATATTAAGAATTAAAGTCGTTTTATTAACATTAAATTATATAAAAATTATATGTCAATCTTATACATTGTTTTAATAATAATTGTCGCACTAGTTTTATTTTTAGTTTATTATTATAATGGTTTTATTACTCTACGTACTCGTGCGCAAGAAGCATGGGCAGATATTGATGTCCAGCTTAAACGTCGTTATGATTTGATCCCTAACTTAGTTAATACTGTTAAGGGTTATGCAACTCACGAAAGTACTGCTTTTGAGAAGGTGACTCAGGCACGTGCACAAGCTATGAGTGCTGGTACACCAGCACAAAAAGGTGAAGCTGAAAATCAACTAACTGGTACTTTGAAATCACTTTTTGCTATTTCAGAAGCATATCCAGAATTGAAAGCTAATACTAATTTCCTTCAACTTCAAAGTGAACTTTCAGATACTGAGAATAAAATTCAAGCTGCTCGAAGATTTTACAATGGCAATGTTCGTGATCTCAATGCTGGTATCCAAATGTTCCCAGGTAATATCATAGCTTCTATGGGTCACTTTACTAAGATGGATTTCTTCCAGCTCGAAGATGGCAGTGCAGAGAAAGAACCAGTGGAAGTGAAATTCTAAAAATATAAAATTTTAAAATAGTATTTCAGAATAATTACCATCAATTAATTTTATGGCGACACTGTATACACAACAATCAAAGAATGTAGGAAAAACTTGGCTCTTGATGAGTGGGTTTTTGATTATTGTTATTGGGCTCGGGTTTGTTTTTGCTCGACTTTATAATAATCCTAGTATTTTGTATATTTTTGTAATTTTTTCTGTTGTTATGAATATAGTTGGTTATTGGTATTCTGATAAAATTGCACTTTCCATTGCAGGTGCTCATCCTGCGACACGTGAAGAATACTTTGACTTGTATACTGTAGTTGAAAATTTATCAATTACAGCTGGACTTCCAATGCCAAAGATTTATATTATCCCTGATCCAGCACCAAATGCATTTGCCACAGGGAGAGACAAGAATCATGCAGTTGTGGCAGCTACAACAGGACTACTTGCAATGATGAATAAAACTGAACTTGAAGGAGTGATAGCTCACGAGCTATCACATATCGGCAATCGTGATATGTTACTTTCAACAGTAGCTGTAGTGCTTGTCGGATTTATTGCTATTGCTTCTGATATGTTGATGCGCATGACATTCTTTGGTAGTAGACGTGATGACAGAGAAGGTAATGGGATTATTATGATTATTGGTATTGTACTTTCAATACTTGCACCGATCCTTGCAACTATTATACAGCTAGCTATTTCACGTAAACGTGAATATCTTGCTGATGTATCAGGAGCACTTCTTACTCGTTATCCAGAGGGGCTAGCTTCAGCACTAGAAAAAATTGGTCAATATGATAAGCCGATGATAAAGCATTCCACTGCTATTGCACATTTATATATTGCAAACCCTTTTGGTTCGGGTCAATTCGGTAAGAAACTTGGTGGACTATTTTCAACTCATCCTCCAATAGAAGAACGAATTAAAATTCTTCGGGGAATGTAATGTGATGCTTGGTAAATAGTCATATTTCTAGTATTATCATTATAGATGTTCTTTTCATTTGTGGATTTATTATTATAATTCACATATACTACAATGCCTGCCGTAAGGTGGGCATTGTGGGTATGGAGAGGTCGCATAGTGGTCTAGTGCACTGCCTTGGAAAGGCAGCAAGGTGTTAAAGCCTTCGGAGGTTCAAATCCTCTCCTCTCCGCCAAAATT
>JAVHPX010000044.1:0-3361 GCA_036170795.1 Minisyncoccota bacterium
TCAAGATGTACATTTTCTTCTTCACCTAAAACAATAAGATGAACTTTAAATGGGGCAATAGCTTCTGGCCAAATAATACCCTTACTATCAGACAAAACTTCTACAATAGTACCCATAAGTCTACCTGGTCCAATACCATAACTACCCATAAATACAGACTTACTTTCACCATTTTCTGTTTGATATTTAAGATTTAATGCATCAGAAAACCTCGTACCAAGAGTAAATATATTACCAACTTCTACTGCACGATTCTCAACAAGTGATTCTTTTACAAGATCAAGACTTTTTATAACTTCATCATTGTAAACTTCTTTATTGATAGCAATACCCTTATCCTCATCTATATAAATAGTATCTTCTCCTGTAGAAGTTATAGTTTGAAATTCATGAGAAAATTTTGAAAACATACCACCTGAAGCAAAAGTCATATACGTAAGATGTCCGATACCAACACGTTTAAAAATATTCTTGTAAGCTTCTTTTACTTTTTCATAAAATTTATTATGTTCTTCCTCGTCTTTAGAAAATGAATATAAATCTTTCATTATAAATTCACGCGTACGCATAATACCTGACTTCGCACGAGTTTCATTTCTAAATTTTGTTTGAAATTGATAAACATAAAAAGGTAAATCACGATATGACTGAACAAAATCTTTAAGCATCTTAGTCATTGCTGCCTCATGAGTTACCGCAAGTCCAAGCTCAGTATCATTTTTCAGTTTAGTTTTAAACCAAACATCAACTTTGTCATCACTCCATTGATCAGTCGGTTCCCAAGTCGCACGTTCTTGAAGCGCCGTCATTGTAACTTCTTGACCACCAATAGCGTTCATTTCTTCACGAATAATATTAATAATTTTATTAAGTACTCGAAGCCCAAGTGGTAGGTATGAATATACCCCAGCCATCTCTTTGTTAATAAAACCTGCTTTTATCAAAAGTTCAGCGTTGAGAACTACTTCGTCTGCTGGGCTTTCCTTCTTTGTTTTGGTAAATAATTGTGATTGTCTCATATGACACATACTACTCTAAAAACCATCTTAGGTCAAAAAAGAGTACTTGCGAAATAATACTTTTTCTGATACTCTATAAAGATGTTCCGTGAGGGATTTTTTATTTATATATAAGTTAAATTTACCTTGTAAATAAGCTGAAATGCTTAAAAACGGAATTTCTGTCCCGAAGACAGATTTATAATTAATCCGCTAATTGGCGGAATACAAAATATGAATATGCAAGATACAACTATAGAAAAAATGTTTAAAACGGGTGCACATTATGGTTATTCTAAAAGTCGTCGTCACCCTGGGGCAACACCATATATTTTTACTACAAAAAATGGTGTTGATATTATAAATATTGAAAAAACATATGATCTACTCGAGAAAGCTCTCGAACAAATTACAAAGTACGCAAGTACAGGCAAAACAATACTTTTCGTTGGTACGAAAGCAGAAGCTCGTCAACAAATAATAGAAACGGCACTAGCATTAAATATGCCATATGTAGGAGAACGTTGGGTTGGTGGTGCTCTTACAAATTTCCCTGAAATTAAAAAACGTATTACAAAACTTCTTGACCTCCGTAATCAAAAAGAGAAAGGTGGACTAGATAAATATACAAAGAAAGAAAGATTACTTATTGACCGAGAAATGGATGATATGACAAGAAACTTTCAAGGTTTAACTGGCATTACAAAAACTCCTGATGTTATGGTTGTAATTGATCCAAAAAAAGAACACATTGCAGTAACTGAAGCCCACAAAATGAACATACCAGTAATTGCTCTTTTAAATACAGATTGTAATATAAAACAAGTAGAATACCCTATCATTGCTAATGATGCATCAATATCGAGTATTAATTTCTTTCTTGAAGCTATTAAAGATGCATATACAAAAGATACAACTGGTATACATACACACACAGAAGAAAAAAAATAATATTAACTACTATACGTTTCGCAAATCATATTCTTTCCTTAAGTCATCGAACTTTCTCACTAGAATATTCGGAAATAAAATAATTTGCTTAGCTTAACTTTAAAACATATGTCTATAAAAATTACTGCCGAATTAGTAAAAAAATTGAGAGATAATACTGGTGTTTCTGTTATGCAATGCAAAAATGCACTTGAAGAAGCAGAAGGTGATATGGAAAAGGCTTTGATTATTCTTAAGAAAAAATCAAACTCTATCGCTATGAAAAAAGCTAATCGTGATGCTCATGAAGGTCTGATAGTAATAGCCGAAAGTGGAAATAAAACTATAATTCTTAGTCTTCACTGTGAGACAGATTTCGTTGCAAAAAATAATGATTTCTTAACACTTGCCAATGAACTTGCTCATATAGTATTAAAAGAAGACCTTGATACAATGAAAAGTAAATCAACAGATATGATTAATCAAATTGTCCAAAAAGTTGGAGAGAAAATAGAACTTGGTTATATTGGAGAAATTAATGGTGAAACTATAGGTTCGTATGTTCATGGTGGCAAAAGTGCAGTTGTAGTATCTCTCAAAGGTGGTACACCAGAACTTGCAAAAGATATAGCAATGCATATTGCAGCTATGAAACCAGTATTCATGACTGAAGATGAAATAACCCCTGAAGATAGGATGAAAGTAACTGAAGTATTTGAAAAAGAAGTATCAGAATCCGATAAACCAGAAAAGATAAAAGAAAAGATGCTTGAAGGTAAAATCGCTACATATTTCAAAGAGCAGACACTTATGGATCAATTATTTATTAAAAATAATAACATAACTATAAATACTTTACTTAAAAACAATGGGGCAACACTTATAAAATTCATTCGTGAATCTATTAATTAATTATGATTATTATAATAATAATTTTTTTTGTAGCTATAATACTTGCATTCGGAATGCTTACATTTCGAGCATGGGAGATACGTACATTACGTATTAATATAGAAGATAAAAAATCGATATTATCAGAAATACAATTTAGGCAAATAAAAAGAAGTATGCTATATTTTGTAAAACATATAATACTATCAATTGTCCTAATTGTTGTAAAGTATTGGTTTATAATTACAACAAAAATAAAGAAATGGTTCTCGAACAAATGGCCAAAGATAAATGATCATTTTAAAAACAATTATTCATCTTCAAAAAATATTAGTTATAATTCATTTGTTAAACATGCAATTCTTGAATCAAAAATAAAAATTAAAAGAATTAAAGAAAAAGTAAAAAGGGAGCATGAATAGTTTTAGTTATATGCCGCTTTAGCTCAGTTGGTAGAGCAACGCTTTTGTAAAGCGAAGGTCCTCAGTTCGAGTCTGAGAAGCGGCTCAAGATAATAAATATAGGTTTATGTTCAAAGCATA
>JAVHPX010000044.1:3461-36533 GCA_036170795.1 Minisyncoccota bacterium
GTTCAAAGCATAACTAAAGCGTTGGAACTATTCGAGTCTGAGAAGCGGCTCAATAACACATATATATCACTACTTGACATTATGTGGATTGTTTTATATAATGTGCTGAAAATACAAAACGATGAAAAAAAAATCTAATTACGACGTAATCGTCGCTCTTGCTTTTGGTGAAAGGCATGCAGAACCTGGAATATCGAATATTGATATTTCAGCTCTGGTTTCTGACCAGATAATAAAATATCAGAGGCCTGCAATATTGCAGAGAGAGATTTTCAATATTCTAAGCAAGGAATTCATTCCTGGTTCAAAAAGGTTTAACATTAAAAATGAAAATGGAGGGTACTTGGATACGAGAGAGGTACTTCTAAGGGTAAGGAAAATATGCAGGGCGAACGAATGGAACAAGATATTGTTGATCGCTCATCCTGAACATATATTCCGCTCACAAAAAACTGCGGAGAAATTAGGATTAGTCTGCATCAAACTATCCTCCCCTATCCGTTATGACGAAAAATCGACACAATGGTGGACACGAAGTAAATTTTTATACTGGGTAAGGGAAATACCTGTATTATTTTACTACAAATTGAAAGGATGGATATAGTCACTGAGACCTGTTAATAAAAAGATGATTTTGCAAAATAGCAAAATCATCTTTTATTTTCTATAGAGACCTTTTCTTACATTATTTCTTATGATAAAAAGTTCTTTCAATGTATTTATGAATGCATTTGATCGGAGAGTAGAACCATTTTGGGCTTCCCAATATACAGGGAGCTCTTTTATTTTGTATCCATAGACTTTGCTAATCGCAAGCATTTCAAGATCTGCTCCCCAACCAGCTATAGTAATCCGAGAAAATATTTCTTTTGATGCATCATTTGTAAAGAGTTTGAATCCACACTGCGTATCATAAATTTTAGGGAGAAGAACAACTCTAATTAATAAATTACCAAGACGAGAAAATAATATACGATACAGTGCCTGATCTTTTACGATATGCGCGCCTTTTACATATCTAGATGCAATGACAACACCGTACCCTTGTTTTGCATACTCGATAAAATCAGTTATAGCATCAAATCGAGTCGCATTATCTGCGTCTATAAATATATGATAGAGTCCCCGAGCAGACCTCATGCCGACCCCGATGGCATACCCTTTCATATTCCCTACTATTCCTTCGTGAGGAATATTGATTATTATAAGTTCAGGAATTGAACTTTTTTTAATATCTTCAAGAAGTGAGACCGTGTTATCAGTACAGTTATTTGCTACAACAATAATTTCAAATATTATTTTCTGAGTGCGAAGAAAATCAAAAACTGAATCGAGTGTTTTCCCAATTCTTTTTTCTTCATTATATGCTGGTATGATGACGCTTAATGTAGGGTTCATATTATTTTTTAAAAATCATAACAGTACACCCATTAATGGTATTCTCATAAGATTCCGTGAACGTGGTTTTCTTTTTAAGAAGATCCTTAATATGAACACTGCAACTAGGAGAACCTGCTAGATCTAGATCACATGATAGATCACACATAGTTACAACGGCACCATCGAGAGTAGACGCTCTTCGCGTCAGAGCATCTTCAAACGTAATGACTGAGTCAAAAAATTCAACTATGCGTACATCGCTTAAAACGGCTGGTACGGGCGAGGTTGAAATATATGAACCCTTAAGTGTGCTCATGTAACTATACACAGGTGTATATGGGTCAACTTGCTTACCTTTGATAAGGTAAGGAAAAGACTGATACAAGAAAATAATTAGTAATCCAAAGAATAGTACTATAATTTCTTTACGCTCGAGAATACGACTAAATAAAAAAGTAAATGAAACACTAGCTAAAATAGATATATATGGGATAAAGGCTATGCTATATCTTAATTCTTTGTGAGATTGCCAGAAGAAATAGAAACAAAATATAAAAGCTGTTACTATAACTGCTCGTAAATTTTTTTGTTCTTGATAAGATAAGTGATATTTTTTAAAAAGAAGGAATGGTGCAAAAATTGAGAAATACAAAAAAGGAGCTGTTTTTAATAATTCTTTTGCATAATACCATGTACCAAGATTATACAAATAACTATACCCTCCTATAATTTTATTTCCCACCACAAGAGGTATGAGAGCATTCCCATATAGAAAATGATTTGAAATAAGATAAGGACCAACAAGAGCTATGAATCCTGCACCAAGCAAGAGTCCGTTAATAAAAGTATGCTTTACCCATAAAATTAAATCATGATCATATGATTCAATGATTGTTATACACACAATTGAGAATAGCATTAACCCTTGTGGAAAACGTAACAAAAACGAAATAGCAACAACAATACCAGAGATAAAATACTTTTTTTTTCTTTGTAGAGACAGAGCAAGCAGAGCAAAGAATACCGAAATAATATCTGTTATCGGAACTTTTGAGAAAGTAAAAAATACTGGAGTAATAGATAAGAAAATACCAGCATACATTCCTGATCCTTTACGTACTGATTCAGCAAGTTTATAAACAAGCCATATACTACCGATACTTGAAAAAATAACAACCGCCTTACCGACTAGGACTAATGGTATATGGAGTATAAATAATATTGAATAAAACAAAGGAAATAACGGTGGACGAAACATCTCCCAAAGACCTATACTTCCACCTGTAGCAATATATTTACCCATTCCTACATATACTGCACCGTCCCACCATACAGATGTATCCCCCCAGGTATACCATAATCTTGCAATGAACGAAATAAAAAGAACAGTACCGATACTGTACGCTTCTTTATGAACACGAATATGATTTTTAAGAGCATTTATCATTATTTAAAAACAAAGTAAGAATAATTTATGTAATTTATTACAGCACCAAATATAGCACCAACAATAGCAGAAATTGTAGCAATAAGATGAATAGAAAGAACATTTGAATACATACTCAAAATATAAAATGCAATGCTTGAAAGCACTATATTTACAATAAAGCCAATAAGGCCGAAGAATAAGAATATAAAAAACCCTTTCTGTGAAGTATGTTTTAAATTAAATGTAAAATAGGTATTCAAAAAATAACTAGCTACAAGTGCAAATCCAAAAGATATACCCTTGTATACTGAAAATATAAAAGGGTCACTAATTCCAAATAGTGAAATTAAACCATTCAATACTGCGATATCAAAAATAGTATTAAAAACACCAACTAGTCCAAATCGGATTATCTTGAAAATTATTTTTTTATTAATTGATAGTGTCATCTATTTTGGGACTTTTTGGAATTGGATTATTTTTTTCTTCTGCTGTTGCTTTTAGTTTTTTTAATTCATTAAGGCGTTCATTTACAACATTTGGAATTAGTTTTTCAATATCTTCAGTCCCTTTATATCCACTATACACCTTGCCGTTTATCACAAATGCAGGAAATGTCTTCGGAACCTTATATGTTTGAATTAAAGCCTTCATGGCAGAACTTTCAACACTATAATCAAAAGAATATATTTGTAAGTGGGGATATTTCTCACGAAGGCTATTTAAAACAAGTCCTTCTTTCTCACAGTCCGAACAGTTATCTGGAGTATATACATATAACACAAATGCGGTATTGAGCTTGCAACGCTCGCTTATTCTTTTCATTAACAAATAATCTTTAATTTGTAGAATAGTATAATAGCGCTTCAAGTTGATAACTTCTGGATTATTTACACCAATATTCTGCTCACTGTATTGGATTTTTGATTCTAGCTCATTTAGCCTTGGAGTCAGGAGTGATGTACTTGCATCTTTACAAGATAGTTCTTCTAAAATTGAAAATTCAGCTTCTGATGACATTAGATCAAGAGATATCTTGTCTTGAATAGTCTTTAGCTCTGATAATCTTTTCTGGTCGAAATAGCTACTCGAATATGTTGCAATTCTAAAGAGGCCTAATGTAATTATTAAAACAATTGTATATTTTTTCCAATCAATCATATTTTTTTAATTTATGTGTTATCTCCACTTTGTTTTCTGGGCAAAGATGGTATTTAAAAAAGCTTTCATAACCCAAAATGGAGCTACTAAACTATAAATAATAAAGTATAGAATAATATTAAACGGTGACCCTCCTTTACCATGAGATAATCTCCTACCTATTATCATCGCAAATAATATCAATAAATACAATATGGCTGTCAGAAACATAATTGACTCAGTATTTATATAAAACCAATCAAAAGAAATATTAGAGAGACTATTCGTAGAAAAACCAACAACTCTCCACACATATATTTTATGAATTATAGCAGAAAATATATTATAGAAAAGATACAAAGAGAGATAGACTGCAGCTATGATTGAAATAATTCCAGCTGGTAATGTAAATATAGCGAAGTTGCCATATTTCTTTCTAAACAACATACTTCTATACTCAATAGCTAATTGGATAAATCCATACACCCATCTAATTCTCTGTTTATAGAGCTTTTTTATTGTATTTGGGGTCTTTGTGTAGACCGTTGCATCTGGACAATGATCAATAGAATAATGATTGCGCTGCATTCGAAACGCAATTTCCATATCTTCTGTCCCATGGCCATGCCTATACTCACCAAGTTCGGCAAATACTCTCATTTTAAAAAGAGAAAATGGTCCAGGAAGCACGTGAATACCCCCCATAAATCCCGCCATTTTCTTTAAATAAACAGATATCATATACTCTGCATTTTGTGCTCGCTCAACAAATTTTTGAGGACCGATAGTGATCACTGATGGTGCAACTGCCATACACTCTGGATGCTCTTCAAAATAACTTAGGAGTCTGACCAATGTATCTTTCTCTACGAATGAATCAGCATCGAGACAAGCAAAAAAATCACTGTTTGCTCGTGCAAGTCCAATATTTAAAGGAATGTGTTTACCTCCCCCATTTTTATCATTGTGAATGAGTTCAATATTTGATTCATGGCTAAATTGTTGCATGATTTGCCATGTATTATCAGTACTATTATCATCAACAAGGATAATCTTTAACTTATCTTTTGGATAATCTAAATCAAGAAGTGACTGTGCTGTACCCGCAATTGTATTCTGCTCATTTAGACATGGAACTATCACAGTTACAGTTGGATATGTACCGAGATTAAAAGGTCCTGTACGAAATTTTATAATACTCCTTTTTTCGAAAAAAGTTACAAAATAAAATACTTCTACATACACAACGGTAAAGAGAGCTATATTAGCAATAATATTTGAAGCTACATACATTATGTTGTCATATTAGCATAAAAAGGCATATTATTCAACATATGCACTGGCTTAGTATACAATTGACACTAAGAGATACATTGAAACGATTAAAAAAAGTAAATTACATTAACACTGGCTTTACTGCATCCACTTTACATTCTGCACAATTACCCTTTCCTTCTTTACACTTTTTACATGGGCAACCAAAAATCTTTACGAGTGTTGCAATACCTACTAAGATGTAGATGATAGCAAGAACTTTTGGCCATGAACCAAATAGTATACTAACAACATTTAAATCAGAACCTGCAAGCATACCTACTCCGACAAGACCCCAGTTAAGACCACCTATTATAATTAAAAACCAAGCTATCTTTGCAACACCACACTTACAATGATTACATGACATATATAATTTTACCGTACAATACGGAGACTTAAATAATAATAATAACTTCTATGTTTACTATTATAGTATAACATATGTGTTAATATAACATTAATAAAAAACATTCAAAATAAAATACTTTTACTAATCAAAATAATTCTTCAATCTTGAAATCTTTTCATTATTACGAAGCTTTTCATGAACTTTAGCTTCAATCTGACGAATACGTTCACGAGTAACACCAAATTCAGTTCCAACTTCTTCCAGAGTATGCTGAATACCATCATTCAAACCATAACGAAGCTCAAGAATCTTACGTTCTTTTGGACTTAATGTACTAAGAACTTCTTTAATTTGATCTGAAAGAATACGACGTGAAGCATCTTGATCTGGACGAAGAATTTTATCATCTGGAATAAATTCACCACGAGTAGACTTTTCATCATCATCTCCTATCGGTTGCTCAAGAGATACTGTCTCTTGATTTATTTGTTTAATGATATGAATTTTTTCAACTTCTAAATTCATTTCAGTTGCAATCTCTTCAACCAGTGGTTCCCGTCCTAAATCTTGAGAAAGCCGACGGATAACTTGTTTGTATTTTGAAATAGTTTCTACCATATGAACTGGAATACGGATAGTACGAGATTGATCAGCAAGTGCTCGAGTAATAGACTGCCTGATCCACCATGTTGCATAAGTAGAAAATTTATAACCCTTAGTCCAGTCAAATTTTTCTACAGCTTTAAATAAACCCAAATTCCCTTCTTGAATTAAATCCAAAAGTAAAAGATCTGAACTACGTCCAACATATTTTTTAGCAATAGATACTACAAGACGAAGGTTGGCACGAGCAAGTAAATTTTTAGCTTCTAAATCACCTTTTTCAATACGTCGAGCAAGATCTTTTTCATCATTTGCCGTGATAAGATTATATTGACCAATTTCTTTTAAATAAATTTGAATAGAATCATATCCAATAGCATCCTTATTATATTTAAATAATGTTTTTTCTGTTTCTTTTTCTATATCAAGCAAATTGCCACCTTCAAGTATATCAATACCTGATACAGATAATCGTTCATATAATTCATCCAAAAAAATAATATTATTTTCAATATCAGGGAAAACTTTTATAATCTCATCATAAGTAACAAATCCTCTTTTTTTACCTTTATCAATTATTTCAAGAGACTTCTGTTCAAGCTCAAGAGATTTACGTTCAAGAGATGTTTGTTTTATGCTCTTTGTACTTGTAAATTTCTTTTTAAGAAAAGTATGATTCTTTTTAATCTTTTTAATAACTTTTTTATTAATAACTTTCTTAACCACTTTTCTAACAACCTTTTTAGTGATTTTCTTAGTGATTTTCTTTTTAATAACTTTTTTATTAGATTTTTGTTTTATTTTTTTTACCATATTATTTATTACAAGAAACGTGCTTGTTTAATTTCTTCTATCCGTTTTAATAAAATACTAAATTTTGTTATTTTTTCTTCATTATCTAATGGTTTTAAAGAATCTTTTTGTTCATTTAGAATCTCTTCCTCAAGATTTAATAAAATCTCTTTTGTATCAAGGCACAAAGTATCAGTCTTGCTACCATACCACATTTCAGTTTCAATTGCCAGAGATTCATAAAATGGTTTATGGGCATCAAGCATATCTTTATATACTCCCTCACCAATTCTATCATTAAAAGAATTACATAATTCTTTTATATTAACAAATCCTTCTCCCATATTTTCTTGCCAAAATATAATACCAAAAAGTCTATTCTCAAGATAATTACGTCTGGAGTCATTTTTAAGAATTATATTATTCTCTGTTGAGATGCTATTGTATTGATGTAAACCTTGTGTCTTATCGTATATTTCAAAATCTTCTATTATGGCACGTTCAGACAATCCAGTTTTCTGATTTATATAAGTAATATATGCAGAACGTTCAATAGCACTTTTAACCATACTTAAAAAAGGAAAAACTATTTCTTTAATTTTTCTACCTCGAATTCTCATATCAGATGTACCCTGACATATTTTATCAACATGAAAACTAATAATATTAACAGCGTCCTTAATATAAGCTTTCCATAGACTAGGATCTTCTAAGATTATATCAGCCGGATCTTTGCCAAGAGGTAAAACCGCAATTTTTACTTGCATATCAAGAGATAATGCAATTAAAGCTGATCGACTAGCTGCTCTTATCCCAGCATCATCTCCATCATAAGCAAAAATAATATTCGGTGATAGTCGATGAATTAAACCTAAATTATTTATTTTATTTTCATTATCAATCTGTTTTAAAGAATTATCTGTTATGGTATCAGTCAAAGCTGTTCCTGAAACAGCAACTGTGTTTGTAAACAATGCTTGATGAGACAAAATAAGATCCATCTGTCCTTCAACAACAATACTATAACCTCTTGTTCTAATAGCTGTCTTTGCTTTATCAATACCAAATAATACATTTGATTTATTAAAGAGTGGAGTATCTGGACTATTTAAATATTTTGCTTCTTTACTATCTGACTTACCAAAAATTCTTCCAGAAAATGCAATTACTCGTCCACTTGAATCGTTGATAGGAAATATAATTCGTCCTCTAAATCGATCATATGCGCTTTTTTCTGATTTCTTTACTAATCCAACTATTTCTAAATCAATTATTTTATAACCTTTGGCTACTAAATAATCATAAAGAGATCGCCATTCATCAAAAACAAAACCAATCCGAAAATTTTTAATCGTTGCATCGGTTAAACCTCGACTTATTAAATAAGCCCGAACAGAAGGTTCCTTATCAAAATTAGTTTCAAAAAATTTTGTCGCCTCTTCCAATATTTCATAATAAAGTTCTTTTTTTTCTTTTTCTTTATTATTAAACTCTTTAGGCCTTGTCTCAAGAGTTATTCCAGCACGCTCAGCCAAGAGTTTTAGAGCCCCCATAAAATCAATTCCTTCAAATCTCTCTACAAAAGAAAAAATATCACCTTTTGCTCCACAACCAAAACAATAATAACTACTGCGGTCAGTAGAAATAAAAAATGATGGGGTTTTCTCATTATGAAATGGACAACGAGCTTTAAAGTTTTTGCCTGATGGTTCAATAGAAAGATATGATGAAATAACATCAACAATAGAAAGCCTTTCTTTAATTTTTTCAACAGGTGAGTTCATATATCCCCTGTAATTATATTAGTTATAACGATTCATTTACATTATCAGAAACAACTTGTTTGGCTTTACGTATACGTTTTACACCAAATCCAGTTCCAGCTGGAATAAGATTTCCTATAATGACATTTTCTTTAAGCCCTCGTAAATTATCAATTCCACCACGGATAGCATTGTTTATAAGGACACGGTTTGTATTTTGAAATGATGCTGCAGAGAGCCAGCTTTTTGTAGTAAGAGACACTTCTGTAATTCCAAGAACAATTGTATCTGCTGTAGCTATTTTACCATTATTTTCATCTGTAATACGATCATTTTCTTCAATCAATTCAATAGCTTCTACTATCTCACCAGGAGAAAATGTAGTATCACCAGCATCTTTAATCTTTTTACGAGAAAACATCTGACGAATAATTATTTCAATATGTTTTCGAGAAATAGAAGCACTCTGAAGGTCATAAACTTTATTTATTTCATTAACAATGTAATCTTCAGCAACCTCTTTACCACCATGTTTAACAATTTCATTTATATCAGCAGATCCATCTGTCAATAAATCACCACGTGCAACCTTATCACCTACTTTAACAAGTGGCTGACGACGAAATGCAACTGTATATTCAACTTCATTTGTAGTTTTACCAGCTTGTAAACTTACTTTATTTAAAGGAGATATATCTGATAAAACTTTTATAATTTTTTCTTTACCATTGTCATTTATATCTATAACTTCACCCGAAGTGATAGATATAATAGCTGGATTCTTTGGTATACGTCGTTCAAAAATTTCTTCAACACGAGGTAATCCTGTAGTAATATCAACAGTAGCAACACCTCCAGCGTGAAAAGTACGAAGAGTAAGCTGTGTACCTGGTTCACCTATTGCTTGGGCCGCAATAATTCCAACCGCTTGTCCAAGTTCAATCATACAATTACGACCAAGGTCTAATCCGTAACACATACGACAAATACCATGAGTTGTCTCACATGACAAAGGAGTCCTAACATAAGCTTCTGTTATTCCCATTTTTTCAAGAGCTCTTGCATCTTCTTTCATTATTAATGACCCTTTTTTAAATATAACTTTATTATCTTTATCTTTAATATCAGAAAGTAAAACACGTCCGTGTATATACTTTAGAAAATTACCATCAACTGATACAATCTTTTTACCAGATTTAGTTCCACAATCTTCTTCAGTAACAACAACATCCTGAGCAACATCAACAAGCCTACGTGTTAGATATCCAGCCTTTGCTGTATTAAGAGCAGTATCAGCAGCACCCTTACGAGAACCGTGAGTAGTGATAAAGTATTCAAGAGGAGAAAGACCTTCTAAATATGATGGGATAACAGGAAAATCTAAAGTTGCCCCAGATGTATTTACTATTAATCCTTTCATTCCACACATTTGTACAAGAGAACTCATACTACCTCGAGCTCCTGATGTAACAAGATCATAAGTCGAACCTTTTATATCAAGTGTTGCTGGTATAATCTTCTCAATCTCTTTTTTAACATGCTCCCAGATTTCAATAACTTTTTGATATTGTTCATCAATAGATAATAAACCATCTTTAAATTGTTCTCGTACTATTTCTTCTTCTTTACGTCCAGTATCAACTATAAATTTCTTACCTTCTGGAACTCTAATATTATCAATACCCCAAGTAACACCTGAATATGTAGCGTATTGAAAACCAAAATCTTTAATCTTATCTAGAACTTTCGGAGTTTCGTCAATCCCATAATGCATAATAAGTTCATCAACAAGTAACGACATACGCTTAATAGTTATTTCTTCATTCATATAAGGAAAATTATCAGGGAAAATACTATTAAAAAATAATCTTCCAACTGTCGTTTCAAATGGGATACCATTGAATACATTGTAGCGAGTTGTTTCACTGCCTAGAACTTTAATTTTTGCTCGAAATGTAATTACACCTAAATCAAAAGCTGTAATTGCTTGATTGGGACTTGCAAAAGACATACCTTCACCATGCTCTCCATCTACAGATTTTGTCATCCAATAACAACCAAGAATCATATCCATCTTTGGCATAACGATTGGAGCACCATCTTGAGGTTTAAGAAGATTTTTATTTGATGCTATATAATCACGAGCTTCATCCTGAGCTCTATCAGAAAGTGGTACATAAACAGCCATTTGATCTCCATCAAAGTCAGCATTAAAACCAGCACAAACAAGTGGGTGTACTTGAATAGCATTACCTTCAATAAGAATAGGGTTAAAGGCTTGAATACCTAAACGATGAAGCGTAGGAGCACGATTTAGAAGAACATATTTACCATGAATAACTTCTTCTAAGATTGCCCAAACTTCAGGAATTCCTTCTTCGATTAATTTATTTGCTCCACGAATGTTAAATGCAAGTTCTGTCTCTAAAATTTTTGAGATAACAAATGGACGAAAAAGTTCAAGAACCATATGTTTTGGTAACCCACATTGGTTTAGTTTCAAATTAGGACCAACAACGATAACTGAACGTCCTGAATAGTCTACTCGTTTACCAAGTAAATTTTGACGAAATAATCCTTGTTTTGATTTCAAATTATCAGAAAGTGATTTAAGCGCACGTTTCTGTGAAGCTGAAACAGCCTGAGAATCATTTTGTTTAGCAATAGAGTTATCAATTAAAGCATCACAAGCTTCTTGAAGAATACGTTTTTCATTACGAAGAATAACATCAGGTGCACCTATTTCTTTTAATTTCTTTAGACGATTATTACGATTTATAACACGACGATACAAATCATTTAAATCACTTGTAGCATGACGACCTCCATCAAGAGCTACCATGGGACGAAGTGCTGGAGGAATAATAGGAATTACTGTAAGAAACATCCATTCAGGGCGAATTCCAGAGGCAAGCATAGAACGAATAAGGGACATACGTTTACCAAGCTTTTCTTTTTCAATAGAACTTGCTTTTGGAATCATTCCCATAGTTTCATTTTTAAGTTTTTCTAAATCAAGATTTTTGAAAAGAATAAATATAGCCTCAGCTCCAATACTTGCTTCAAAACAAGATCCATACTTAAGACCAAAATGATGATATGAAATTTCATTTAGAACTTTTCCAACAACAATATCACCTATCTCATGTTTTGTATTTAATAAAAGTTCTTTTAATTTATCCTTTGATTCTTCATCTGGTGCATTTTTAACTTTCGCCTTAAATTCACTTTCAAGGTTTTTAATTATATTTTCTTTTTCTTCTTCATAAACATTTGTAATAATGTAACCAGCAAAATATATAACCTTTTCTAGATCAGAAACAGGAATATTTAAAAGAATAGACATACGAGAAGGTACTCCGCGAAGAAACCAAATATGAGCGACAGGTGACGCAAGTTCAATATGACCCATACGATCACGACGTACTATAGAGCGAGTCACTTCTACTCCACACTTTTCACAAATTATATCTTTATAACGAATACGTCGATATTTACCACAATAACATTCATAATCTTTTTCTGGTCCAAATATACGTTCATCAAAAAGTCCACTTCTCTCCGAACGACCAGTACGATAATTAATCGTTTCTGGTTTAGTAACTTCACCATATGACCATTCACGAATACGATCAGGAGAAGCCAATTTAAGCGTGATTGAATCAAAGTCTGTTGTGTCAATTGTTTTCATAATATGTAATGTTATTGATAATTATTCTTCCGACTTTCTAAGGTCAACATCGAGAGCAAGACCACGAAGGTAGTTAAGCAAGACATTAAATGAAGCTGGCACATTGGGCTCTCCAATTGTTTGGCCTTTAATAATTGCATCAAATGTTTGACTTCGACCCATAATATCATCAGACTTTATTGTAAGCATTTCACGAAGAGTATAAGCAGCGCCATGACCTTCAAGAGCCCAAACCTCCATTTCTCCGAATCTCTGTCCTCCACCTTGTGCTTTACCTCCAAGTGGTTGTTGAGTAATAAGAGAATATGGACCAACTGAACGCATATGCAATTTATCTTCAACCATATGATGTAACTTCAACATATACATATATCCAATAGCAATATCTTGATCAAAAGCATCACCTGTACGACCATCATAAAGTGTAATCTTACCACTCTCAGGTAATCCAGACTTAACTAATTCAGCTTTAATTTCTAAAACTGTTGCTGATAAAAATGGAGGAACAATCGCTTGATAACCAAGAGCGTTCGCTGCATAACCTAGATGCATTTCAAGTATTTGACCAAGATTCATACGAGATGGCACTCCGAGAGGTGTAAGAATTAAATCAATAGGAGTTCCATCTGCCATATATGGCATTTCTTCTTCTGGAAGTATTACCGATATAACACCCTTGTTTCCATGACGTCCTGAAAGTTTGTCTCCAACAGAAATATTTCTGATTTGAGCAATTTCAACAACAATCTTTTTAATAATTCCTGATTCTAGATTATGACCCAAGTCACGTGAGAATATTTTTACCCCAACAACACGACCACGTTTACCGTGTTCAAGACGAAGTGACGTATCCTTTACATCGCGAGCTTTTTCAGTAAATATTGACCTAAGAAGTCGTTCTTCTGGAGTAAGTTCTGTTTCACCTTTCGGAGTAATTTTACCAACAATGATATCATTTTCATGAATTTCAGCTCCAACAACAATAATACCATCTTCATCCAAATCTTTTAATTTATTTTCACCAACATTTGGAATATCACGAGTGGTTATTTCAGGTCCTAATTTTGTATCACGAACATTACAAACAAACTCTGTTACATAAATACTAGTAAACTTACTTGTTTTAACAAGTCGTTCTGAAATTATAATCGCATCTTCATAATTAGCACCTCCCCATGACATAAATGCTGTAAGAACATTTTGTCCAAGAGCAATCTGCCCATGATCAGTTGTACTAGTATCAGCCAATACTTGACCTTTTTTAATCTTATCGCCAATTGATACATTTGGACGTTGATGTAATATAGAAAAATTATTTGTACGCGAAAATGTAATAAGTGTATATGTGTGATCTTTACCTTTATCATCCTTAACAATAATCTTCTTTGCATCAACATAAGTAACAGTACCAACAACTTCTGATATTATTAAACGTCCAGAATCACGTGATGCTAATTCTTCCATACCAGTTGCGACAAGAGGTGCTTCAGGTATAACACAAGGCAATGCCTGCTTTTGCATGTTTGTTCCCATAAGTGCTCGATGTGCATCATCATGTTCAAGAAATGGAATCATTGAAGTTGCTACTGAGAATGCTTGATTGGTAGCTACATCAACAAAATCAATTTCTTCTCGTGCAATAATACCAGGATTTGTTTTTATACGAGCTTCAACTTTATCTTCTGTAATATTACCTTTATCATCATAAGCAAGTCCTGCATGCGCTATATTATATTGCTCTTCTTCAAGAGCATTCATATATACAACTTCATTTGTTATTTTACCATTTTTTACTTTTATATATGGAGTTTCAATAATACCAAATTCATTAATTTTAGCGTATGTTGAAAGACTAAGAATAAGTCCAATGTTAGGACCTTCTGGTGTATGTATTGGACATACTCGGCCATAGTGAGATGTATGAACATCACGAACTTCAAGACCTGCACGTTCACGTGTTAAACCACCAGGACCAAGCGCTGAGAGTCTACGTAAATGCTCAACTTCAGCCATAACATTTTCTTGATTCATAAATTGTGAAAGCTGGTTAGCAGTAAAGAATTCTTTAATCCGAGCTTGCAATGGTCGTTGATTTATAATCTGAATTGGAAGTGTTGTACCAACATCAATTGTCGACATACGATCTTGAATATTTCTTTTTATTTGAGCCATACCCATACGGATCTTTTGTTGCAACATCTCACCAACATAACGAACACGGCGTTGTCCAAGATGATCAATATCATCAGCCTTAGCATGTAATGTATTATTAAGTTCTACAATATTCTTAATGATAGAGATAACATCATCGGATGAAATTGTACGGCGTTCCATTTCTTTTTCATCCATACTTTTATTAAAACGTTTATTAAAACGAAATCTTCCTACAGGGGAAAGATCATAACGCTCATTTGAAAGTAATATTGTAATAAATTCACGTGCATTATCTGGAGTTGCAAGATCGCCATCACGAAGACGCTTATATATCTCTATAAATGAATCAGAAAGGTTTTTTGCTGGATCTTTTTCAAGACAAATATTAATAGATTTCAATAATTCTTCTCC
The DNA here is from genome assembly GCA_036170795.1 of Minisyncoccota bacterium. Classification (GTDB taxonomy): domain Bacteria; phylum Patescibacteriota; class Minisyncoccia; order Phycocordibacterales; family UBA9973; genus UBA8515. The sequence continues at coordinate 18,491 of JAVHPX010000044.1, forward strand.
TTCAGAATTATTAGATTTTCCAAATGCTTTCACAATAGCTTCATCACTAGAAAGACCAAGTACTCGCAAAAGTGAAGTTACAGCAAATTTACGTTTTTTATCAATACGAACATAGATAGCACCATCAGGGTCAGATTCAATTTCAATCCAAACTCCACGCGCAGGAATAATCTTTGCTCCAAAATATCTTTTACTTTTTGATTCTTGTTCTGTAAAAAATACTCCAAATGATCGTGTAAGCTGAGGAACAATTACACGTTCTACTCCATTAATAATAAAAGTACCGTGCTTAGTCATCAATGGGACATCAGCCATAAATATTTCCTGCTCTTTAGAAGTTCCGATAGCTTTATTTAAAAGTTTAACACGAATTTTAAGCTGACCTTCATAAGTCAATTTATTAATTTTAGTATATTCTTCGTCAAATTTTGGTTCACCAAGAGAAAATGATGTAAAATCAAGTTGAAACTTTTTATCTGAGTAATCATTAATAGGAGAAAATTCTTTAAAAACTTCACCAATTCCTTTCTCCACTAACCAATTAAATGACACTAACTGATTTTCAATTAAATTTGGAAATTCAATCAATGGCTTTTTATAACGTGCAAAATATTTTTTTTCTCGTATTGCTGTTTTTTTCATACAAAATAAAGCTTTAAAAAGCTAATAAAAAACACCAAGGTGACCAAACCTTACTGTTTTGGAATGTTATTAAAATTGGCAGTTATATTGTTTTAACACAAAGTTTGCCTTTTACTGCATACTTACTTTTAAATAGTGATTGATAGCCATTACTCAATCGTGGTTTCACTGGGTATTATCTTATCGGATTAATATATTAAAGTCAAGTGGATAATTACTTTATAATTATTCTAGGTTAAATCTAAGAAAATTCAGACATCGTTATATTTTCAAATATATAAACAAAAAGCCCTCAGAATTATTTCCATAATCTGAGGACTCATTTAGTTCGATTAACTTTAAAAAAAATTACTTACTTATAACACCAGAAAAACTGCGGATACCAGTTATATATAAATCTTTGGTAGTATATACCAAAGGTATATTCTCTGTTAGTAGCTAGGTCATAAGTGTTACCGTTCAAATTGAAAGCTGCTATTTCATCCCCGTATCCAAAGTTTATTTTTATTGTAGAATCGTAACAATAAGTATTCCAGGAAAAATTATTATTAGCCCCGTATTGTTCAGCAGCAGCAGTCGCATATTGGAATGGTGCTAATTTCCAATTTCTATCTGGTCCTTCAAGGTTTGCAATTTGAGCACTCAATGGACCACCAAAATATGATTGTACTGAAAATATCCTTCTTGAAGTGGTGTCATTGAAATTTTTCCCAGCCAACTTTTGTCTGGCATCATTACCACCAGAACTATCAACTAAAAATTTTCCGGCAATGGCATTAAAATTTTTTGCCAAATACCTTGTGTCTACGCGCAGGCCGAACCATGTACGACCATTTTCGGTGAATGAATCAATCTTAGTTGGTGGTGGTATATATTGAACCGCTATTTCTTTTTGACAGCTTACTAAAAAAATTAGTGCAATTACTACAATTGCGAAGATTGGGAGTTTTTTCATCGTCTTTGTTTTGTTTTTTGGTTTTAAATTTTGTTTAAAGAGAGAGTTTCGATTTCCATGATTGAAAAGCAAAACCATCTCTTTAATCTCAAAAAAACCATTATTTTCAAAGGTCTAAACTTACAAATTCGGTCTTACCTTAACACATTACAATACAAAAGTCAAACACACATGAAATCGATTTCGTCTATACTTTAATTTAGTAGATACCTATTATTTAATCTATTTTTCAGTCTTTTTAGACTGTTTCCACTCTTCTATATCAGCATGGTTGCCAGAAAGAAGCACCTTCGGGACTTTATATTTCTTTTTGTTGTGAATGAGGACTTCAGGTCTTGTGTAAACTTCGCTTGTTGATACTCGCTCTTCTTCACGAGAATCAAAGTTACCAAGTACGCCTTCTACTTGGCGAGAGATTGAGTCAATAAGTACCATGGCTGGGATTTCTCCGCCTGTTAGCACATAGTCCCCTATTGAGAACTTTTGGGTTTTGAGAATTTTATCAACACGAGCATCAATTCCTTCGTATCGTCCGCAGATCATAATAACGTCAGTATATTTTTTAGAAATATTTTTGGCGACTGGCGTTGTAAACTTTTCTGCAAATGGTACAAAATTAATCGTCATAATTTTTGTATCTTTTTTCTTTTGTATTTTAGTTACAACTTTCTCTACAGCTTTTATTATCGGTTCAGCCATCATCACCATACCCGGACCTCCAGCATACGGTCGCTCATCGACTTGGCGCGAGATGTTACCATCCGGCCAGACTTTTTTATACTTACCTGAGACTAACATCCGAGGATTAACAAATGAAACAGAAATCTTTTTCTCCCGTATTGCCCGCCCTAAAATAGACTCACCTAAGTATGAATCGAACATTTCTGGAAATAATGTGATAATATAGAAATTCATAAAGTGACTATATCATAAAATAAAGAAAAAACCCTATTCATTAGGGCATTTTCTTTATTTTAATTATATTCCTTTCAAATCATTTAATGCTGCATCTACACTTCTTGATGCTTCACCTGATGATTGTGTTTTAGGTGTTTGAGTATATTCCTGTGTTCCTCCTTCTGGTTCATTAATTTTCAAATTTACACGAGCATTATTCTTCATTCCAATAACACGAAGTAGCGTGCGAATCGCTTTTGCCGTATTACCTTGACGACCGATAATTTTACCCATATCAGCCGCATTTACTGTCATTGTAATTAATACACCCATTTCATCTACTGTTCTGTCTATCTTAACATCATTTGGATTATCAACTAATGCTTTTACAACATATTCAAGAAATGCTTTATCATCTGTCATATTATTCTTATAGTATTAACTCATAATATAATGCAGTGTATCGACTACAACCTGCACTATTTTATTATATCATAACTTTATAATAACAAAAATATATTTACTTTCAATGAAACCCTTTAATTAATACAAATATTTCTATGTTTTTTTAAGATTTTTACGAACTTTTGTAGGAGACTTTTTAGATAAAACATTTTTCTTCTGCCCAGAAATTATCTTTTGATGAACAAGAAAATTATAAACAGTATCTGAAGTTTGTGCACCATTACTAATCCAATATTTTATACGATCTTCTTTAAACAAAACTTCCCCACTCTTTAAATTATATGAACCAAGAATTTCTTTAAATTTACCACTCTTTGTTGCATTTTTTGAATCAGTCAAAACAACCCTAAATGCTGGATCATTTTTACGACCTATTCTTTGTAATCTAATCATTAACATAATAAGTATCGTAACATAAAAGAATATATGAATCAAGTATATTATTTTATGGTATACTGCAAATATGAAAAAAGATAATACTGATAATTCCGTAAACTACAATAACAACCAACATATAGATGGGATCATTTCTATTTCTCATAAAGGAATTGGGGTTGTTCGAATTAGAGGTAACGATGAAATCATAGAAATAGATCATAGCTTCCTTCATACAGCCTGTCATGGTGATACAGTAAGAATACTTCTTCATCCAAATATAAAAAATGAAATACTTCACGGAGAAGTGTCTGAAATACTCCATAGATCCAAAAAAGGATTTTCTGGTGTTCTTGAAAAAGAACATGATACTTATTTTCTTATTCCTAGCGATTTAAAAATGTATTCTGATATAGTTATTCCAGAAAATAAATTAAATGGTGCTAAAATAGGTCAGAAAATATTTGTTGTTATTACTGAATGGACAGATGCTAAAAAAGCCCCAATTGGTGAAGTAGCAAAAATATTAGGTTTACCAATGGAACATAATGCCGAGATGGAAGCAATAGCACTCGAAAAAGGTTTCAATTCAATCTTTCCTATTAATGTTCAAAAAGAAGCAAAAATAATAACAAAAAATGGCATAACTAAACATGACCTAAATGATCGTCGTGATATGCGTACAACAACAACATTTACAATAGACCCAGAAGATGCAAAAGATTTTGATGATGCCTTATCATTTAATAAATTAATAAATAATCATTATGAAATTGGTATTCATATTGCTGATGTTTCTTATTATGTAAATAATAATACTGCTCTAGACAAAGAAGCTCGTTATCGTGGAACATCCGTATATCTTGTAGATCGTACTATACCAATGCTTCCAGAAGAACTTTCAAATGGACTCTGCAGCTTAAACCCAGATATTGATAGACTCACTTTTTCAGCTATTTTTGAACTTGATCTAAATGGTCATATTTATAATGAATGGTTTGGCAGAACAACTATCCATTCTGACAAACGATTCACATATGAAAATGCTCAAAAAATTATTGACAACGGTCACGGTCCATTTTTTACAGAACTTTCAACTATTAATACTATTGCTAAAAAACTTCTAAAAAAACGATTTGCTGAAGGGGCAATATCATTAGAACAAGAGGAGGTTAAATTCAAACTCGATTCTAATGGTGTACCACTTTCTGTTTATACAAAAAAGCGTGGAGATACTCATAAACTAATTGAAGAATTTATGCTCATGGCTAATCGTCGTGTTGCTGAATATATGTCTACCAAAAAAGATGGTACTGAGGGGGTATTTCTATATCGCATACACGACTTACCAAATAAAGAAAAAATGAAAGACTTAGTAACATTTCTTAAAAAGCTTGGTTACAATATGAGGCTCAAGGATGGAATCATACCTTCAGAAGAAATCAATACGCTTATCATAAAACTTGAACATAATCCATTGCGCGATACAGTCCATACTGCCATTATCAGAACAATGGCAAAAGCAATTTATTCTACAAAAAATATTGGTCATTACGGTCTCGGTTTTAAATTCTATACACATTTCACGTCACCAATTCGTAGATACCCAGATGTTATTGTCCATCGTTTACTTAATTCTTTCTTAAAAAATGAAATCATTCCAAAAGAAAGATGGTTCGAATATGAAGAAATAAGCACCGAAGCTTCAAACCGTGAAAAAGAAGCTGCTGAAGCCGAACGTGCATCTATTAAATATAAACAAGTTGAATATATGTCTACTAGAATTGGTCAAAATTTTGAAGGAGTCATCACTGGAGTAACTGAATGGGGATTATATGTTGAAGACATAACAACAAAATGTGAAGGTATGATTCGTATGCGTGATCTTTCTAATGATTACTATATATTTGATAAAAAATATATGAGCATAAAAGGTCAAAAAACTCATAAAAAATATGCACTCGGTGATCGTGTGCATTTTAAGGTTAAAAATACTGACAGAAATAAAAAAACAATCGACTATGCTTTAATATAAAATATATGAGAAAATATTTCATATCTATTTTAATAATCACATTACTATCACCTGCATTTTCTTATGCAGAATTAAAAACAGAATATCATATAAATAAAAATTTTGATATTATCCCCAATGATAAAAATGCTAATAAAAAAGTTATACTTATAACAATAGATGATGGTCCTAGCAAATACAGCAAAGATATGGTAAATACACTTTTGAGACATAATGCTAAGGCAATATTTTTTATTAATGGTATTCACAACAAGAATTATCCTAACAATATAACCTTTGAAGCTAATTCTGGATTTATTATTGGAAATCATACTTGGGATCATCTAAATTTAAAAAAAGAAAAAAATATTGAAAAAATAAAAAAAGAAATCGTAAATAATACAAATCTTATTTCAAAACTTACAGGTTCTGATCCTATATTCTTTAGACCACCATATGGAGTAAATACACAATACGTCAAAGATCTTATAAAAAAAAATAACATGATATCCATGAATTGGTCTGGATCTGCAAAAGACTGGGGAAAAAATACTAAAAATGAAAAAATATTTATGAACAATGTATTAACAAATTTACACCCTGGAGAAATATTATTAATACATGAGCATGAGTGGACAGCAAAATACCTAGACAAACTATTAACAATGTTAGAAAATAAAGGCTATGAGTTTGTCGACCCACATAAAATAACAAATTAAATAATTATGAATCAAAAATTTATATTTATTACTATATTGTGTTCTGTTGTTGGATTTAGTATGGGATTTTCTATAACTAAGATATATGCTAAAAAATTAAATACATATAACACATCTAATTTAATATCTAGAAATACGATAGAACCAGTAAACACAATTGCAGAGGTAAAATCACAAGAAAATAAAGATACACCAGGAATAGAAGATGCTCCAGAATTAACAACAGAACAAACACCAATTGTTCCACAAAAAATTATTTCTCAAAAAATAGAAGTTACAAAAGAAAATATCGATGATTGCCCTTCACCCACAAAAACATATGATGATTATTCATATGTAGATGTTGGCCAAGTAGTTTTCATACCAGATATATCATATATTCCATCTAATTTAGTCAAACTTAATAAAAATATAACAAAATATCCTAAAACTTGCCTTAAAAAAGAAGCTGCAGAATCTTTACTTAAAATGATTGATGATGCAAAAAAAGACAACTTAATTATAAAAGTATCATCTGCTTTCCGAAGTTATGAGACTCAAGAATTTCTACTTGATAGAAGCATAAAAAGTGGTAATGTAAACGCTATACGTCGTATCGCCAAACCAGGACATTCGGAACACCAATTAGGTCTTGCTGTCGATCTTACAAGTCCATCAGTTAACAATGATTCAACTACAACAAAATTTGAAAATACAAAAGAATACAAATGGTTGAAAAATAATTCATACTTATATGGTTTTTTAGAAAGCTATCCAGAAGGTAAAGAAGATATAACTGGCTATATGTATGAAGCATGGCATTACCGATATGTTGGAATAGATAATGCTAAAGAAATAATCAAGAATAATCAAACAATAAACGAATTTTTTAAAGATAATAAAAATAACTAAATAAATGTATTTTTTCTAGTCATTTTTTTATTTTGCATAACCACTCGCGTCTTCTAAATGTATAGATAGAAGTTTGGATACTCCAGATGAATCCATCGTAACTCCATAGAGAACTTGAGCTCGGGACATAGTCTCACGATTGTGTGTCACTACAACAAGCTGTGAGTACTTTGATAGATTCTCAAGCATATCTCCATATTTACGAGAATTAGATTCATCTAAAGCAGCATCAGTCTCATCTAAAACCATAAATGGTGGTGGATTGACTTGTGATATTGCAAAAAGAAGAGCTATAGACGTAAGAGATCTTTCACCACCTGAGAGCATATGTAAATCTTTCACTTTCTTTTGTGGAAGAGTTACATTTATTTCTATACCTCGTTCAAATTCAATTTCAGTCTCATCAGATTCAAAATCTTCACTTGCCTGCGTAGACAAGTCAATTTCATCAGACTTTTTAGATCTTTTATGTTCTACAACAATAGAAAGAAAAGCTGATCCACCACCAAACATTAAAGAAAAAAATTCTTGAAATTGTTTATTTATTTTCTCTACTCCGCTCTTAAATTCAGCATCTAAAGTACCTTTAAGTTCTCCTATTAAAAGTCTAAGTGATTCAATACTTCTGTTTAAATCATCAATTTCTTTCATCAAAAATATATCTCTTTCTTCTGTATCTTGATATTCTTTAAGGATTTCAGCACCATTACCCAAACCAGCATCTTCCAATTTAATCTTAATACGCTCAATTTTATGATGAATATCTTCTTGCACACTTCGAACAACATCATGATCAACGACTACATCTTTATAGGAAAATACCTCACGTCCCACAAGAGTACTACCCTCTCTAAGTTCCATTTCAAATGCATTCTTAACCTCGGATAATCTTTCTTCTTCAAATAAAAGTGTCTGTATTACTGATGTCACTTCATTTTTTTCTCGAAGTAATTCATACAACCTACGTTCACCATCATGAAGATTTTCTTGTTCCTTTTTATCAAGATTACGAAGTTCTGATATATTATCTAAAAAAATCTTCTCTTCTTTTTTTATAAATTCTAATTCAGCTACAAAGCTATCTCTCTCTATTTTTAAACTATTATATTGATTCTCTAATTCTTTATTAATTATTTTTTTAGTCAGAATATTATCTGTATGTAAAGCCTGCAATCGTTCTTTAATTCCATAAAGAATTACTGTTATTTTTGACATATCTTCTGTTTGAATAGCTTCATCAATATTTTTTTCTATATCAGTAACAATCTCTTTCCATTCAGATAATGATATTACTCTTTCTTGTTCATTTTCAACATGTAAAAGTTGCTTTTCTATACCTTCAATTATTCCTTCAGTACGACCAAGAGCACGTGCTTTATCATCTTTTTTAATACGTAAATTTGATAATTCAATTTCGTATTCTTTTATTTTTATAATATTTTCATTTTCCGCTTTATCTTTAGTTTGTTCAGATTGCAATACACTAATACGTTGATCAAGCAATATATTTTTCTGATCAAGCTCTCTTTTATTATAAGTAAGGCGCTTTGTCTCTTTTTGAATGTAAGTTGATTCAGATGAAAAATATGTTTTATACAAATCTGCTAATTCTTGACGCATCAAGCGAGCTTTTTCGACAACTTGAACCTGTTTTTTTAAAAAAATAAGATGAGGAGCAATCTCTCTACGAAGAGCTTGAACTTCTTTCATATTAATAAGTGTTTTATCAAGTTTACGTTCGGATTCTTTAATACGATATTGATAAACTTTCAAACCAAGAGTATCTTCAATCATAGATCGTCTATCTTTATTAGAAGCATTTAATACTCTATCAGCCTCTCCCTGAGAAATTATGTGGTGCCCAGAACTACCAATATTTACTGAAGCAAGCAAATCAATTATATCTTTAAGTCTAACTTCACTACCATTTATACTGTATCTATTTGCTCCATCTGTAAATACTTCACGAGAAATACTAATCTCATCATAATCAAGTGATATACCAAGTCCACTGTTCGTAAATGAAAAAACTTTTTTACTATTATCAAAAATAATTGTGACGAGTGCACGATTTGATGAAGAAAGAGATTTTGAACCCTTAAATATAAGGTCAACTCCTCCTTTACCACGAAGTGACTTCATAGATTGTTCACCTAAAACAAAACGTATAGACTCAACAATATTTGATTTTCCAGATCCATTCGGCCCAACAATTGCTGTAATCGGTGTCGCAAAAGAAACAGTACTTTTTTTACCAAAAGACTTAAATCCTATAAGCTCAATAGCTTTTAGTGTCATAATTTTTAATCAAACCAATTTTTAATTTCTAATGCAGCATGAGCAGCAGCTTGTTCTGCTTCTTGTTTAGATTTACCTTTACCTTCAGCAATAAGATCACTCCCAAAAAATACTCCTATCGTAAAATGTTTATCGTGATCTGGTCCAATTTCATGCAAAACTTTATATGAAGGTGTAATACTTAAATATTCCTGTGCTTTTTCTTGAACTAAACTTTTTGCATCACGCCATAATTTCTTAGCAACTATTATATCTATTTTACCAAATAAAGTTTTAGAAATAAAAGCTTTGGCTATATCATAACCTTGATCGAGATAAACTGCTCCAACGTACGCTTCATAAGTATTTGCTAGTATATAACTACGGGCACGACCTGTGTCTTTCGCTTCACCTTTTGATAATAATAAATAATCATTCATTCCAAGAGCAAGAGCTACTTCTCCTATAATTACAGCATTTACTAAAGCTGAACGATAAGCAGTTAGATCACCTTCATCATGATCAGGATATTTATTATAAAGATAATCAGTAATAATAAGTTCAAGAACTGCATCACCAAGGAATTCAAGACGTTCATTATGTGAAAATCTTGAACCATTATTTTCATTAATATAAGAACGATGAATAAAAGCTTGTTGTAATAAATCTTTATTATTAAAAACTATATTTGTTATTTTCTCAAATGTACTAAAATCAACCATAAAAAATTAAATTTATTTATTAGTAAGTATTTCTATTGCTTTGGTTAAAAGTGGAATCATATTATCGTACATTTTAAGATTAGAAATTTCATCCAATAAAAACCATTTTGCATCATCAAGACCTCCGGTACCTTTCTCAAGAATAATATCAGTATATTCTGATTCTCCAAGAAAGAAAACAACTTGTTTGCGAATTTTGCCTTTTTCTGGATGGTTTGCAATATATTCATTTCGTCCAAGAAGTTCTTTAATAGTAATATCAAGACCCATTTCTTCTTTTATCTCTCGAATAGCACCTTGCTCTTCATTTTCTCCATTTTCAACACCACCTTTTGAAAGAGTCCAATAGCCGAAAACATCGTGAACAAATGCAAAATAAATATTACCTTCATGGTATGCGTAGACAACTGCACCAGCTTTTTTTTCTATTGGGAATTTTGTAGGATCAATTTCAAAATGTTTATTCTTTTTTTTACCAACTTCATCTTTTCCAGGTTCGCCGAGTTCTTTATAAACTCCACCAAGTACACCATTTATAAACTTACTAGAATTCTCACCACCAAAACTTTTGGCAAGTTCTATGGCTTCATTAATAGCTACCTTTGGAGGTACTTGGGTACGGTCACCAAATAGAAGTTCATACAAACCAATACGAATAATATTACGGTCTACTATCGATATCTTATCTATCGGCCAATCTGGTGCAGCTTTTTCTATAATCTCATCAAGAATAACTTTTTTCTTTATAATACCAGAAAAAAGATTAGTCATAAAAAATGAATCATCGAGGCCAGGACCAAATTCTTCTATATTACGATCAAGCATCGCCTTAAAATTTGGATCTTTTTCTACCACAAAATCCCACTCAAAAAGTGTCTGAAGAACAATTGAACGTGAAAGGTGCCTGTTTGCCATAAGTCTTTTTAAACAAAATCTTGAAATTTTTCAAATAAAAGTTATCAATATTATTTAATCTAAAATGATAACTAAAGAAAAAAATTTCAAGAACTTACTTTTTAATTTTAGCCTTCTTTTTAGCTTGCTTCTTTTCTACTTTCTTAACCACATCAATCACTTTGCGTCCACGATAAAAACCACAATGAGTACAAACGACATGTGTCTCTTTCTGTTTTTCACAGTTTGAACATGTAGTAAAACCCTTAACCTTAAGTGCATGATGACTTCTACGGTTACCTGTATGAGCACGTGTATGTCGCATTCGTATTACCATATAACTAGTATACTTATTTTTACCTAAAATGCAAATGTGCTATGATATATTTATTATGGAAAATATAGAACAATTATCACATACACGACACACATTAGCTCACCTTTTAGCTCAAGCTGTACTTAAACATTATCCTAATGCATTACCTACTCTTGGCCCTGCTATTGACAATGGATTTTATTATGATTTTGATTTTGGAACAGATAAAATAACAGATGAGAATTTAAAAAAAATTGAAAGTACTATGGTAAAAAATTTAGCTATTTGGACTGAATTTACCCATAAAGAAGTCTCTTATGATGAAGCACGTAATATATTTAAAAATAATATCTACAAAAATGAATTAATAGAAGAAATTGTGGAACGAGGAGAGAAAATTACACTCTATACTTGTGGTGGTTTTACTGACCTATGCCGTGGTGGCCATGCCGAAAACCCAAGTAAAGAAATAAAAGTTGGTTCATTCAAGCTTGATAAAGTTGCCGGTGCTTATTGGCGTGGTGATGAGAAAAATAAAATGTTGACTCGTATTTATGGAATAGCTTTTTCAAATAAAAAATATCTCGATGAGTATTTAATTCAAATGGAAGAAGCTAAGAAAAGAGACCATAAGAAGCTTGGGCGTGAACTCGACCTCTTTACTTTCTCTGATCTTGTTGGTGCAGGATTACCACTATGGACTCCTCGTGGAACATTGATACGAGATTTGCTTGATGGTTTTGTTTGGGAACTTCGAAAAGCTGTTGGCTATGAACGAGTAGATATTCCTCATATAACCAAAAAGGAACTCTATGAGACATCAGGCCATTGGGATAAATTCAAAGATGATCTCTTCCGAATTAATACCCGCGAAGGTCATGATTTCGCCATGAAGCCGATGAACTGCCCACATCACACTCAAATCTTTAATCGTAAACAATGGAGTTATCGAGAAATGCCTGAGCGTTACGCTTCGACTACCAAAGTATATCGAGATGAGCAATCAGGTGAGCTTGCTGGATTATCTCGAGTGCGTTCTATTACTCAAGATGATGCCCATGTATTCTGTCGTCCGATTCAAGCTAAACAAGAAATTTCTAAAATTTATGACATTGTAAAAAAGTTTTATGGTACATTTGGGTTTACGCTAACTCCTCGATTGTCTCTTCATGACGGTAATAATATGTCAGCTTATCTTGGAACAGAAGATGTTTGGCTTCAAGCCGAAGAAGAACTTCGAAGCATGGTTATAAAAAAAGGTGAAGTTCCAATCGAAGCCGTCGGTGAAGCTGCTTTCTATGGACCAAAAATCGACTTTATGACTAAAGATTCGATTGGAAGACAGTGGCAAGTGGCTACCATCCAACTTGATTCAAACATGCCAGAGAGATTTGATCTCTATTGTATTAACGAAAAAGGAGAAAAAGAACGTATTGTAATGATTCATACTGCTATAATGGGCTCAATAGAGAGATTTATGTCTATTCTTATAGAGCACACAGCAGGTGTATTCCCTACTTGGCTATCCCCTGTGCAAGTAGCAATTATCCCAGTACGCGATGAACATATCGATGAAACTAAAAAAATAACACAAACACTTTCAGAGAAAGATATTCGAATTGAACACTTTGACTACAACGAGAGCTTGGGTAAACGTATTCATGCTGCTAAAAAAATTAATATACCTTACATAATAATTATTGGTGATAAAGAAAAAGAATCAGGAATATTGACAATAGAAAAACGTGACAATACAAAAATTCAAATGACACTTCTCGATTTTATTTCGCTCCTCTCTACCGAAATTAAAAATCGCTCCTAGATCAGTTTTTAATTATATTTTACCAATAAGAATCATACCCTGTTTCTTTATATGAATAGTCATTTAAATCATTTTTAAAGTGCTTAGTTATTTTTTCAACATAAGAATCAATACTACAACCAAGATTTTTCTCTAATTGTTTTTGTAAAGATTCTAGTTTCTCTTTTAACACAGGATCAATCGTATTCTTACTAATAAGTATCTTGAGGCGACTCACTAGTTTTAAAAAAACCCGTGTAGTTGCTTCTATGCCATAAATAAGCGGAATATTATATAAAAAAATTTCAAGATCCTGATATCCCTTTTCTTTAGCCACATCTAGGCTATTGTCATATACAGCAATACTATCTTTCATTTCAGTTTGAATTTTCTCTATATGTTCTTCTAAAAAATCTATATTCTTTTTTAAAAACTCTTCTAAATGAACTTCTTTTTCTGCTTTGTACCATGGTTGTTTCTGATATAAAGGAATTGATAGTATCTCATGCCATGTTTCATCTTCTGGGGAATATCGCGCGAGTGTCATTTTGGGTATTTTATTTTTATCATTATAATCATTATAATCATTATCATAAAAATCAATCTGATGGCCATTACCATCTTCATTGTCCCACCAATGATCAGAAAAACGCAATGTTCCATCTTTTGAATAAAAACTTATTGATGCAAGGTATTTCTCGATCTTATCAATATCATGCTGATGTTCATCCTTTTTTTGTAATGATATTTCTTCCTCTGGTCTATAAACATCATAATAGTTTAGCGATGAATGCTGACTCAAATCATATTCTTTAATAATATCAAAAACACGCTGATCAACCATGTGGGGTAATTTCTCAGAACCATAAAAATCGTTTTCTTGAGGATGTCCTTGTTTCTTCAAAAAAGGTTTTTTATTTTCCTTATTTATTTTATTAAAAAATTTATTATCCATAGTTTTAAAATTTTTTTTAATTCTATATATCTAAATTTGCCATTTTAGCATTTGATTGAATGAAAGCTTTACGAGGAGGTACTTCAGAACCCATAAGCATATCAAAAACTTTATTCGCATCTTCTGCATCCGTAACAGCAACTTGCTTAAGGATCCGACGCGCAGGATCCATTGTCGTCTCCCAAAGTTCATCAGCATTCATTTCACCAAGACCTTTGTAACGTTGAATATGAATTTTATTTGTCTTTTTTGTTTTTTCACCTTCTACCTGCACAGATAAGTTTTCTTCAATCTCTACTTCTACTTCTTCACTATCTCCTTCTTGAGCACTCTCAGTTAGAAGTTCTTCAAGAGAAGGGGCATCTTTACCAAGTAAACGGTCTCGTTCTTCATCACTATAAGCATAAGATATTTCTTTACCATTTTTTATTTTAAATAAAGGTGGCTGTGCAATATAGACATATCCTGCATCAAGTACAGATCTAAAATATCGATACATAAGTGTTAATATAAGTGTACGAATATGTGCGCCATCAACATCAGCATCAGTTGCAATTATAATTTTATGATAACGCATTTTCTCTATATCAAAAGTATCTCCTATAGATGTACCCATAGCGATAACTAAATTTTTAATCTGCTCAGACCCAAGCATACGATCAAGTCGAGCTCTCTCAACATTAAGAATTTTACCTCGAAGTGGAAGGATTGCCTGAGTTTTTCTATCTCTACCCATCTTTGCTGTTCCTCCAGCTGAATCCCCTTCAACTATAAATAATTCTGCTTCAGAAGCAGATTTTGTCTGACAATCAGCAAGCTTTCCAGGAAGAGTCATACCTTCAAGTGCCCCTTTACGAAGGACAGAATCTTTTGCTGCTTTAGCTGCTTTACGTGCACGTAATGCAAGAAGACATTTGCCAATAATTAACTTTGCTTCATCGGGATTCTCTTCAAGAAAGGCAGTAAATGAATCCCCAAATACTGTAGCTGTAGCTGCTTGAGCCTCTGTTGAACCCAATTTTGCTTTTGTCTGACCTTCAAATTGAATCTCACGAAGCTTAACTGAGATAACAACCATTATACCTTCTAATACATCATCTCCTGTAAATGCTCCATCAGCTTCTTTGACCATATTATTCTTTTTACTATAGGTATTAAGAACACGAGTTAAAGCAGTCTTAAAACCAGTCACGTGGGTACCACCTTCAGGATTATAAATATTATTTGCAAAAGGAACAATATGAGGATTCATATCATCGACATACTGAAGAGCTATCTCAACTAAAACATCATCTTGCTCATGATCGACATAAAAAACAGTTGGGTGAATAGGTTTAATAAGTTTATTATAAAATTTTACAAGTGATACTAATCCACCTTCAAAATAAAAAGTCGTTGAAGGTACTTCGAGTGAAAGTTCAGAAAACCAAAAGATATTATCAAAGTCTTTCCATAAAGATTGTCTTGCGTCAACAATATCTATACGAAGACCTTTTACTAGATACGCTTGTTGTCGTAAATGATTAATAATTGTATCCAAATCAAAAACAACTTGTTTAAAAATCTCCTCATCTGGTTGAAAAGAAATAATAGTGCCATGTTCTTTCGATGAACCTATTTTCTTAACAGACATTTTCTTTTTGCCTTGTGAATACTCTTGTATATATTTACCACCATCTCGGTGTACTTCAGCTTTTGTATAAATAGAAAGCGCATTTACTACTGATGCTCCGACACCATGAAGACCACCTGAGACTTTATAGCCACTATCGTCTCCGCCAAATTTCCCGCCAGCATGAAGAGTCGTCATAACTGTCTCAAGCGCTGAGACTTTTGTCTTCGGATGTATATCAACTGGTATACCACGCCCATTATCAGATACACGGACAAAATTATTCGACAACAATACCACTTCAATACGATCACAAAATCCACCCATTGCTTCATCACGTGAATTATCAAAAATTTCCCATACTAAATGATGCAATCCATCAACACCAGTAGACCCTATATACATCCCTGGACGACGTCTTACCGGTTCAAGACCTTCTAGAACTGAAATTTGATTTGCTCCATATTTAATTTCTTTTTTTATATTTTTTTCTTCTTTTTTAGCCATAAAATAATTTAAAAATGCTATTTAATCATTAGATTAAAAGCACTATTATTATAACAAATATAAAGACTAAAAGAAAGCACTATAATCCTTATAATATAAGGATTATAGTGCTTTCTTAATTTCTATAAATCCAAATCTTGTTTGGTATTTTGATATGGTAAAATTTCATTTTGGTCATAAGATTGGTCATATGGTTGATCATATGACTGATCACGAGATTGATTATCGTTTATTTCAATTTTTTCCTCTTCAGATATCATTTTTCTTTTTAAAACATGCATACGTTTAAATGAATACCAAATAATAAAATAAATAAATAGTAAAATTACAACAATTGGAATAAAAAGAACAAGTATATTAATAAACACAATAAGTTCTTTAATTATTTTACTATCATTAACAAACAATTGAACACCAATCCCCGGCTTATCTATATTTGTTTTATTATCAACAAGAAACGGAACAACGTTATAAACACCAGCAATTAAATTAGATGGTGTTACATATTCAAATAATCCTTTTTCATTATTTTTTACAAATGCATCAGTTAATCTTTTCTTTTTATATTGAATAAAGTCAATAAATTGTTCACCAAGTGATTTCTGAGATATTGCTTCAAAAGTCATTTTAGTTAATTGATTTGGTTCTCCTTTGCCCTTAAAATAAGAATCCTCTCCTGAATTTATTGATAAAGAATAATCTGTAATAACTGGTAAAGCTAATGATTTATTTGTATCTATATTCTTTGCTATAGGTTTATTAATTAAATCCGTAACTCCTGTACCAATAATATTAAAACTTGTAGACTTTAAACTAGATACGATATTAGTACCAACACCATCATTAGCAAGTATCGCCCCATTACTAAATGAAATGACAGCAAGTCCATGCTTCTTGGCTTCAAATGTAACACGAAAAATATTACCATTATTACCCTGATAACCAGGATTAAGAACAACTCCTTCAAATGAAATTTGATTACGCTGAATGCTAGGATTACGTGTCCAAATATTTAAAATACTATTATCTTTTGAAATAGACACCATGCGAAGCATCTCACTCGGGAAAATAACAATTCCAGATACAGCATTGATGGCTTGATCATTGGACTTAACATTTACATCAAGAGTGATCTGCTCCCCTTCTTGAATATTAGAAACTTTTTTATCTATAAAAAGAGAAGCAGAATTAGCAAAGACAGTTGTAGAATTAAATACAACAAATATTATAATACTATACATTATAATTTTTATGTAAAATCTCATCTTTTTCTTTTTAACATAAATAACATAAAAGAACAAATAAAAACGACTATAAATAGTGTAAGATACATTTGTGGTAAAATCCCTGGAATTTCTACTTGAGCTTCTCTAATATTTCCATTAAAATCCAAAGCTCTGATTGATAAATATCTACTAAAAATACTTTTTTTTACTGGCAATGGACTCTTAACATCTTTCCATATATTGCCAGTATGCAATTGATATTTTTCTACACCTAAATCATTGTCTGTCGTAGAAAAGAAAATCATTGATGGTGTTTTCGAAAATAATCCTGCTTCAATAAATTGGATAGTAAATGGTGCTGGAGGTTCAACATCTTGAATAGATTTATCCAATACCAATTCATTGTAGGTAGAAGTTGCAACATTAGATACGACAATAGATGAATTTTTATTTTCATGGATAAGAGGTGTACCTAAACCATCATTTTGTAAAATATCAGAATGAATTAAAGTAAATTCACCATTACCAAGAGCGATGCTTGAAAAAATTAACTCTATTACAGGAATAGCCTGTAACCCTATTCTATCTGGATCATATACACCATCTACTCCACCGGGTATAATTCCACTAAAATGAATCGAGCCAGATGAATTAGTAGGCGGCACAATCCATAATTTCTTAATTGATACATCTTCTTTATATCCCTTAAAAGATAGTATATCACTAGGGTATGATATGGTAATATCGAAAGAATTAACAAGAACATGGTCTGTAT
>JAVHPX010000045.1:0-2444 GCA_036170795.1 Minisyncoccota bacterium
CTTTAATCACGCATGTTTTTAAAGGATTGTTTAGAGATTTATGTTTTTTTCTTTTCTAGAATAATAAAACCCTCAAATACAATTTGAGGGTTTTATTATTCTTCGTAGAAATCAACAACACTACCAACTTCAGCATAAGAGGTGATACCTTTTAGAATTTTTACAATACCATCTTCTTTCATGTCTAGTGAGCCTTGATTGGCGGCAACAGCTTTGATTTCACGTTCACTTGGGTTTTTGGTTATAATTTCTTCTATTTGTGCATCATTGTGTATTGCTTCAAAGATCCCCATTCGTCCTTTGTAACCAGTATTGTTGCATTCTAAGCATCCAACCGCTTCATATATTTTAATTGGAATATTCATATCAACTCCATAATTATTAAAATCTTTATTATGAACTTTAGCATTTTCACTGATACTTTTAATAATGCGCATTTCTTCATTCGTTATAACTTCTTCTTTTTTACAATGCACACAAAGCTTACGGACAAGACGCTGTGCGATTGAAAGAGAAAGTGCTGAGACAAGAATTTTAGGATTTACATCAAGATCAATAAGGCGAGGGATAACACCAGCAGCATTATTTGTATGAAGCGTTGAGAAGACTAAGTGGCCAGTGAGCGCAGATTCGACTGCAATCTTAGCTGTCTCACTATCACGAATTTCTCCAACCATTATTACATCTGGATCTTGGCGAAGCGCGGATCTTAAACCCTCAAGGAATGTATAGCCTTTTTCACTATCCGTTTGTGTCTGAGTAATGCCTGGTAAGTGATACTCGATAGGGTCTTCTATTGTTATAATTTTAATTTCAGTTGAATATATTTTTTGTAAGAACGAGTAAAGAGTAGTTGTTTTACCTGAACCAGTTGGACCAGTAAGGAGTATCATACCGTTTGGTTTACGAATTTCACGCATGAATATCTCAAAGAGTTTTGGTTCAATACCCATATCTTCAAGTTTTACTTGAATGGATTTTGGATTTAATATTCTCATCACTATTGATTCACCATAAGCACCTGGTATAAGAGAGACACGAAGACTGATTTCATCTTTATCTAGGAATATACTAAAGCGTCCATCTTGAGCTATTGATTGAGCTGTAATTTTAAGACCAGAGAGAAGCTTGATACGTGAATTTATAAATTTATGTATAACAGGTGGTATTTCCATAACAGTATGCAGTATTCCATCTAAACGAAAACGTAATCGTACGGTGTTTTCTTCTGGTTCAAAGTGAAGGTCAGAAGCATTAATAGCAATAGCTCCAGCTAGAGCAATTTCTAGTATATGTGAAGTAGTATGTGATTTATCTTTTTGTACTTCGACAATTGCATTTTTAATATCTTCAATATTTTTAATATTTTCCATTATTTTCTTTAGTGATTCACCAGAAATACCCATGGATCCAGTTTTTGACTCTGAAGCATATGATATTTCTTTGTATCGCTCCCATGCTTTTTGTAAACTTGCAAGTGATGCCATGTAGAAGTGAGGCGTATAGCCATGTTCTTGGTAGTATTGTGTTAGTCTTTCCAATCTATCTGGTTGTGGAGAGTGCACAGCAATGTGTACATCCTTACCAAGCAATTTAAATGGCGCGACTTGTTCTTCTTTTGCATCTTTTTCTAAGATAGTACGAAGAGCATCATTGTCGATCGGCATACCTGAGAGATTTACACCCGGAATACCATATTTTGATTGAGCAAGTACTTGTACTAGATCTTCTTCTTCTTGTTTGTGAAGATCAGATAGATTTCTTTCTTCTTTTTCATCATCGAATTGGATAGTCATATCAGTTTATTATAACTTATAGAGCAATCTATAGCTCCTTGACATTTATACCAAGTTATGCTAACATATGGACAAATGGGTTTTCTCTGAATTGAAGATTGTTTATATGTGTTTTTCTTAATTCCTAAGGAATATATATATAAACAATTTTCAAAAACAATTAAAAACTCATAATATGAAAAAGTTATTTAAAATTTTGATTGTAACCCTTTTTATGGGTCAATCAATACAAGCACAAAAAGGCGAACCCATTCGCCCTTATAAAGAAGGAAGTTATCCTGTCTCTGAAGTTAAAACGTTAGCGTTCGCTACAGATTTGATTTCTCCATGGTGGAGACAGAATTTAGTTATGTTAGTTAACAATGGTTTGGTTGCGAAGGGTAAAACTCTTCGTGTAGATGAAACAAACATCTATTGGATATTGGACCATACTTCTTATCAACACAGAAAGTATGGGCGGTATACAAATAGTCATTTGTTAAATAAAATTCCAGGGTGGTACGTAGATGCTGATGGCTGGGAAGGTGTGGTTGCAGTATTTGATTATGATGGAGTAAGTGTAGATTTGTTCAAAGGGATGTGTACCAACTTGGTAAATATTCCACTGACACCTTCACAAGGCACTCCGACTTCAACTACTATAGCAAC
>JAVHPX010000045.1:2544-9655 GCA_036170795.1 Minisyncoccota bacterium
TAAATATTCCACTGACACCTTCACAAGGCACTCCGACTTCAACTACTATAGCAACTACAAGTACCGGCCAACCCATTACTATCAATAACTACAATATTATTAAGGGTAGTGGCAACAGTGATGTTGCTATAAATGGTGGGGAAAAGGAAAAAGAAACCGAGGTGGTAAGTTATCACCCTGTGGAGTATTCAAATGGGAATGGTAATATGATGGTTCCGTATTCTAGTGGTCCAAGAATTAGTTTTGGATTACAAATAAGCCATCGGGACCAACAGTATCAACCACAGTACCAGTGGCCTCAGTATAGGCCTCCTTACAGGCCGTATTATCATTATCCTCAACAGCCGCCGCCCCATGGTTACATGGGAGGTGGTCGTCCATCTTCAACTGTTTCAAACCATGGGAACATGGGTGGTGGAGGTAATTCTCAAAGTAATTACGGCAACCAGGGAGGCGGCCGTGCTAATTAGTTCTTTTTTAATTGGATGTAAGTAGAGGGTAGGATTTCTATCTATAACCCTCTCTTACTTTTTTAAGTCTTGAACGTGTCGAAACGTTGAAGGTTTAAAATTGTAAGTTTAAATAGTGAATTAATAGTAATATGAAAAATTTTATGAAAAAAATAATAGTCGGATTCTTTGCATTTGTGCTTCTTTTTGTTGGACACAGTGCGTTCGCTTCAAATGTGTTCAATGGTCAGTCAGGGGATTGTTCTCCTACTATCGGTATAGGTAACTATACAACAGGCAACATTCCACGTGATGGATATGGATGTTGGACTTCGAGTTCTATCTCGGCAAGTTCTGGTGACACTATCAATGTCGGAATGTATTATCATAATAATACAGATAGTACTCTTTCAAATGTACGTGCAGTTGTAAGTAGATCTTCATCTGGACCAGCAAGTTCATATTCTTTCACAGGAAGTATGTCTTCTGATCAAGGAAATCAGACATTTGGTACAGTGACTTTGAATCTTTCAAGTTCACAGACACTTACTTATAGTTCTACACACCTTATGAAAGGAAAGTCTGCAGTCCTATCTGATACTGATACCGCAGTATATACAAATGAAGGTGGTATTGATGTCGGAAGTGTTCCTCCAGGATGGGATGATTATGGAACAATTATTTTTGTCTATAAAGTAGGGTCAACTAATCAGCAAACTTGTCAAGACTCTACTGCGACAAATTATGGCGGATCACTTCCATGTAATTATCCACAAGTTAACAACTGTACAATTTCAAACTTCACTGCGAATGGTTCAAACTCAACTACAATTACTTCAGGTAATGCTGTAAACCTTGTATGGAATACAAATAACTGTACTTCAGTAAATGTATCAGGTCCAAATGGTTACTACAATTCAAGTCTTTCTAATAGTGCAACTGTATATCCAACCTCATCAGGTAATTATACTCTCAATGCTTATGGTCAGACTGGTGGTACACAGACTCGAACAGTTTATGTAAATGTAAATGATATTCAATACAACAACTGTACAATTTCAAACTTCACTGCGAATGGTTCAAACTCAACTACAATTACTTCAGGTAATGCTGTAAACCTTGTATGGAATACAAATAACTGTACTTCAGTAAATGTATCAGGTCCAAATGGTTACTACAATTCAAGTCTTTCTAATAGTGCAACTGTATATCCAACCTCATCAGGTAATTATACTCTCAATGCTTATGGTCAGACTGGTGGTACACAGACTCGAACAGTTTATGTAAATGTAAATTCTCCATATATTGTTCCTGATGTACCACCTGTTTATGTTAACGATTGTGCTGTTACTACTGTTGCTACAAATGTTGGTCAAAATTCAGCTATTCTTAATGGTCTGATTACTCGTTCAAATGGAGCTTCATACTTTGAGTATGGTACATCAGTGAACTTAGGTTCACGTACATCATCTCGTGTAGGAAGTGGATCATACAATGAAGTTATTAGTGGTCTTTTACCAAACACTATTTATTATTTCCGTTTTGTTTCACAATGTGGTAATGGTTTATCTTATGGTAAAATAGAAATTTTTCGTACTCAAGTAACTATAACAAATACACAAATAATACGACAAATTGTCACACAAGGTACGACTGTTGTAGGTACCCAATCTCCAATCATGCTTAAGATTGAAAATCGTTATCAATCAATTGGTGTTGGTGATAATATAGATTACACTGTTATGTACAAGAATATAGGTAAGTCACTTCTAACTCATCCTGTTCTCCAAGTAATAGTTCCACAAGGTATCATACTTACAAATTCCTCATCTGGTACTTATTCAAACGAAACTAATACTCTTACAGTACAGCTTGAAGATTTAAAACCAGGTCAAGAAGGTGTTGTCTATTTACAAGCTCGTGTTGATACATTGCCATCAAATACTGCACAAATAGTGACTACGGCAATTCTTGTCTATACAAATCCAAATGGTGCGCAAGAAAATGCAATTGCCTATGTGCTTAACAACCCGAAAAATCTTGTTGTTAATAATCTCGGTGCATCCGCTTTCTGGTCAGGATTCTTTAGTATAGGTCTTATAGGATGGTTATTAATAATTATTTTAATCCTTCTTATAATTCTTATCAGTCGCAGATATTATGGCAATAAGTCTGTTGTTCATACAACAACTCCTTTAGGGGATAGTCATACTACCACAACAACTAATTACTAATTAGACAAAATACCCCAGAGCTTTAAGCCCTGGGGTATTTTGTAATTGAAATGCTATACTAATTTGTATGGTTAAAGATATAAATAAAAGACTTGTTTTACTTGATACACACGCAATTATTCACCGTGCTTAT
Organism: Minisyncoccota bacterium; assembly: GCA_036170795.1. GTDB lineage: Bacteria > Patescibacteriota > Minisyncoccia > Phycocordibacterales > UBA9973 > UBA8515. The sequence continues at coordinate 5,361 of JAVHPX010000045.1, forward strand.
CATGCTTTGCCTGAATTTATGAATTCAAAGGGTGAACCTACTGGAGCTATTTATGGTCTTGCTACTATACTTTTTAAGATTATTACTGAACTTAAACCTGACTATATTGTGGCATGTTACGATTTACCCAAGAAGACTTTCCGCCACGTTGCTTATGATAATTACAAAGCAGGTAGAGCAAAGACCGATGATGCCCTTGTAGTTCAGCTTATACGATCTCGTGAATTTTTTACAGCACTTTCTATTCCAATGTATGAATGTGAAGGATTTGAAGCTGATGATTTATTAGGTACTATTACTGAACAAATATCCATACCTGGTATGGATATTATCATTGCTTCAGGTGACATGGATACACTTCAGCTTGTTGATGATGATCGTGTACGAGTCTATACTCTTAAAAAAGGAATTAATGATACTATTTTATATAACGAGAAAGATGTAATTAAAAGATTTGGTTTTGAACCGAAATATCTACCAGATTATAAGGGTTTACGTGGTGACCCATCTGATAATATTATCGGGATTAAAGGTATTGGAGAAAAAACAGCAACAATTCTCATCTGTGAGTATGGAACAATTGAAAAGATGTATATAGCTTTAAAGAAAAGCCCTGATAAGATTCGTACACTAGGAATAACCAAAAGAGTTTTTAATCTCTTGAAAGATGGAGAAGAAGAAGCACTTTTTTCTAAAACATTAGCGACTATTCGTCGTGATGCCCCAATTGTATTTAAATTACCGGATAATGTTTGGAAAGAAAAAGTAGCGAAAGAAAGTGTTGCTCAATTTTTTCGAACGATGGAATTTAAAAGTTTGCAAAATAGATTTTTATCTGTAGTTAATGGAGAGGATGTAGCTCTATCTAAAAAAGAAAAAATAGAAGAAGAAATAAAAGAAAAAAATTATGGAGAAGTTGATCAAGAAAAAATAGCTAAAGCAAAAATTGCTTTCTGGTTGCTTGATTCAGAACAGACTGATCCTAGCCTTGACGATGTTGTTAATTATAAAGATAGTGATTCTTTAGATCAAGCGTTCTCTAAGTTAGAAGCCGATATAGCGAGAGAGAATTTAGGATATGTCTATAAAGAAATTGAAGTCCCATTGATATCAATTATTACAGAAATGGAAAAAGTAGGTATTATGGTTGATATAAATTACTTTAAAAAACTTTCCAAAGAGTATCATATTGATTTAACTAAAATAGAGAAAAACATATGGAATCAAGTCGGAAGAGAATTTAATATAAATTCACCCAAACAGTTGGGTGAAGTTCTTTTTGATGAACTTGGTCTTTCAGTGAAAGGAATGAAAAAAAGTGCTGGTGGTGCTCGTTCTACTCGTGAGAGTGAATTAGAGAAACTTCGTGATTTGCATCCTGTTATTTCAGAAATTTTAAAATATCGTGAATTACAGAAATTACTTTCTACATATATAGATACAATACCAGAATATGTAGGGAGTGATTGGCGTCTTCATGCTCACTTTATACAAACAGGAACTACTACCGGGAGATTTTCTGCAAGTAATCCAAATTTACAAAATATTCCTATTAAGACAGAAAAAGGTAAAAATATTCGTAATGCTTTTATTGCAGAATCTGGATACGTACTTGCTTCTTTCGATTACTCTCAGATCGAGCTTCGTGTCGCGGCGCTTCTATCACAAGACCCATATTTTATTCAAGTATTTAGAGATGGTAAAGATATTCATACGGCAGTTGCAATGAAAGTTTTTAAGGTTAAAGAAAGTGAAGTTACCCACGATATGCGTCGTCGTGCGAAGGTAATTAATTTTGGCATACTCTATGGTATGGGTGTAAATGCTCTTCGTGCGAATTTAGGTACTGATAGAAAAGAAGCACAAATTTTTTATGATAATTACTTTGCTCAATTTCCTACAATTGCTAATTATTTAGAGAGTATTAAGAATTTTGCTAAAGACAATGGTTATACTCAGACACTTTTTGGACGTAAAAGATATTTTCCAGGAATTAATTCGCCTTTATCTTTTATAAAAGCTATGAATGAGCGTATGGCTACTAATGCACCAATTCAAGGAACAGCAACAGCTGATATTATTAAAATTGGGATGAATAAAGTGCATCTTGAATTAAAAAAAGCTAAAATTTTAGATAAGGTTAGATTGGTTCTGCAAGTACACGATGAATTGATATATGAAATCAAGAAAGATGTATTAGAATCTGCTATGAAAATAATTGAATCTGCTATGAAAAATGTCATACCAGTTCAATTTTTAGAGAATATAAAACCCGTACCTTTTGAAGTATCATCATCTTTTGGATCTAATTGGGGTGATTTAAAATAGTAGCGAAAATTTATATCGGGTGGTACGATATACAATATGGTAGAAAAAGTTATTATTACGAACAAGAAAGTGTCTTTTAAAGATGGGATGGTTCATTCCATACTTTCTCATTCATATATAGTTTTTTTTATGGCAGTTATATTTGGTGCTATTTTTCATACTATTTTTAATTTTAAGATTTTCTCTAATTCTTTGTATCAGTATATTGGATTTATTTTGATTATAATAGGATCTTTATTGATTTACTGGGCACAATATTCATCTGGACATTTTAAAAAAGAAATAGAAGAAGAAAGAACCATAGAAGATTTTGAACGTGGTCCATACAAATACAGTAGGAATCCAACACATATTGGTCTAACAATAATGAATATTGGTTTGGTAATAGTACTCAATTCATTTTTTATGCTCGTGTTTATAATTATTGCCTCATTTATAACAAAGCTTATTTTCTTAAAAGAAGAAGAAAGATTGCTTGAAGAAAAGTATGGTAAACCTTATGTTGATTATAAGAAAAAAGTTGGTATGTGGATATGATATACATTCTTGTTGGAAATGATTTAAAAAAAAGAAATATATATAAAAAAACACTTTTGGATAATCGTGAGGTTATTTTGCCAACGCAGTCACAGATCTCTACTGATTTGTTATTAGGATATGCAGGTGGAAGTACTCTTTTTGGAAATTCTTTAAGTTTTGTAATTGAAAATATATTACATGAAGATAGTTTTATTCTCTCAGCTAAAGACCTTATTATTTTACAAGAATCTAATTCATTTTTTATCTTTCTTGAAGATACGTTAAAAGCAGTTGATGAAAAGAAGTATAAAAAGTATGCCACGATTGAGCATTTTAATGATAGAAAATTAAATCCAGTTTTAAAAATAAATACATTTTCTATAGCAGATGCATTTGCTCGTCGTGACAAGATTGATACGTGGATACTCTATAATAACGCTATTATAAAAGGTGTTGAACCGGAATTGATTTCTGGTATGTTGTTTTGGAAAATCAAGATGATGATATTAAATGGAAATAAATTATTTCATATAAATGAACTTAAAAATCAATCAAGTAATATTGTATCTCTTTATCATCGCGCCCACAGAGGAGAGTGTGATTTTAGTATAGGTCTTGAACAATTTATTCTTACATCATTATCTAAATAAATAATACCCACAATATTTTTATGTAATATATTGTGGGTATTATTATTTGGTTATGCGATTGGATTTTGTCCTTTGATAAGTCTAATGAGTATCATAATAATCGCTACTACGAGCAATATATGAATAAAACCACTAACAACATGGAACGCTAAAAATCCAAGTAACCATAAGACGATAAGTATAATAGCTATTGTGACGAGCATATATTTTATATGTTAATGAGTAAATTAAGTATAAAGAGAACTAATCAATTATACTTCATATATTATGATCTAATTTTAACAAAAAGAAAAGGCCTAGGAGTCGGTCTTTGATTAACAAATTATAAATCAAGAAACAACTCCTGGGCCTTTTGGCTTTTATATAAAGAACATCTGCACTTAATTTTAAACTAAAATTAAATCGTAGTGCGTATAAATGACTAATATTTGTATATGATCCATTGATTTAAAAACCCTTATCGTAGGGTGAACGTTGGATATATAACATAAATTCGTTTGTGTATATTATACAACTAAAATTTATACTAAATCAAATTATAGGTGGATAACTATTTTGTTCTATGGTAATTTATTGATTTTATTCATTAAATATGGTATTTTTTATTCACGCCCTCGTAGCTCAGTTGGTAGAGCAGCTCCCTTTTAAGGAGATGGTCGTAGGTTCGATTCCTACCGAGGGCACAAAATGTGTACATTTTGTGCCAGAGAGCAAGCAAACTGCTTTGCTTGCGTGTAGGAATTGAAAGATTGGTGCTGTTTGTTTACAAACCACCAATCACGCGCCGTCAGCGAGATT
>JAVHPX010000046.1:0-9463 GCA_036170795.1 Minisyncoccota bacterium
ATTCTTGTTCTCTATATCTATAAGTTCTTTTATATTGTGAATACCATCACCAATTACATAAGCAGGCTCACGACGAAGACAAGCCACAAATTTTTTACCAATCAGAGTTCCACGGAAAACATATCCAGTTAGTTCTTCTTCGATCATAACGAAAGGCGATAGTTGATGAGCTAGTTTATAAGCTTTTACGAGCTCTTCTTTTGTTGTAATGTGAGTGGTTGTATGACGACTACGAGAACCAAGATTAGGTTTAGCTATTATAGGTTTTTGTAGTTTATTAAATATTTTTAGAGCTTTATTTTTTGAACAAGCGATATCTCCTTTTGCAATAGGGATACCTTGTCTATAAAAATGTTTTTTCATTTCGTTTTTATTGTCCATCCATTCCAATCCTCGTGGATTATAATTTTTAGGCCGAGGTAATACATCAAAAAATCGCATAGCATTTTTGTATTTTGAGATAAATATATCATGACCGATTCCAAACAAACGAAATTCATACATATTTATTCCTCTTTTAGTTGCTTCTTCCCATAGTACACGTGTTCTACCGCTATCATCATCTTGTATTTTCGTTGTAATTTTTCCGAGATGTAAAATAGTAAGAGTGTTTACTAATGAGGGTCCTATCCATTCAAATGACTCTTCTGGTATTAGTCTACTTAACCAATTTGTCCATGGTTCGATGATAGTACTAAGAAGTACAGATATATAAGTAATAGTATGATTAACTTGACTGCCACCACAATCTTTACAGTATTTTTTGTTTGATGTCTTATTCATGTATTTTGATAATACACTTTTTAATGAGCAACAGCAAAACCGATAACTTTTCTAGCCCCAGATGATTTTAATATTTTTATTATTTCTGTTATTGTTCCACCAGTAGTGGTAACATCATCGATTATAATAATAGTACGACCTTTCACTAAATCAGGTTTTTTTATTTTAAACGCACCGTGGATATTTTTAAGACGGGCAACACGATTTGTAATCTTTGCTTGTGGTTTTGTATCTATATTTTTTATAATAATATTATTTTGTAATTTAAAAATTTCTTCTTTATTACACCTACAGAAGCTTTTTGCTATGATCTCTGCTTGATTATATCCACGCATTTTTTCTTTAGTCCGTGATAATGGTACTGGTATTACAAAAATATTTTGTCCTTTGGATAAAGTTACTATATCAGCGATATCTTCAATTAGTGTTTCGTATAACATTTCGCCCAATTTATCCCCAAGGTGTCGATGTTTGTGATATTTTAAATTCCAGATTGCTTTTTTTATTATAAGATCTCTATAATCATATGCTGCTATAATATTTGAGCTTGTTTCTCTTTCAGTTCGACGTATATGAATAGCACATGTGGTACAGATAATAGATCCTTTCATTTGACAACCTAGGCATTTATCTGGAAATAGAATATCGAGTAGCCAATTTTTAATTGATTTAATATAATAAGAGTTAGTAAGCATAGCTTTATTTTACTATAGCTATGGTATACTTGATAGAGTCTATGGATACTTCATTAAAGAAAATAATATCTTCCGGATTGGCAAACCTCTCTGGTATTTTTAATTCAGATAAAACATCTAAAAGTGTAATTGGTATTGATATTGGAACATCTGCGATAAAAGTTGTTCAATTAAAAAAGAAGGGAAGTAAGGCAATTCTTGAAACATACGGAGCTCTTTCTCTTGGTCCATATGCTAATACCGATATCGGAGCAGTTACCAATCTTGATACTTCTGATATTTCTCGTGCTCTTACTGATGTAATAAAAGAATCAAATATCACTACACTCTCAGGAGCTATTTCAATTCCATCATCATCAAGTCTAATATTTACTATTACTCTTCCATCTAAAGTTACTGAAGATCAATTAGCTACGATAGTTCCTACTGAAGCTCGTAAATATATACCTGTTCCTATTTCTGAAGTTACTCTTGACTGGTTTATGATTCCACAAGAAATTGATAATTTTGAAGATACAGTTAATAATCAAAAAAATAATACAGCGATAGAACCTAAAGTTGAAGTTCTAGTTGTTGCTATTCATAATGATATAATTTCTCGCTATCAAGAAATTTTAGCAAAAACAAATATTCATTCTGATTCTTTGGAAATGGAAATATTTTCAAATATAAGGTCATCATTTAACAATGATCTTGCTCCAGTACTTTTGATGGATTTTGGAGCTTCAAAAACCAAAATTTCTATCATTGAATCTGGTGTTGTTCGTATGTTTCATCTTGTAAATCGTGGCTCGCAAGATATAACTAAAAATATTTCTCAGGCTTTGTCTATGACTTTTACAGAAGCTGAAAAATTGAAGCGTTCAGTTGGTCTTGATTCTTCATTAAATACTGAAGTTGCCGATATATCTCGTTTATCCACAGATTATATATTTTCTGATACAAATAATGTTGTGCTTGTATATGAGAAGAAGTATAATAAAAATATAAGTAAAGTTATTATAACTGGTGGTGGTTCACTGTTGAAAGGATTGCTTGGTGTCGCTTCTTCCAATTTTAATGTAGAAGTAGTGTATAGTAATCCTTTTGAAAAAACAGAAGCCCCTGCATTTCTAGAACAAGTATTGAAAGTGAGTGGTCCTGAGTTTGCTGTTGCTGTGGGTCTTGCCTTGCGTCAGTTATCATAGTTCTATTGTTATTGTATGGAAAATTCATTTCAAACATCATTTATACCCAAAAAACAAATTACCACAAATGGTAATTTGAAAAATCCACCCAAGAGTCTTTCTATGATATTTTCTGTTTTTTTGCTTGTTATTGTAGGACTTGCTTCTGGTGGATTATTTGTATATAAAAATTATTTAATAAAACACAAAGCAGATCTTAATTCTTCTGTAGTTGCAGTAGAAAAATCTTTTGACAAAGATACTGTTGATAAATTGAGTCTTTATGATAAACGTGCTTCTGCTTCTAGGCAAATACTTGATAGTCATATTATGCTTTCTCCATTATTTATCTTACTTGGTAGTCTTACTATACCAGAAATTCAATATACTAAATTTAATCATGAGACAACCCCCCAAGGTTTTTTTGTAAAAATGTCTGGTGTAGCTTCTAGTTATCGATCCATTGCTCTCCAGGCTGATGCTTTTAGTAGGACAGAGGGTCATTATTTTAAGAATGTTGTTTTTTCTAATTTAACTAAAAGTAAAGACAACAGTCGGGTTCTTTTTGATGTTGAATTTATTGTTGATCCAGAGCTTCTTTCTTATCAAAAAAATATATTGTCTGAAAATGCAAATACAAAAGCAAAAACAGAAATACCTTCTACTGTAGTACCTTCAGTAAATGGATCAAACACAATAGTGCCAACTACTCCTCCAGATACAAAAAACAATTCCCAACCATTACAACCTGATACTAATATAAAAACACAATAAATATGAAACTAATTTTTTCAGTATCATTTATAATAATTTCTATATTTTTATTTTTCGTAGTTGTTAATCCTTTGTATAAAGATGTGTCTTCATTGAAGGACGATGTTGCTGGTTATAATGTTGCCTTAAATCATTCTAATGATTTACATAAGACCTTAGTATCTCTCTCAACTTCTTATAATGATATTAAACCAGGAGATAGAATACGTTTAGAACATTTTTTACCAAATACTTCTAACAATATTCGATTTATTCTTGAGATAGAACAAATGGCTAATCTGCATAATATGCCTATAAAAGATATTAAATTTGCAACACCTAAACCAGAAGTAAGTGGTCAGCCTGCTACTGGTGGAGAGACTGCTCCTACTAATGATCCAAATAATGACCTATCGAATTTAAAACCCTATGGTGTTTTTCCAATTGAATTTACTACAGAGGGTAATTACAATGATTTTACTTTATTCTTGAAAGATGTTGAGCATAATTTACGCCTTACTGATATAAAATCTATTAGCTTTGAAGTACCTTCACCAGAAACTAAAGGACCAACAGGGGCAAATATTAATCCAAATATTTATACATATAATTTAGAAGTCGAAACATATTGGCTTAAATAACATGAGAAAAACATATAATATATTTTTAATAGCATTTTCAATTATTATTCTATTCGGAGGAGTGTATTTATATTTTTCTAATGGTCTTAATGCTCAAGCATCTGCACCTATTTCCACTGATTCATCTTTAGTGTCACAAAATGAAACATCACAATCAGGTGGCAATAATGATAAATTGTATGTAGATCAAGAATTTTTACAAATATTAGCATCACTTACAACGATAAAAGTTGATAATTCTATTTTTAGTAGTGAGGCCTTTAAAAAACTTAACGATAATGGGGTAAAATTAGACCCAGTAGAAACTGGTAGACCAAATCCATTTGCACCAATAAATACTTCTGCAACAAATTCTGTTGTACAGTTGCCTCCTGTCGTTACAAATGAAGCTCTTCTGATCACAGCTACAACAGCTACTCTTAGTGGAAATATTAATAATTTAAAAGGAGTTACTGGTACTTATTTTGAATATGGCCCTACTCAAGTTTTAGGTAAGACAACAGCACAAGCATCTCCATCGCTTATTGGTACTTTTATTATAAATCTTAATGGATTGTCTCCTCAAACGACATATTTTTATCGTGCTGTGGCAAAAGTAAATGGCAAGTCACTTTACGGTGAAGTCATTTCGCTTGATACTCATTAGTATGATATTACTTGAAGAATTAGTAAAACATGGTCTTCTTAAAGAAGAACAAATAGTTGAAGTTATAAAAATAGCTGATGATAAATATGACGGTTATGTTGACCAAGCTCTTCTTGATTTTAATCTTGATGAAGATGCTATTCTTAAGATTAAAGGGGTTCTTTTTAATATTCCAACAAAAGATCTTGACCCTAATAGTGTCTCAGCTGAGATGCTTAAGTTAATTCCTGTAGATGCAGCACGAATATATCATTTTGTTCCTATTGGTTATCATGATAGTGTTCTTGAAGTTGGTATTATTGACCCAGAAAATGTTCAAGCGATGGATGCTTTAACTTTTATTACTACTCGTCTAAATAAACCATTTAAATTGTTTTTAATTAAGACATCTGTATACAATGAATTACTTAAAATGTATGAAGGTATCGGAAGTGAAGTTGATCAAGTTCTCTCGGAGTTAGATAGTGAGCTTGCTGAAATTACTGATACTGGAGTTACAATTGAAAAAGATTTAAAGACATCAGATAGTTTAAAACCTGGTGAAGAAGAGAAGATTGTTGAAGATGCTCCTATTATTAAAATTGTTGCTGTTATACTTCGTCATGCGACTGAGGGGCAAGCTTCAGATATACATATAGAAAACAGTATGGGAGAGAAAGTTAAAGTACGTTTTCGTGTAGATGGTATTTTGCATACTTCTATAACTCTACCTATAAATGTCTATAATGGTATCGTCGCTCGTATTAAAATCCTTTCTAAATTACGTCTTGATGAAAAACGTAAACCTCAGGATGGAGGATTTTCTGCTAAAATAAATGGACGTAAGATTGATTTTCGTGTATCTACAATGCCATCGTACTATGGTGAGAAGATTGTTATGCGTATTCTTGATTCACAAAAAGGAATACTCCCTATCAGTGGTTTAGATTTATCACCCGAGAATATGATTCTTGTCCAAGAAGCACTAAAGAAGCCTTATGGTTTGATATTAATTACAGGTCCGACAGGTTCAGGTAAGACGACGACTCTCTATTCAATGCTTACAGAACTTAATAATGAAGAGAAGAATATTGTCTCGCTTGAAGATCCTGTTGAATATCATATAGATGGTATCAATCAGTCTCAAGTAACACCAGAAATAGGTTATACATTTGCTTCAGGTTTGAGGTCAATACTTCGTCAAGATCCAGATATTATTTATGTGGGAGAAATTCGTGATAAAGAGACAGCTGAGCTTGCAATTCAGGCTTCACTTACTGGACACCTTGTATTATCAACACTTCACACAAATTCATCAATTGGTGCGATTCCTCGTCTTATTGATATGGGTATTGACCCATACCTTATTGCCCCGACTCTTATTCTTTGTGTTGCCCAACGTCTTGCTCGTAGAATTCATCCATCTTCTAAACATGCAATTCCTATTGATGAAGCAACTCAAATATCAATAGATAAGCAATTTAGTGATTTGCCTGCTTTGTTCAAATCTAAAATAAATTTTGGAACGATGATGTATGAAGCTGTTCCGTCACCTGAGAGTTCATCTGGTATGAGTGGTAGAATACCTCTTTTTGAAATGTTTAATGTTAATAAAGAAATGCAGAATATTATTCTTAAAAGACCACAAGAGAATGAAATATATAAATTGGCACGTGCCAATGGAATGCTTTCTATTCGTGAAGATGCGATTATCAAAGCTTTGCATGGAGATATACCATTTCAAGAGGTTTATAATTTTTAGTGGTATAGGTAAACTTTTACAAGTGTATTATAATATCTACATATGGAAAAAAAGAAGAATATAATGATTATAGATGATGATGTATTTTTGCTTGATATGTATGCTATGAAGTTTAATCAGTCTAACTTTATAGTGACTACAGCTCTTGGGCCTGAAGAAGCTTTAGAGAAACTTCATCTTGGAGCTAATCCTGATATTATACTTCTCGATATCATGATGCCAGTCATGGATGGTTTTGAACTGATGGAAAAGATGAATGAAGAGAAATTATCACCTTCATCGATACGTGTTGTTTTATCAAATAGAGGTCAATTATCTGATATTGCACGAGGTAAATCGCTCGGTGCATCGGGGTATATTGTCAAAGCTTTGAGTACTCCTTCTGAAGTTATAGATAAAGTTAATAGTATTATTAATAATTTAAATAAATAGTAATATATAATATGGATTACCAACAATTAATTAATGAATTATTAACAAGTCTAATACATGAAGATGGGTCTGATTTGCATTTGGGAGCTGGTCGTAAACCTGCTATTCGTGTTAGTGGTCAGCTCATATTTCTTCTTAATAAGAATATTATAACGAATGATGATATGATTGGTCTTCTCACTATTATTGTCGGTACTGATAAAACCAATAAATTTATAGAAGAAAAAGAGATTGATTTCTCTTATACTTTTGATAAGACAGTTCATTTACGAGGTAATGCATTTTTCCAACGTGGAATGATTTGTGCTGCCTTTCGTTTGATCCCGAAAGCAAAATCATTTGAAGAATTAAATCTACCACCTATTCTTGCAAGCTTTACACAAAAAAAACAAGGTTTCTTTCTTGTTGTTGGTCCTGTTGGTCAAGGTAAATCAACGACACTTTCGACAATGATAAATATGATAAACAAAGATCGTCCAGCTCATATTGTTACTATTGAAGACCCTATTGAATTCGTATATGAAGCTGACAGGTCAATCATTAACCAACGTGAAGTTGGACTTGATACAAAAAATTTTCATATAGCATTAAAATCAGTCTTTCGTGAAGATGTAAATGTTATCTTTATTGGTGAAATGCGTAGTCCTGAGACCATTTCGGCTGCAGTTACAGCTGCAGAAACTGGTCATTTAGTCTTTTCAACACTTCATACCAATAATGCTTCTCAGACTATTGATCGTATTATTGATTCATTTCCATCAAACCAACAAGATCAGATCAGATTGCAGTTAGCTTCAAGCTTGATTGCTGTTTTTTCTCAAAGATTGATACCTCGAGTTTCTGGTGGACGTATACCAGCATATGAACTTCTTATCAATAACAATGCCGTCTCTAATCTTATCAGAGAAAAACGTACTCATGAGATTGATAATGTGATTGAAACTTCTTCTGAACAAGGAATGGTCGATATGAACAGATCTCTTGTTGAGCTTATCGAGAGAGGTGAGATCAGTATAGAAAGTGCTTATCAATATTCTATTAATCCTAAGGCTCTTGAGCGAATGCTTTAATTTTTTATGTTATTTAATTATGATGCTATTGCAAGCAACGGAGAGAAGAAGAAAGGAGCTATAGATGCTGCGTCTAAAGATTTAGCTATTACTGCTATTCAGCGTCGTGGTTTTATTGTCTTATCAGTCACTGAAGAAGGCCAGAAAAAAGGAATAATGTCCCTTTCCTTTTTTGAGAAAAAAGTAAAAATGAAAGATGTTGTGATTATGTCACGGCAGATATCGACACTTTTTGAAGCTCAAGTATCTGCTTTAAAGGCGTTCGATCTACTTGCTACTAATACTGAGAATCCTGCATTAGTAAAAGTTCTTAATGTTATCTCTGAAGATATTTCTTCTGGTGTTTCTATCTCTTCATCTTTAGAGAAGCACCCCGAAGCTTTTTCTCCATTTTATGTCAATATGGTTAAAGCTGGCGAAGAAACAGGTAAGCTTACACAAGTCTTCTCATACCTTGCTGATTATCTGGATCGCCAATATCAGCTTACTTCTAAGACTAAAAATGCACTTATATATCCTGGGTTTGTCATTGCTGTTTTTATTGTTGTGATGACAATGATGTTCCTATTCATAGTACCAAGACTCACATCTATTATTAAAGAATCTGGTCAACCGATACCAGTTTCTACAAAAATTGTGATGGGTGTTAGTGATCTTTTGGTTAACTATGGCATCTTTGTTTTAATTGGTCTTGTTGTATTTGGTTTTTATGTTTACCATTTAACAAAAACAGCATCTGGTCAGATGTATTTAGATAAATTAAAAATATCAGTTCCTGTATTCAAAAATATATATACCAAGCTTTATTTGTCGCGTATCTCCGATAATATGGATACGATGCTCTCATCTGGTATTCCTATTATTCGTGCTATTGAGCTTACTGGTGCAGTTGTCGGTAGTAAAGTATTTGAAAATATATTAAAGGAAACGACTGAAGCAGTCAAAAGCGGTAGCTCTCTTTCTGATGCTCTTTCTAAATATCCAGAAATCCCACCAATTATGTCTGGAATGGTGCGCGTCGGAGAAGAGACTGGCTCTATGGGTAGTATTTTAAAAACACTTGGGCATTTCTATGCACGAGAAGTCAATGATGCTGTTGATACGATGGTAAGCTTGATTGAGCCGTTTATGATTGTTGGACTTGGACTTGGGGTAGGGCTTCTTTTGACTTCAGTTCTTATGCCGATTTATGATATAGCTGGCGGAATTAAATAATTACTAATTCAAATTACTAATTACCAATTAAAATGCCTTGGCGTCGCCAAGGCATTTTAGATTCTGTATTAAATTCTTAATTCCTAATTCTTCATTCTTAATTAGCACTGCCTGTGGATAAGTTGGAGAGATTACTCTCCAACTTATCCACAGTCTTTACTTCATTGTGCTTTTAATAACAGGATATGATATAATATAGGTATTAAAAAATAAGGTCGCATCTTTTATAAAAAACGTAATATAATTAATAGAATTAAAATTTAGTATGAAAAAAAATAAAGGTTTTACATTGATCGAACTCTTGGTCGTTATCGCTATCAT
>JAVHPX010000047.1:0-1916 GCA_036170795.1 Minisyncoccota bacterium
ATGAGATGGGTGGGTAAAAATACTGAGCCCGTCGAAGTATCCCACCCTCTCCGCCTTCGCCCTGATGTAATCGGGGCTTCGGCGGACGCAGTCCGCCAATAGACAAACAGAATGTTCTCCAAGTTGTTAATATTTAAAAATCAGCAAAAAACGGTGTTTTAAAGCGCCGTTTTTCTTTAGACAAAATAATATATTTCTGATAAAATGAAGGGGTATAAATACTAAATTTTATGGCAAAAATTGATAAAGCGTTAGGCGTGGCAGTCGATGATTTAATTAAGTAGCTTGTATGAAGACCTATCATAAAGTCATCATTGGCGATTCGCGCAATATGGCGGAATTACAAAATAAATCCGTTCATCTTGTTATTACTTCGCCGCCATATTGGCAGTTAAAAGATTACGGAACTTCCAATCAGATTGGTTTTGATGATAGTTATGAAGATTATATCAATAATCTCAATTTAGTTTGGAAAGAATGTTTTAGGGTTTTAAATGATGGTTGTCGTCTTTGTATAAATATCGGCGATCAATTTGCTCGTTCTGTTTATTATGGACGATATAAAATAATTCCTATCCGTACGGAAATAATAAAATTTTGCGAAACTATAGGATTTGATTATATGGGGGCCATAATTTGGCAAAAAGCAACAACGATGAATACTACCGGTGGGGCAACCATAATGGGCAGTTTTCCTTATCCGAGAAACGGAATAATTAAATTAGATTACGAATTTATTTTGATTTTTAAAAAGTTGGGAGAGACACCAATAGTATCAAGGGAAATAAAAGAAAAATCTAAAATGTCAAAAGAAGAATGGAATCAGTATTTTACTGGTCATTGGAATTTTAATGGCGCAAAACAAGATAAGCATTTAGCTATGTATCCAGAAGAATTACCGAAACGACTTATAAAAATGTTTAGCTTTGTGGGCGATACGGTTTTGGATCCATTTTTGGGAAGCGGTACAACCACTCTTGCGGCAAAAAATTTAGACCGCAACTCTGTTGGCTTTGAAATAAATAAGAAATTTTTACCAATAATAAAAGAAAAAATTGGAGCAGATAAAGAAGATTTGTTTAAGGACGTAAATTTTGAAATTATAGAACAGAAAAATAAAATTACAGATTTTAAAAGTGAAATCTTAAAACTGCCGTATATTTTTAAGGATTCAATAAAATTTAGTAGAAAAATTGATCCCAAAAAATTAAAATTTGGTTCAAAAATCGATTCTGTGAATAACGAAAGAGTAGATTTATATTCTGTTAAACAAGTTATAAACCCGGAAAAAATTTTGTTAAATAATGATTTGGTGATTAGATTGATTGGCGTTAAGACGAAAAAAGAAATGCTTGATAAAGCAATAGAATTTTTGCAAGCCAAACTAAAAAATCAAAAGGTTTTTATTAGATTTGATAACTTAAAATACGATAACGACAATAATTTGTTATGCTATTTATATTTACAAAATAAAACCTTTATTAACGCCCATTTAATAAAAACTGGCCTTGTAGATGTAGATGATAAAATCGATTATAAGTACAAATTAAAATTTTTAAATCTAATCAAATAATATGCCAAAAGAATGGATATTGAACCAAGCAAATATGAGATGGGGCCTAACCAAGAAAAGCAAGGTTGGTCCTGTTGCAGAATTGATAAGAAAATGCGCTCCAAAAACGCTTCAAGAATGGGAAGAATATTATTTACAAAATGCTTATTCAAAACAACATTTGGAACAGCTCGGAAAAACATTGTTTATTAAGGTTACCGATGTTTGCAAGGCTGAAATAGAAAATGTTACAGAAAAAGATTGTATAAATTTCATATACAATTTGGTGATAAACAGAACCTTTGACGGTTATCAGTCGGAAATTCAAACAATTTATGGACAGCTTGAAAAAATTCTTGGAGTT
>JAVHPX010000048.1:0-8124 GCA_036170795.1 Minisyncoccota bacterium
AAGAATAGTTCTTGCAAATTATTAATTCCAACTTGGATTTATTGGTTTTGCAAGCATTTCCATTTTTACTTTTTTATTACCATATTCTCTGTACATAACCACTAGTGATTTATCTTTTTGAAGTATATTACCCAAAGCTTCATGAGCTTTTTCTGACTTTTTATTAAGAATATTGAGATCCTGTCTTTTTTCATAAACCTCACCCATTTTATTTTTAGATTCTAATTCTTCTATTTCAATTTTCATCTGTCTTATTTCTTCATCTATATTTTCTTTTGCTCTTACTGCTTCTAAAAGTATATCAGGAAGTTTTAGCATATTTATCTTATTTTTAGAAGAAAGAATATCATTTCTAGAAGCTTCTATTAATTCACCTTGAGTTTTATTTAGAGGATTTATTTTTACATCCTCTAATTTAATGTTTTTGGGGTTAAATTTTTCCATATTTGTATTATAGCATATAAGTTGAAACATAAAGAATATACTAGTGAAAATCATTTTGATTTTACTTTTTAAAAATATAAGTATCATCTTTATCTTGATACGACTATTGACAAAACTACTAAATTAGTGTAGGGTATAAAAAATAAAAAATTATGAAAAAAGTATTGTTATTTTTAATTATGATAATAGTCATAGTTAAAACTTATTCTCAGAAAATTATACCTGAGAATTATATAGCAAAATACAAAGATCTTGCTATATTAGAGATGAAACGTACTGGTGTACCAGCTTCAATTTCATTGGCTCAAGCATTAATTGAATCAGAATCTGGTAATGGTCTTCTTGCCAGAAAATCAAATAATCATTTTGGGATAAAATGCTCAAAAAGATGGAATGGCAAAAAGGTTAAACACGATGATGATAAGAAAAATGAATATTTTCGTGCATACACTAGTGTCTACTTATCGTATATTGACCATTCAAATTTTTTGAAGAATAAAAAACTTTATGCTAATTTATTTAAACTTAATATTTACGATTATGAGTCATGGGCATATGGATTAAAAAAAGCAGGATATGCAACTGACAAGAATTATGACAAAAAAATTATTTTAAATATAAAAAAGTATAACCTCTATGTTTATGATTCCACAGATTCAGTTGAGGCTAACATAGTTAATTATTAAAATATAGGGTAAGATTATTAATCTTACCCTATATTAATTTTTTAATTAAAAATTATAATCTAAATTCTATGTCAATCTTTTATTATTATTAGTTTTGTAAGATTATCTTCCATTTCAAAAAATTCTTTACTTCGAAGTTCTCTTGGTCTTGGAAGGGTATTTATCTTAATGGTATTGATTGTACCAGGACGAGATGACATAACACCTATCCTATCTCCAAGTTGAATGGCTTCTTCTATATTATGAGTTACCATAATTATGGTCATTTTTCTTTCATGCCATATAGATAATAATTCTTCCCTTAGTATTTTTGCAGTAAATGAATCAAGGGCTGAAAATGGTTCATCTAAAAATATAACTTTAGGATTTATGGCTAGAGCTCTGGCAATACCTACGCGTTGTTTCATTCCACCAGAAAGTTCTTTAGGATACTCATTAATAAATTTTTCGAGTCCTAATGATTTTATTAATTCTAATACTTCTTTTTTCTTATCCGTTGTTAGTGTATTTCTTGCTTGTAACCCAAGAAAGATATTTTCTTCAACAGTAAGCCATGGTAATAAAGCAAATTGTTGAAATACAAAACTAAAATCTTCTTTATGAATATCATCTCTAAATATTTGGGATCCTTTAAATTTAGGTTCAAGACCACTTATTATTCGTAATAAAGTAGATTTACCACAACCAGAAGGACCAAGAAATATAAAAAATTCACCTTCTTCTATCGTTAGGTTGATATCATGAAGTGCTTGAAATGTGTGTCCACGGAAATCTTTAAAAACTTTACTAATATTTTTTTGTGTAATAATAGTACTCATATTATTCTTCAACAAGTGAATGACTACGATCTAATAATGGTAATAAAAATATTTTGTTTATAGAGAATATAATCATAAGAAGACCGAATATACCGAAAGTTGTTATTTTAGGGTTATTAGCAAAACTTTTAAAGAATGGTCCAAGTCCTGTATTCATACCGATAATAATTTCTGTAGCTATAATAGCTTCCCATGCTTCACCAAGCCCAACAATGGCTCCTGTAATTAGTCCTGGAACTGATGCTGGGAATGTAAAATATCGTATGAGTTTCCAACCTTTAAGTCCATATATTTTTATTGCTTCTTGATATTCATTTTTGATAAGTTTTAGAGAACTGATAACACTAAAAAGTATTGGCCATATCATAGCTAATACAAGAAAAAATATAACTGTTGTCGAACTTTTACCCCAATACATAACAGCAAGAGGAAGTGCAGCAAATGTAGGTATACTTTGTAATACATCAAATATAGGAAGTGCTATTATTGATGATTTACCATGATAAAAAAGTACAGCAAGCCCCCATCCTAGAATTATAGATATAATAAATGCTATTATCATTCTTATAAGAGAAATTCCAATATCAGTGAAAAGAGTATAGATTGTAATATTTGTCATCTTGGCAAATAATAAGAAAAATACAACAGGAGTTACAACAAGAAATACAGTCATTATCATATGCCAATGCATCTTATATACGATATGATGATGTTTTTTATTTGATATGTACATATTTTAAGTATAGAGTAATACCTTTTTTTGTCAAAATATATATTTCTACATAAGGGTATATCTATTTAAACTAAAATTCTGGTATAATATATATTATTAATTAAGCTTATAAAAATATGAACATTAACATAAAAGCAACAAATATAGAGTTAACAGAAGCAATAAATGATTATATTAACAAAAGGCTTATGTCTATAGAGAAGTTTGTTAAAGAAGGTGAGATAAGTGGTTATGTAGAAGTTGGTAAAACGACAAATCATCATAAACAAGGTGATGTTTTCAAAGCTGAATTTGATATTAAAATTAATGGAGAAAGATTCTTTATACAGGATTCAAAGAATGATTTATATGCAGCTATTGATAATGTTAAAGAAGAAATAATTCGTAAGATTACACACACAAAAGATCGTAAAAAGACACTTTTTAAACGTGGAGCAGTAAGTATTAAGAAAATGTTAAAAAATATATCTAAACGTAATCCTTTTACTTCGAAATATTAGATTTTAGAAATTCTTTATAACTAATTTCTTTTTTTCCTTCTGGAACAACTCGCTCTATAATGAACGAGTTGTTTTCATATTTAGCTTTTGTTATTTTAATACGAATATTTTTATCATATCTTTGTATAAAAAAGTATACACCTGGCCAACCGAAGAATGCACGATACTTATTATAATTTTCTATATCATTACAATTTGGATCTATTTGGCCATCCTCTTTCTTTATTTTAGTGCAGTAGGTTGCAAGGCTTTCATCTTGAGGTTTATTTTTGATTGAGCCATTTATAATATTTGGTAATATTTCAGATAATAATTTACCACCGATATTTATAAGATTTTCTCGGAGTATTTCTTTTGTTTCATTAATATCAACCCTGATTTCTTTTTGAGCAATAATATCACCACTATCGAGTCTAAATTTCATTTGTTGAATAGTAACTCCAGTTCTTGTATCTCCATAAAGAAGTGCTTGTTCTAAGGGAGACGCTCCACGATATAGTGGTAATAGTGAATAGTGTATGTTTATTGTTCCAAGTTTGGGCTTTTTGATTAGCGTCTCTGGTAAAATCTTTCCATAAGCAATGACAATAGAAAGCTCAACATTAAACTTTTTAAATTCTTCAAGAAAAGTTGTGTTAATTTTCTCTGGTTTAAGACATGGTATATTATGTTCTGTAGCCCATATAGATAGACAAGTAGGAGATAAATGCATTCCTCGACCTGATTTTGCGTCAGGTGAAGTAATAATAATTTTCGGTATATATCCAGATTCTAATAAAATATCAAGTGTTTTTGATGCAATATCTGGAGTACCAAAAAATGCAAAAGAAATCTTTTTCATTTTATTTATATTCTTTTTCTGAAGTTGATTCATGTAAGTCACGAGCTTTATCTATAAATAGTATACCATTTAAATGGTCTGTTTCATGTTGGAAAATATGAGCAAGTAATCCCGTCCCTTCTTTTGTAAATTTCTCGCCATGTTCATTGTATGCTTCTATCGTAGCTTTTGTTGCTCGACGTACTTTACCATAAAATGGTCTTACCGAAAGACAACCTTCAGTCAGAAGTTTTTTGTCTTTTGATATTTTATTAAAAATTGGATTGATAAAAACTAAATCAGGATAAACTTTTTTTATTTTTGAATTATTATTAATACCCGAATTCTTTCCACGAATAAAATCTTCTTCAAAAATTTTACCAGATATTACAAAAATACGATAAGATACACCAATTTGAGGTGCAGCAATAGCTACACCATCATCTTGTGAGTGAAGAGCTGTTTTCATTTCAGTTATGATGCCAACTATTTTTCTTTTTGTAATATCAAAAAGAGGAACCTCTTTGGCTACTTTACGTAACACAGGATTACCATTTTGAACAATTGTAATCATACTATTTTAGATCTTTTATATATTCTAATAATTTTGAAAGTTTTACTGTTTCTTGTGATCGGTTCGTTAAATCACGGAATATTACAGAATTTTCTATAGCTTCTTTTTGTCCAAAAATAATTGCATAATGCATACCAAGCTTATCAGCAACAGCTAATTGTGCACCGATATTATCTTTGGATATAGATTGAGCAATTGGAATTTTTCCTTTTCTAAGGATTTCTATTACATTGAGAGATTTTAATTTAGCATCAAAACCAAGTTGAATAAAATAAATTTTTGGTTTTTTAATAATACGTGGGGTTAATTTTGCAAACCATGGAGCTTCAACAACGCGATCAACACCTATAGATATACCCATTGCAGGTATATCCTTTTTACCACCAAGTTGGTGACCTAGATAGTCATATCTACCACCACCTGCGATAGTAATACGCTTGCCAGTTTCGGGATCTTCAATCATTATTTCGATAACTGTTCTTGTGTAGTAAGATAATCCACGTACAAGACATTTGTCAATGGTATAAGGTATTTCCATTTCTTCAAGATATTCTAGAACTTCTTTAAAATGTTTTTTACAGGCAGAACAAAGATATGACAATGCTTCTGGAGCATTTTGATTTAATTCAATAGTTTTTTCTTCTTTAGAATCAAGAATACGCAATGGATTTATTTTTAATCGTTCACGGTCTATTGGTGGCAATATATTAATATTTTTTTTATAATAAGAAACTAATTCACGTATGTAATTAGATCTGCATTCTTTATCACCAATAGAATTAATATTTATTGACAGATTTTTTGCACCTGCTTCTTCTAAAATTGTCCAAGCAGTTTTGATAACAAGAGCATCCATGATGCTTTTATCTGATCCAATAGAATCAATATCGAATTGCCAAAATTGGCGGTAGCGTCCTTTTTGAGGGTTATCATGACGGAATATTGGTCCATAATTGTAAAACAATATTGGTTGTGGAAGAGCTTGCATACCATTTTCTATATAACTACGCATGAGTCCTGCAGTATGTTCAGGTCGTAAAGCAAGATGATCACCACCTTTAGTTTTTAGTGTATACATTTCTTTATCTACAATATCAGTTCCTATACCTATTGAAGTAAATACATTTTCTTGTTCTACAATAGGAGTGTCTATTGGTTTGAAACCATAATATACAGCTATTTCTTGTGCTTTTTCAAAGAATCCTTGAAATTGATAATATTGTTCATCAATAATGTCTCGCATACCTTTTACAGAAGATATTGATTCCTTATTAACTTTTTTCTTTATAGTATTCATTTTATTTATTTTCTTGATATGACCCTGGTAAATAGTTGATACTATCTATTGGTAAAAGTCTTAGATAAGCTCTTCCTACCATAAGTTTTTTAGGTAGAATACCCCAAGAACGAGAATCAGAACTACGATTTCTATTGTCTCCCATAACAAAGAATTCATTATCTCCAGTATTAAATTCACCTGTTGGTGTGAATAACTTTTCATTTATATAAGGTTCTTTTAGAACTATACCTTTAGGATATTCTTTATTTATAATTGTTACCTTATCCTCATTTACAATTATTTTTTCATTTGGCATACCAATAATACGTTTGATAAAAAAACGTGATGGATCTTTAGGATAATGAAAAATAACAACATCACCACGATGCGGACCATATAAAATATAAGATATCTCATCAACAATTAAATATTGGCCATTATGGAAAGTAGGGAACATTGAATCACCACTAACTACAAATGGTTGTGCAATAAACATTCGGATAGGTATAACGATTGCAAGAGCAATAGCAGCAAACTTTATTAAATCAAATATGCTCTCGGCATGTTGTTTAAGTTTTGATTTTATAATAGGAACAGATTTTAATGTCTTTTCTTGAGTATTATTTTCCATATAAATTTATTTTAGCATATAAATACTATTGACAGAATAGGTTAATATGTTTTATAATATTTTATATAAAATATAAAATATAAAATATAAAATATAAAATATAAAATCCGCTCACATGAGCGGATTTTATATTTTATAAATTTTAATTTACTTTAATTGGTGTACCAAAGAATGTACATCCTTGATTAAATTGATATGTACTAGAACATGTTGCTTCTATATATATATCATCACCGTCTTCTCCTGATCTTGGAATCCATTTTTCTTGACCATCATTAGGAGTATCTTTTGCGATTGTTCTTATCAATTTGTATGTATCAGGAGTATCTGAAACTTTTCTTAAAAGATTAATATTTACTCCAACACCTTCTGGGTAGTTAGAAGTTTGCCATCTAATAATTTTACTATTAGATAATACCACAGAAGCAGCTAATCCATTATCAGAACTTGAAACTGATTTTATAGAAATTGTTGCAGGAATAACTTTTGTAGAAGTTGTTTGCATAGCTATTATTTTATTTATGGATGCACGAGTAACAGGACCTAAATATCCTGTTGATTGAATACCTTGACTTACTTGAAATGCACGAACTGCTTTTTTTGTAAGATTAAAATAATTTCCGGTAGGTGCAACTTTTAAGAATCCTTGACTAGACAAAAAATTTTGAAGTTTCATAACTTCAGTAGAATTTTTTGACCCAAAACCAAAAGATGTATTAAACAAAACAGTTTCTGTGGCTGCTTCAGAAACGATACTTATAAAAACAAATAAAACAAAACTTAATATTGAAATTATAATAAATTTTTTCATATTTATATTATACTTTATATTATATTATGTTACTAATAGGACATGGACACTATAACATATATTATATTAAAAAGCAAGTTTATATCTTTAAAGCTTTATAGGTATTGAAATTTTGGTTATACTAGTTTACAATATAAAAATATGATACTAATAGTAGGACTTGGAAATCCTGGAAAAGAATATGAAAAGACTCATCATAATACTGGACGGATTATTTTGGAGTATATTGCTAAGGATAATGATTTTAGTGATTGGAAAAAAGATATAAAAACAAAATCTCTTCGTACAAAAGGTGAAATTAATGATGAAAAGTTTGATTTCATGTTACCAGAAACATTTATGAATAATTCAGGTAATGCTATTGCATCAGTTATTGATGATAAAAAGAAATTAAAAAATCTTGTCGTTATTTATGATGATTTAGATATTCCAGTAGGGAATTTAAAAATTTCTTTCAATCATTCAAGTGGTGGACACAACGGACTCGAATCTGTGATCAAGCGTGTGAAATCTCGCGAGTTCATACGTATTCGTATCGGAGTATCTCCTCATACACCTACAGGAAAATTGAAGAAGCCAGCGGGTGAGGCAGCAGTATTAAAATTCCTTCTTGGAAATTTTAAAGAAGATGAGATTAAAGAACTCAAAAAGCTTTCAAAGAAAATCTCGGACATTCTTGTCTGCCTTTCCGCTGAGGGTAAAGATAAGGCAATGAGTTTGTATAATTAAATGCAAAAATATATTCAACATGAAGGGAAAGTTATAGAAACGAATGATAAATTTAAACTTGTTATGGCTATTGCTCTTGATTCAACTTCAAATAATAAA
>JAVHPX010000049.1:0-2976 GCA_036170795.1 Minisyncoccota bacterium
AGTTTAACACCAACGTCTTTTGTTAGTTATGCACCACACAAATCTTTAAGGAACCCAAAAAATTGGACTTTTTTGTAATATGTGCTAATATTAAAAGAAAATTAAAATTATGGAAGAAAATCAAATGTCAGTAAGATTAACTTTACTGCAAAAAATCCTTAAAGAAATCTTCAAAGAAATTGGAAGAGAAAAGTTAGAACACGATTTTGAACACATAAGATTTTGCAGATACACTTCTACAAAATTTTATGAACTAGAATTCAAAGAAGGTAATTTAGTTATTGGAATGAATAAAATGTACCACGGTGGTGCATATTTGTTTTTCATAAATACAAAACTAAAAAATCTAATTAATGACATTGAAAGAAAAGATGGGAAGGGTCAAACGATATTTCCTGATGCAATAATCTCCCTTAGAAGAGAAAATTGCAAAGATGTTATAGATTTAATAATAAGGCCAGAAATAGGTCAAGATATTAAGTTGTTTGCTTTTAACAAACAAACAATCCAAGTATTAACAAAAACAATGCTAATAGCTGTAGATGCTATTAGTAAAGAAAATTGTAAGATATTAAATAAATAAATTATTTAATCTTAAAGAATTAAAATAACTTTGCGACTACGTAAGGTTATTTTTTATTTATAGAAAGATTTATAATATGAGAAATAAATTCAGGCATAGTTGCACCTATAGCATTTAAGGCTTTAGGCGTAATAGATTCATCTGTAAGCCCCGGAAGAGTATTCACTTCAAGAGCATATATACCTTTTTTGGGATTCACAATAAAATCACTTCTTGAATAATGGCTGAGATTTAATCCACTATGTATAAGTGAAGCTAGTCGTTCTAATTCTACTTTTTCTTCTCTTGTAAAATTTCCAGGACAAATTTCTTCAGATATTCCTGTATATTTTGCATCAAAATCAAAAAATATTTTTGATTTTGGAATACGTATTTCTACAGGTGGCAATACATATTGATTCTGGCCACGAAATTTATCTAAAACTGCTACTGTTGCTTCCTTACCTTCTATCAACTCTTCTACTAGTAAACTTATATTTTGATCAATGCCTTCAACTAATGCATCTACAAGCAGAGGATAGGTCTTGCAGACTTTTACCCCTACTGAAGAACCACTAGATGCAGGTTTGACTACCCATGTTGGTGGCATTTTCTGCCAGATACTCTTGGCCATTTTACTTGCAATCTCTAGAGTAGATAAATTATCGGTTGCGTATTGTTCTGGTTCATAAAGAATGTATTGTGGAGTCTTTATACCCAAACGAGTGAACTCTTTTTTTGCTAATACTTTATTGTAACCAATAGCTGATGCAAATGCCCCACTACCAGTGTATGGAATCTGCCATTGATCTAGTATTTGTTGAACTTTGCCATCTTCACCAAAGTCACCATGCAGAGCATTGAATATAACATCCACGGATTGAAAAACTTGTTCCATTGTCACGGGTCTACCATTTATGTGCCATGTTCCTGTTTTATCTATTAAGATATCTATGGGTTTGTATTTTTCATTCATTTTATCACTACGTAAATGCGAAAGAACATTAGCACCAGTACCAAGAGATACTTCGTATTCTGAACTTATTCCCCCACGTAAAACTCCGACTCTGATCATAATTTTATTATATCAGAAATAAACTACTCAAAATAGCTCCTCTTAAAAAGCACAAATAATTTTCTACTGAAAATTTTATCTGCTCGGCTCGTCAACCTGCGCAAGGATTTTCTCAAGGACTATTTTGATCCGTTTATTTTAGGAAATTCTTACTCCTCTTTTGTTTATGAAAAGCAATACCAAATCTATGGGCTTCATTGTTGGCAAGTAATATAGCTTTCTTATAAACCTTAATTATATCATCATCACCCATAATTGCTTTAGCTTTATGTCTATCATCTTTGACTACGGCAACTATTGGAATCGCAAATTGATAACGATTGAGAACTTGCTTGGCGACATTGATCTGCGCCGTACTACCATCGACGACGACAAGTGCAGGCAATCCCCACTCAATATGTCTGAATCTGCGCGAAAGCACTTCCTCAAGTGCGCCTGTATCGTTACTACCAGTTTGAGTTTTAATTATGAACTTTTTATATTCATTCTTAGCTATTTCCCCATTCTCTACCACAGTCATCACACCTACCATATTCTTGCCTGACATATGAGCAATATCATAAGATTCAATGCGAATTATGGAGCTGGAACGTTGCTTTAAAAAATCGTAGGTGTGGACGCGCCGCAGCTCCGTAGGAGCGGAGAGGGATAAACGATTTTTTAAAGCAACGTTCTCAGCGTAACTTTCTTCCTTTATCAGTGCTACATCATTAATATGTTCGAGAGCGAAAATCCTTTTCTTTATTTCGCCAGCTTTTTCAAATTCTCGCTTCTTTGCAAACATCATCATTTCTTTCTTTAAATTTAAAATAATCTTTTTCTTTTTACCTTGAAAGAAAAGTTTAAGGTTGGCAATATTTTTTTTATATATATTTTTAATTTCTTTACTACCTGTATCTGGAGTTAACCCCAGTTGATAATAAAATTCAAAATTATCACGCTTGGCTGACTGAGCATCTATATATGGAAATATGCGACGTATAATTTTCATAGCATCGCGAAGTTGAAGCCCATTTGGGAATGGCCCGAAAGTAGATCGGTACTTGTTACTTTCAACTTCTTTCTTTACATTTCTGCCACGAATTACTAGAACCTTTGGTAATTCTTCTTTAGTTATACATACATAATTAAAACTTTTATTATCTTTCTCTTTTGTATTATATTTAGGTTGATGCTTTTTAATAAGCTCGGCTTCAAGAATCAAGGCCTCCAATACACTATCAGTAATTTGCCAGTCTATGGTGGTTGCTTGGACTGTCATATCAAAAACAATTGGGCCACGAGTTGCAATTAAGTCTTTAGAAAAATAACTTTTTGTTCGATCACGGAGTGATGTGGC
>JAVHPX010000049.1:3076-7930 GCA_036170795.1 Minisyncoccota bacterium
GTATTTGCAACTTCTTCCGGCGTACCACGAGCAACAATTTTACCACCACCAGTTCCCCCTTCAGGACCAATGTCTATAACATAATCAGAACATTTAATAATATCCATATTGTGTTCAATTAAAACGACACTATTACCTTTATCTACAAGTTTATTTAATACTTCCAAAAGCTTTGATACATCATCATAATGAAGTCCAACTGTCGGCTCATCAAGAAGATAAATTGTCTTCTCAAGATGTGGACGATAAAGTTCTGACGATATTTTTACTCTCTGAGCTTCTCCACCTGATAAAGTTGTCGCCGACTGACCAAGTTTGACATAACCAAGGCCAACATCCACAAGGGTCTTAAGCCTATCATATACATTAGGAATATCTTCAAAAAATATAACAGCTTCTTCAACAGTAAGTTGAAGTACTTCGTAAATATTCTTCTTTTTATATTTTATAATAAGTGTTTCTTTATCAAATCGTTTTCCACCACAAACATCACATGTTACATAAACTGTTGGTAAAAAATGCATTTCAACAGCTATCTCACCATTACCTTCGCAAGCTTCACAACGTCCACCTTTAACGTTAAAAGAGAAGCGATTTGACTTCCAACCACGAAGTCTAGCATCTTCACCTGAAGCAAATAAATCACGAATATGAGTAAATGCTCCAGTGTATGTAGCTATATTAGACCGCGGTGTACGACCTATAGGTGACTGATCAATAAGAATATCTCGTGATAAATACTCTGTGCCAGTAAACGAAGCACAATTATAAATCTTGGCGCTACGGTATGCGCGTTCATAGCGAGCTTGCAAATTCTTGTGTAATATCTCATACATAAAAGAACTTTTGCCTGAACCAGAAACTCCAGTAATTGTTACTAATTTACCAAGAGGAACTTCAACATTTAAATTAATAATATTAAAAATATTGCCACCAATAATTTTAAGTGAACCTTTATTATTCATACGACGTTTTACTGGAATTTCAATTCGTATTTCATTGCGAAGATATGCAAGAGTTCTAGATTTAGAAGGATTAGTTTTTGAAGTCAAAAGTGGTTCTAGGTAATCAGATACTAATACTTGTCCACCATGAACTCCCGCCTTTGGACCAATATCAATAATATAGTCAGAAGCATATATAGTATCTTCATCGTGCTCAACAATAATAATTGTATTTCCAAGATCCCTTAAATCAATAAGAGTCTTTATTAAGCGCTCATTATCACGTTGGTGTAAACCTATTGTAGGCTCATCTAGGACATAAAGGGCTCCAACTAAACGTGAACCCAGCTGAGATGCAAGACGTATACGTTGTGCTTCACCACCAGATAGAGTATTTGCTTTACGGTCAAGAGATAAATATTCAAGTCCAACATTAAGCAAAAACTGGAGACGAGCTTCAATTTCTTTAATAATAACTTTTGAAATTTCTTTCTCTTGGTCATTAAGTTTAAGTTCTATAAAATAATCAGCAACTTGTGCAATAGAAAGATGAGTAAGTTTTACAATATTTAAACTCTCTGTGGTATTATTATATGTCTGATTTACATTATTCTTTTGCTTTTTTGAATTTATCCCTGAATTTAATTTAGAAGGAATTGTTCCCAAAAATACATGTAATGCTTCATTTCGTAAACGTGCACCTAAACATACATCACAAACTTCATTACCTCCAAAATATTTTGTACCTAATCCATTACAAGTAGAACAAGCACCATAAGGTGAATTAAAAGAAAATAATCTTGGTTCAATTTCTGGAAATGAAAATCCATCTCGTGGACAAGCAAACTTTGAAGACATCAGGAATTCCTCATCGGCTATAGAAATAGTTACGAGTCCTTCGGATTCCACAAGAGCTCTCTCAATAGCTTCTGCTAGACGCATACGCGCATCGTCAGGTGTGTCACGGAATTCATGAATTTGAAAAGAATCTACTAACACATCAATATCATGCTTCTTTGTTTTGGAAATATCTATACGCTCACGGAGATTACGCATCTCACCATCCATACGAACTTTTGCAAAACCTTTATTGAGTAAATCATAAAGTAACTGATAGTATTCACCTTTTCTTCCTCTAATAACTGGGGAGTAAATAGTTATTGGTGTCTCATCCCACTCAACACCTAGAACCTTCTTCTTTAATTCTGGTTTTTTATAAGCTTTTATTTTCTTCAAAACAAAATTCATAATTTCTTCATTTGAAAGTTTCTTAATTTCATCTCCACACTCTGGACAACGAGGGCGACCAATACGAGCATAGAGAACACGGAGATAATCATATATCTCTGTAATTGTCGCCACCGTTGAACGCGGATTATTAGAACGAGATTTCTGGTCGATAGAAATTGCTGGCGAAAGACCAGTAATCTCATCGACATCTGGTTTAGGCATTTGGTTTAAGAACTGACGAGCATAAGCAGATAAGCTCTCCACATAGCGACGCTGACCTTCAGCAAAGATTGTATCAAATGCAAGTGAACTTTTCCCTGACCCTGACATGCCAGTAATAACCACCATCTTATTGCGTGGCATTTCTACATCAATATTTTTCAAATTATGCGTTCGTGCACCCTTAACTATAATTTTGTCGTGTGTATCTTTTTTCATTATTTTTCATAAATCAATACAATCCCCGCATCTTTCTTATAGGGGGTATATCAATATTTAACTAATACCAATATATCATATTGGTAAAAATTTGGCGATTTATCTTTTTATGTTTAGAATGCTAACTATTTGTATTATTACGACTCAATATTCTTCTTTTTAAAACCATTATTTCATCACGGAGGATTGCTGCTGTTTCAAAGTCGAGGGTTTTGACGGCGCTGTTCATTTCTTTCTCTTTTATTTTAATTATTTTATCATAAACTGTTTTATTCCTCTCTTCATCAGAAATCAATAAATTCTTAACTGAATCTTTCTCAGTTTTACCTTTTTTGTTTTTATCTTTTGTAAATGCTTTCTTGAATAATTCCACATCCAGATCAAGCTCCGCATTCACTGCCTTCTCGTGTTTATTATCAAGTTCTTCCGTAATATCTTTAATCTTTTTTATAATAGTCTTTGGTGTGATACCATGCTTCGTATTATATGCTACTTGAATAGCACGACGACGATTTGTCTCACTTATTGCACGCTCAAGTGAACCTGTCATAACATCAGCATATAGTAAGACTTTTCCTTCTACATTACGTGCGGCTCTACCAATAGTTTGAATGAGAGAAGTTTCTGAACGAAGAAAACCTTCTTTGTCAGCATCAAGAATTCCAATAAGTGCAACTTCTGGTAAATCCAAACCTTCACGAAGTAAATTCACACCTACCAGAATATCCATCTCCCCTTTTCTAAACGCAGTAATAATTTGAATACGTTCTATTGTCTTAATTTCACTATGAAGATACTCCGCTTTGATACCTTTTTCCTTCAAATATATTGATAAATCTTCTGCCATACGTTTTGTCAATGTCGTCGCAAGCACTCTAAAACCTTTCACAATTGTCTTTTTTGCTTCAACAATAAAATCTTGTATTTGACCTTTATATTCTCCGCTTGCAGATACTGCTCTCACAATTATTTCTGGATCAATTAATCCTGTTGGACGAATTATTTGTTCTACAACTTGCTCACTAACTTCTAATTCAAGTTTTGATGGTGTTGCTGAAACATAAACAACTTGTCCTATTCTATTTTCAAACTCAGAATATTTTAAAGGGCGATTATCTTTTGCAGATGGAAGTCTAAATCCAAATTCTACCAACGTATTTTTACGTGATGCATCACCTGCATACATACCATTTAATTGAGGCAAAGTGACGTGTGATTCATCGATTATAGTTAAGAAATCTAGTTCTCCTTCTTTATTTTTTGGAAAATATGAGAGTAATGTCTCTGGTGCTTCACCTTCTTTTTTACCAGATAAATGACGGGAATAATTCTCTATACCATTACAATATCCAATCTCACGAATCATAGCTAGATCATATGTTGTACGACGCTTAATACGCTCAGCTTCCAATAATTTACCTTCTTTTTCAAATTTCTTTAACTGCAAAGTAAGTTCAGATTTAATATTCTTTACTGCACGTGCTATCTGATCTTTCTCTGTAATAAAATGTTTTGTCGGAAATAGAAAAATATTCTCTTCTTCAGATATAATATGTGACGACACAGGATCAACTTTTGCTATGCGAGAAATAACTCCGTTTGCAAATTCTATCTGATAAACAAAAGTCTCAGATACAGGCATAACTTCTACTTTAGCTCCAATAGAACGAAATTGCCCAGAGTTAATATCTGCATTAGTACGTTCAAAATGTATTTCAATAAGTTTCTTCATTAGCGTCGTACGATCAATCTTCATTCCTTTTTGTAATTTTAAATTTACCCGTTGATATTCTTCAGGAGAACCTAAACCATAAATACAAGATACAGAAGCAATAATAATTACATCACGGCGAGTCAGAAGCGCTTGGGTTGTAGCATGACGCAAGCGATCTATCTCTTTATTTATCTGAGCATCTTTCTCAATATAAGTATCAGTCACTGGCATATAAGCTTCAGGTTGATAATAATCGTAGTATGAGACAAAATAGTGCACTGCTGCATCTGGAAAAAATTCTCGAAATTCTTGAGCCAACTGAGCCGCTAAAGTTTTATTGTGAGCTATCACTAGTGTCGGTTTATTCCATTCTGCAATGACGTTAGCCACTGTGAAAGTCTTACCTGTACCTGTAGCTCCTAGTAAGGTCTGCTTATGCATCCCTTTCTCAAGCCCTTTCAACAACTGCGAAATAGCCTTGGGCTGATCGCCATCGGGCTTGTATTCACTTTTTAGTTTAAAAACTTT
>JAVHPX010000050.1:0-7798 GCA_036170795.1 Minisyncoccota bacterium
GCTGTAGCTTTTTCATATTATGACTAATTTAAATAAAAATGATTATTAATATTAATATTATATCATAGATAAATGGTAAATTACTTTTTGCCTTGCATCACAAAATCATATATTATACGTTATATATGACAAAAGATGATTATGAAAAACAAGAACATCTAAAAACCCTTATTTTACTTGCTAAATCAGGCGATAATAAAGCTTTTGAGGAAGTTTATACAACATATTACACAGCTATATTTCGCTATGTAATAACTAGAGTTAAGAATAAGGCTGATGCTGAAGATATAACCCAAAATGCTTTTATAAAAATATGGAACGCAATTCCAAGATGGAACAGTAGTCACACTTCTCCTCTTGCATTTTTCTTTGTCGTAACACGTAATACCATAATAGATTATTTGAGAAAAAATTCTCATAAAGAAATTGTGTCAGATGAAGTGGTAAATATATTTGCCAATGAACACGGGTCAACAGACAAAAAAAATAATTCTGAAGAACTAAGTAATATATTATTAAAAGCTATATCAAAACTATCTTCTGAACAACAAGAAATTATTAACCTCTTTTATACTCATGATTTAACATACAAAGAAATATCGAGTGTGACCGGTAAACGTGAAGATGCAATACGACAAATACACTCCCGAGCTATAAAGAAATTAAAAAATCTATACAAATATTAAAAAACAATTAAAATGAAATATGACTGATCAAGAATTCGAAAATATAATAAGAAAAACACTTCACATCGATATGACACCGAGTCGTGATTCTTTACTATACACACTCTCACAACTAAAAACAGATGTTGTCACAAAAAATTCTAAATTGCGTTATAATACAAAGACGGTAATGTCGAGCATTATAAATAATTTAATAGATAAGATTAATAATATTTCTAGAACAAAACATATTATAATGATCCCCGGTTTTATTCTAATTTTCTTTTTAGTTATGTTCTCTCTATCACCGCACAACAATGAACAATACAACAATAAGATACTACAAAACATTGCGGAACAGGATGAGACTATTGAGGAACTAGGGAATGATACTGATGACGATATAATATTAACAAGTTTTGATTCTCCAGCTATTAATGATCTTGCTTTAATAAAAGATGAACTTTAATATAAAAAAGGGGTTAGCGGGGTTATTGGTAGTTTTTAGTTTTGTTGTACCAGCATTAACATTTGCAGAAACTGGGACAATATCAACTACAACAACAACAGAAAAACCAGCGTTAAAAACAAACAACAATTTTTGTGCTCGTATTTCTAAAATACAAACAAGGATTGCTGATCAAGTAACAAAAACAGAAACAAAACAATCTGCAAACCAAACAAATCGTGTAAATAAAATAGCACAAAAAGAAAGCGATTCTGATGCAAAGAAAGCACAAAGTCGCAGTGATATTGATGCAAAACGTTTACAAAATTGGGATAATATGACAGCTAAGGCAAAAACAGATATACAAAAAACAGCCGTAATAGCTTATAAGACCAGTATCAGCCAAGCAGTTACAGACCGAAGAACTGCAATTGATAGTACAATCAAAGCATATCGTGATGGATTAGCAACTACTATGACAAGTCACACTAGTGCCATAGATGCTGCTATGATTACATTCAAGGCTTCAGTAGCTACTGCTGTTACAAAAGCACAAACAGACTGTACTACACAGATAACAAGCAAAACAGTAAGTGCAACTTTCAATAAATCTATAAATGATGCTCGTAAAGCATTACTAGTAGCTAAGAAAAGTGCAGAAATGACTTCAGCTCTTACAGACCTAAAAAAGACTCGTAATGATGCTATAAAGTTAGCTGGAACTAATTTCAAAACAGCAACAACAAAAGCTCGGGTTGATCTTATGCTTGTATTTAAAAAATAATAGCTTCTGTCAAATACAAAAATACCACATTATGTGGTATTTTTTGTATAGTGTTGCTATACTATATTGTATGAATGAAATAATTATTGATACAATTGAATGGTCTGCTCCAGAATACTCTCACAAAGAACGTAACCCAGACTGGTTTTGGACTATTGGACTTGTAACTATTATAGGAGCTTCAATTACAATATGGTTCCATAATTATATATTTGCAATATTTATACTCATTTCTGGTGCGTGCCTAATTATTTTTACACTTCGTACACCTCATAATATTGCAATTAGTATTAAAACAGAAGGCATCAAACTAGGAAAAGAAGAGTATTTATGGGAAAACATAAAAGGTTTTAATATTAAAAATAAAAATGATGATTCCTATGGAAAATTATTACTATTAACTTCAAAAAAGTTCTTACCTATATATACTATTCCATTCCCAAATGAATTATCTTTAAGAATAAAAGAATCTATATCTAAAATAGTACCCAATATTAAAATTGAAGAATCTCCTTCAATGCTTTTTATGGAAAAATTAGGCTTCTAACTTGCGAACCTCTATACAATAGTGTAGATTATTACCGTAGTACTTGGTCCTGTCGTTTAGTAGAAGATATTTAAAAAATAAATTAGTGTAATAATTGGTCCCGTCGTTCAATGGATAGGACGCAACTTTGCGGAAGTTGCGATGCAGGTTCGATTCCTGCCGGGATCACAAAGCGCGTATTTAAAAAAACTAGACTACTTCAGTCTTTTTTGTTTTGTGATTACCAGAGTCATATTGCTTTGCAATAGCGAGGTGGGGTCGAGAATACTTAGTCCACACAGGATATATTCATCCGAGTAGACTTAGTAACTCGTGACCACAATAAACTTCATGTACAGGAATAGAAAACCTTAAGCTTAAGTTTGCATTTTGAAATCTTAATTTCAAAATGCGCAAAAGGTATATTGTCCCTGTAAGGGAAGATTACCTTGTTGAGAGATCACAGGGCTTGAATTCATGATATAAAAGATATCAAAGTCGTTATATTGGTAATTATATACTAGGTTACTTATTATAAATATCTTCAAGGAGTTTCCCATTAATATAAATTTTTACCGGAATATATAAATTATTTACTTGCTCATTTATAGGATATGATATATTTAGTGGTTGCCAAATAGTCTGGCGTGTAGCGTATTTTTGGAGGAATTCATCAAGAGTTGGCAACACAACAATAACTTCTTTGCCTATTAAATTATCATTAATATAATTACTTATTTTTCCATTGCGAATATCTACGTTATACTGAGTATTATATAAGTACGCACTTGGCTCTATATTATTTTTTCTATCAGTACTAACTATTGGACCACCATCTTTGGCGAATGTTATTTTTTGGGGTCCTTGAAAAACTTTAACAATTTGATTATATGTATCAGTATTAGTTTGTATCGCTTGTTGCTTTGCAACTTCCTGCTGTTGTGCGTATAATTCAGGGTTCTGTTTTGCAAAAGCTTGTTGTTTTTGCATATTCTGTTGTGCTTCTTGTTTCATTTCATTATCTATAGCTTTTTGTTGAGCCCCTTGACGTGATGCTACAATACGGCTACTTATTAATAGCCCTAGAGGAATTACAACGGTCAGGCAAGCTAACAGAAGTATGGTAAGTGCGAAACTTTGGCCGAATGCACTTTTGGTATACTCAAGATTATGATGATTATTAGTATTACTTATTGAATCTGATTTATTACTAGGAATATTAACAGTGATTTTTCTTGCCTTAATGTATGCGATAAATTGAAGAATAATAAAGACAACCGTAATGGGGATAGAAAAAACTAAAGCAGCAATTATATATAATGTTCCCCAGAAAGCTCCCTCGCTTCCACTTAAAGCAAAGAATAAAAGTGCTAGTAAAAGAAAAGTATTAATAGAAAATAATACTTTTAAAAAGTTTGTCCTGGTTTTCAATCGATATGTTACTTCCTCAAAAAATTCATCTTGATTTACTTGTGTTTCCATTTTTGATGATAATTATTTCTTAATGATATTTTGTGTAACCTCTTGTCCGTTAAGATATACCTTTCCGTTGGTTACTAATATCTGTGCTGGGTAATATGACTTAAAACGATATTGCAGAAATACTTTATTCATATCAAGGCCGTATTTGAAAATAGGCATAAAGTCAGATGTACAAGGAGGAACTACGACCGTTACTTCTTTACCAATGAGATGCAAATCATCTCGGGTAATAGTGTCAAATTGTGCTTGATTTTTAAAATCAAGTCCACTTAACATAACTTCTTTCCCATCTTCAAATGTGAGACCAAAAATCTCAGGTGTAATACTCGCAATTTTTTGGGGTGTTGTGTATGCTTCCTGAAGCATAGTGCATGTTTGGGTGTATTTACGTTCTGGATTCAAAAGGAGTCCTTGAGCTTGAACGATTAGGAAAATTAACAAAGGCAGACCAACAAATAGAATCATAAGAGATGAAATAATACGAAGGCTTTCAACACCCCTATATTCTGTTTTTTTATATTTTTTTGAAATCCTTACACCACGGATACCAGCGATAATCCATAGTATATATACCAAGAAAAGCAGAGGGTTCTCTATCGTGGGTATGATAAATTCGTAAAACAAAGAGCGGGTTTGTGAAGAGTCTTTGGTTATGGCTAAGTATTGCCATAATGAAAGTATCACCGAAGGTAATATAAACAACAACGGAATAATTAATATCGGCCATTGCCACGATAATAATGTTCTAATCTTTTTTTGATTATCAGGAATATTTTCCATTATGATATCTCTTAATGATTATATTATAACATGAATTCATAATTAATATAAAAAGTATACGGGTATAAAAACAATTGTAAATCTATGTCTTGTTCCTGTGTCACTATTGTAACTTTTTATATGGGTGTACGAGGATTATTAATAGATTTATAGAAAACATTTAAAATAATCTTGCAGAGTAATGAATTAAAAAGTTCTATCACGACCCCGATCATAAAATCAGTTTTAGCTCTATATAATACATCTATAATTATGCCAGTTAGCTTTTAAAATTATTTCCCCTCTGCCCAATCTTTTATTTCTTTATAAGTCACTTCACCGCAAAGAGTCTTTTTAGTTTTCTGGTTTAAAAAAAATGGTACACCACCACATGGTTCTGATTCACAATCATATTTCTCACAGAGTTCGTTATTTTTTTTGTTATACCAAATTTCTAATTTCTTAATTTCAAATCCTTCTTCTTTAATAAGTTTATCTATAAATCTCTCCATTCTAATACAATGAGGGCATTCAAGACCATAAAAGAAAAGTAATTGTTCATTCATATATTCATTATACAAGACTCTCTATACATAACAAAACCACCCTAAGGTGGTCTGTTTTTACTTTGTTATTTTAGATAATCGAGCTTTTTTACGAGATGCAGTATTCTTCTTAAAAATTCCTCTTTTTGATGCTTTATCAATAGTACTATATGCTACTGATAGAAGTTTTTTAGCTTCATCTTTTTTCTTTTCTTTTACAAGCTTCTCTATACTTTTGATAGATTCCTTGACAGCTTTTTTATTACGATCATTAGCTGACTTTTTTATTAGTGATCCTCGTAACGCTTTTTTTGCTGATTTTGTAATTGGCATATTTTAAAATAATTTAATCAATAATTTCGAATTAATAATGATGTTATGAATAAACTGAAACACAAACAAAAGCTAATACATATATATTACCAGAAAAACTTAATAAAGTAAATGCTCTGACAAATATCAAAAAATTGGTATAATAAAATTATGATTGCTCACATAGAAGGAACTATTATATATAAAACTGACAAATTTATTATTATTGATGTCATGGGTATTGGCTATAAAGTATTTATTACAATAGATACTCTCGCTTCTTGTAAAGAAGGAGAACAAACAACATTATGGACATATATGGTAGTCAGAGAAACTGTACTTGACCTGTATGGTTTTATTACAAATGATGAAATGTCATTCTTTGAATTACTCCTTAATGTTTCTGGTATTGGTCCAAAATCAGCACTTGGAATACTTTCCCTTGCACCAATAGATACCCTCAAAAAAGCAATAGCTACGAGTGACAAAAGCTACTTAAACAAAGTCTCTGGTATTGGTAAAAAAACAGCTGAGAAAATTATTCTAGAATTAAGAGATAAACTACAAGCATATACGAGTAAAGATGGTGAACACTACACTCTACGTGGTGAAAGTGATATAGTAGAGGCTCTAAAATCTCTAGGATTCTCACAACAAGAAGCTCGTGATGCTCTTAAACAAATTCCTTCAAATATAGAAGGTACAAATGCTCGCATTAAAGAAGCTCTTAGAATTCTTAAATTAAACTGAATTTAATATGCCAGAACTTCCAGAAGTTAGCACAACAACTAATGGTCTACAGAAAGTCTTACCAGGACTTATTATTAAAAATATCTGGACAGATTTAGCAAAAAAGAATCCAATAAAACAATTTAGAGAAACAATAAAAAATGAAGTATTTTTTAAAAAATTTAAAAAAGAAATAATAGGTAACAAAATTATAAAAGTAGAACGTCGTGCAAAGAATATTTTAATTAATTTAAATAACGGTAAAACAATATTAATTCACTTAAAAATGACTGGTCATATTATCTATGGTAAATATTTGTATGATAAAAAAATAAATAAATGGTTCCCTCATAAAAATGAGCGTGAAGCACTTCATGATCCATACAATAGATTTGTGCATGTAGTATTTTCTCTATCAAATAACAAACAATTCATAATGTGTGACTCGCGAAAATTTGGCAAAGTTACTATGTTAGATTCTAAGACAATCAATAGTACGGTTCATCTAAAAAATATTGGACCCGAACCACTTACAAAAAGTTTTACATTTATAAATTTCCGAGAAAGATTATTAATAAAACCAAAATGGAATATAAAAACAGTTTTAATGGATCAATCTGTTATAGCTGGTATTGGAAATATTTATTCAGATGAAATGCTCTGGCTTGCGAGTATTCATCCTGAATCAAAACCTATTAAAATTCCCAAAAAACAACTAAAAATCCTATATACTGCGATGCAAAAGATTTTGAATAAAAGTATTAATCTTGGTGGTGACTCAATGTCTGACTATAGAAATATAAATGGTGAAAAAGGTAATTTTCAAAACTATCATAAAGTTTATCGTCGAACAAAAGAATTATGTAGTAAAAAAAACTGCCACGGAACTATCTTAAGAAAGATTATAAATAGTCGTAGCGCTCATTTCTGTAATCAACATCAAAAATTATTCTAAGGTTTTAAAATTTTAAAAAGTGCAATACCACAAGCCACTGATACGTTCAGAGATTCCTTTTTACCATACATTGGAATATTTATTATATGATCACATTCATTTAATATTTTTTTATTTAAACCACCAATTTCAGAACCTAAAATAATAGCAATCTTTTTAGGAACTTTCAATTTTCTGTAATCTATAGATTTTCTATCTTGTTCTAACGCAATAATAGTAAAATCGTTTTTTTTGAGATTACGAATTAAAGGAATTAAGGTTTTTCTGTATTCCCAAGGAATCCAAATCTCTGCCCCAAGAGCACTTTTAGCAATATCTTTCTGAATCCGATTAAACATATCAGTTGGTCTTGGGGTATAACCCGAAAGATATATTTTTGAAATACCAACAGCATCTGCGGTTCGAAATATCGCACCAACGTTGAGAGCGGAGCGAATGTTGGGAAGGATAAGAATTGATTCAATTTTTTTATAGGAATCTTTCATTACTCACTTTACTTATTGGTGCTGTATTACTTTATTTTACTCAAATATTTTTTGAAAAACTTAATCCCTAAGAATTCCTTTTACTGTTCCTTTGACACTGCCATTTAC
>JAVHPX010000051.1:0-1706 GCA_036170795.1 Minisyncoccota bacterium
TCAATCAGGTACAGCTGGTAATCCTATTACTTTTGGAGCATACGGTACTGGTGCTAAGCCAGTACTTTCTGGTTTTACAACGGTGTCTGGTTGGACATCTCTTGGCAATGGTGTATATCAAGCAAATGCTCCAACCCTCAGTATCGATCTAAACCTAGTCACGCTTAATGGCAATATTCAAGCTGTAGGTAGATATCCGAATGCAGATGCAGCAAATGGTGGCTATTTAACTTATGAATCTTCCAATGGAACTACTTCTATTACTGATAATCAGTTAACTAATACGACAAACTGGACTGGAGCAGAAGCAATCATAAGAAAGTATCACTGGTGGAACGATAGAGTTAATATAACTAGTCAATCGGCAGGGACACTAAATTATACTCTTGATTCAGAAATTACTAATCCATTCATATATCTTCAAGCAACACCATGGCCAGGTAGCAATGGTTTTGGTTATTTCTTTCAACGTGATCCTCGAACGCTTGACCAACTCGGTGAATGGTATTTTGACAAAACCAATAAAAAACTCTTGATGTATTTTGGTACCAATACCCCGTCGTCATACACAATCAAAGCCAGTGCTGTGGATACATTGGTTAATATTGGTACAAGTAAATTTATCAACATCAACAACCTTTCGCTCGAAGGAGCAAACTGGGTGGCTATCCGAGCCAAAGACAGTGGTAACATCACTATTCAGTATATTGATATCAATGCAATAGGTTCCAAAGGTATCTATCTCTTTAATACGCCAAACGTACTAATAGAAAACATAACTACTAATAATATTTTATCTAATGCTATAGATGTGTATGATTCCAATGCTTCAAATGTAATTATCAGAAATAATACGATTACCAATATTGGTACGATTGTCGGTATGGGAGAACAGTGGACTGATGCTGATTATAAAGGGATTTTTGTTTATGTACAGGATGGTGGCTTGATCGAGTACAATCGATTGGATAAAATAGGATATACCCCAGTTCAATTTCAGGGCAGCAATTTTACGATACAGAAAAATTTTATTACAAATTTTGTCTCAGTAAAAGATGACGGGGGAGGAATCTATACTTGGGCTGGTTCAAATCCACCGCTCTATACTAATAGAGTTATTTCTAAAAATATTGTTATGAATGCTCTTGGGGCGCCACTTGGTACTGGTGGTGGTGTTATAACTCAAGGAGAATGTATTTATCTTGATGATAATACTTCTAATGTTTTGGTTACAGGAAATTCTGTGGCCAACTGTCTTAATCGTGGTTTTCTTTCAAATTCGATGCAAAATGTCACAATTGATGGTAATACAATTTTTAATTCTGGAATAGGTTTAGGTATTAATCGTCCTAGTTGGGACTCTCGGTTGGTTCGAAATAATCAAATAACAAACAATATAGTTTTTCCGATGAACTCAAAACAAAATAATTTATTATATTGGAACGGACAACTCAATATTCCTACTACGACCGATATTCAAACTGACATGCGAGCTATTGGTACCTTCAATAATAATTACTATAGAGATGATATCGATGCGCCATTTGATTTTTATTATCATACTAGCGGTATTTTTGTTGACCCTCCAGCTCTCGATGTTTCCCAATGGAAAACCTTCATGAATCAAGATGTTGATTCGGTCGCTATTCCAAAAACTTCTTCTTATCCTCTCAATAGTCTCAATAGTGCTAATCTCGTGACCAATG
>JAVHPX010000052.1:0-1696 GCA_036170795.1 Minisyncoccota bacterium
GACACACAAGACTTGCATAATTCTCTAGCTGAGAAAAAAATACATATTGGAAAAAATCTTACAAAAGGTCTCGGTGCTGGAATGAATCCAGAAATTGGTAAAAAAGCTGCCGAAGAAACAAAATCAGAAATCCAAGATACTATCAAGGGTGCTGATATGATATTCATTGCTTGTGGAATGGGAGGAGGTACTGGTACAGGTGCTGCTCCTATTATCGCTCGTGCAGCAAAAGAACAAGGCATTCTCACTGTCGCCGTCGTCACCAAACCTTTCTTTTTTGAAGGTAATCACAGAATGAAAATCGCTGAAAAAGGAATTGAGGAATTAGCAAAAGAAGTGGACGCTATAATTATTATTCCAAATGATAAATTAATTCAGTTATCAGATAAAACAACAAACTTCAAAGATGCTTTCGCAAATTGTGATAATGTATTACGTCAAGCAGTGGAAGGTATCTCAGATTTGATTACTACACCAGGTATAATAAATGTTGATTTTGCAGATATTAGAGCTATCATGTCAGATGCTGGAAGTGCTCTCATGGGTATAGGTCTCGCATCAGGTGATGGACGTGCTCCAAAAGCAGCACTTCAAGCTATCAATTCTCCCCTATTAGAAATCTCAATAAATGGTGCAAAAGGAGTACTATTTGCTATTTCAGGTGGAGACGACATTACTATTCATGAGATACAGGAAGCAGCTAAAATAATCACAGAATCTATAGATAAAGACGCAAAAGTTATCTTCGGTACTATTCATGATGAAAAATTAAAAAAGGGTGAATTAAAAGTCACTGTCATAGCTACAAGTTTTGGATCTGATGCGACA
Organism: Minisyncoccota bacterium; assembly: GCA_036170795.1. Lineage (GTDB taxonomy): Bacteria > Patescibacteriota > Minisyncoccia > Phycocordibacterales > UBA9973 > UBA8515. The sequence continues at coordinate 829 of JAVHPX010000052.1, forward strand.
CCTCGTAAGACACTTTTTAGTGGAACAACAGCTTTAAATCAAACAGTAGTAAAAGAAGAAAATGCAGATAAAGTCGTAAAAGAAATACACAATACTATTCAAAATTCAAATAAAAATAATATAAACAACAATACCGATTTCTTAAAAAAAATAGATAAAAAGCCTGAACCTATAGAAGAAATAATAATAGATGATGATGGCGAAGATTGGAGCGCTGTCCCAGCATTCTTGCGAAGAAAGAAAAACTAAACATAGTTTATAGAATAAAATAATATGTTATAATCTAAAAAGCTAAAAGCAATAAGCTATTAGCTAACAGCTATTTATGTACGATTTAATAATTATAGGAGGAGGGCCAGCTGGCAGTGCTGCCGCTGTGTATGCTTCTCGCAAAAGACTTAATACTTTATTTATAACATCCGAATGGGGTGGGCAATCTGTCGTGTCCGAACAGATTTATAATTGGATAGGTTCCCCTTCTATTTCTGGCTCTGATCTAGCAGAAAATTTCAAAAAACATGTACTCGCGAATGCTGGAGTTGGCCAAACATTGGAAGTAAAAGAAGGAGAAAAAGTAAACACAATAACAAAATCTGATACTAACTTTTTAGTTAAAACAGAATCTGGAGATGAATTTTTAACTAAAACTATTTTAATAGCTACAGGCAGTGGACGTAGAAAATTAGAAGCAAAAAATGCAGATAAATTAGAACACAAAGGACTCACCTATTGTGCTACTTGTGATGGTCCCCTTTTTGCTGATTCTGATGTCGTTGTCGTTGGTGGAGGTAATGCTGCTTTTGAATCTGCTGCACAACTTTCTGCTTATTGTAAGACAGTCACCATACTTCACAGAAGTGAAATATTT
>JAVHPX010000053.1:0-1658 GCA_036170795.1 Minisyncoccota bacterium
TCAATCAGGTACAGCTGGTAATCCTATTACTTTTGGAGCATACGGTACTGGTGCTCAACCAATCATCACTGGTTTTACTGATGTCACCTCATGGACTAATCTCGGCAATAACATTTGGGAGAGTACTAATACGGTTTCAACATTACCAACTGTAAATATGGTGACAGTGAATAATGTAAATACAGCTATGGGAAGAACTCCAAATACAGGATATTACTTTTATCAAAGTTATTCCGGCAATGCTTCCATCACTAGTAATAATCTCACAGGTACTCCTAACTGGACGGGGGCAGAGTTGGCATTTAATAATACAACCTACACAACATTAAGAGTCCCTATTACTAGTCAATCAGGAGGAACATTAACATATACTCAAGATCCATATGATACATATATACAAAAGGGTGGACTTAAATTCATTATTCAAAATGATCCCAGGACACTTGATCAACAAAATGAGTGGTATTACAACCCGACAACGCACAAGATCCGGATGTATAGTACAAGCCAGCCAACAAACGTTAAAGTTTCATCAATTGATATCTTAGTTAATTCTACAAATAAATCATTTATTACTTTTGACAGTTTGGATTTTACTGGGAGTAATATGCATACCTTTTTATTGCAACATGCTATGAACCATAGTATTACCAATTCTAATTTTAAATATAGCGGAAATGCAGCCTTGTATGGAAATTATGGCGGATGGTCAGATCATCTATTAGTTGAAAATTGTACTTTTGATCAAACTCAAAGTACCGTAATGAACCTCACTATTCATTTTAGATATGCTATTATTAGAAATAATACCATTAATAATACGGGGATGATTTATGGTGCCGATAGTTATTATCCCCAATTCTCTAAAAATGAAGGAATTATAGCTGACGGAGAAGGCAGTTTAATTGAGTATAATACCATTAATAATACAGGATATATTGCTATTCATTTTAGGTCTAGTAACACAATAATTCAAAAAAATTATATTACTAATTATTCTCAAAACCAGAATGATGGGGGAGCGATATATACATGGAATGGAGACCAAGGATTAGGTACACCCGGAACCATCCCTACTATGTCTGGAATCAAAATATTAAGTAATATTATTATCAATAATCCTAATTATACTGATCCCTCTGGGGGAAATTATGGAAGTGGAGATGATGGTATATATTTAGACTATCTGTCTAATGGAATAGAAATTTCTGATAATACCATAAATGGAAATGCTACTAATGATAGTAATGCTGGAATATTTTTAGGCGGAAACCATAATATTTTAGTTCAAAGAAATACTGTATATAATAATTCTGTTGGGCTGAGATTTTATAGTAATACCGCCACTAATTACGGCTCCACTATTTCTTTAAATAATATTTTTATAGCTAAAACTAATCAACAGCTGGCAATGCATCTTGATCCTATAGAAGTCTATAAAAATCAAATCACTATGGATAATAATATTTATGCCAGACCAATTGCTGATAATATTACCATTGAAGAATTTCAGAGAACTCCAACTTGGCATTATTATCAACATACACTTGATCAATGGAAAGCATATTCTGGTCAAGACCTAAATTCCAAAAACTCTCCAGTCAAAACTTCTTCTTATCCTCTCAATAGTCTCAATAGTGCTAATCTCGTGACCAATG
>JAVHPX010000054.1:0-7229 GCA_036170795.1 Minisyncoccota bacterium
GTCAACCCTATTTCCACTGTTTGTATTTTACTAAAATATCTTTAAAGGATTTAACTAATGTATCGACATCACCCTTAGAAGTCTGTCGCCCAAGTGAAATACGAAGCGAATTGATTATATCCTTATCAAAGGACTGTCCTTTGGAAAACCGAATTTTTCGGATAGCATCTATAACATGCGAGCCTTCTTCTCTAGTACTTGAACAAGCACTTCTTTCAGAAACTTCTATCCCCTTCGCATCGAGTTCTATGACAAGGAGTTCGCTTGAAATACCGTGGATAGAAATATTTATATTATTTGGTAATCGATTTACTTTATCGCCATTTAAAATTATTTCATAACCAGATGTTTTTGATAACGAAAGTAACTTATTTATTGTGTAATCACGAAGTTTAACAAGACGTTTAGATTCTTTTTCTTTTATTTTATTTGTATATTCCAAAGCTAAAGCTGCCCCAACAATAGCAATAGTATTTTCTGTCCCTGAACGTAAACCTTGCTCTTGCCCACCACCAGCATAAAGTGGAGTAAGGATAATTCCTCTTTTTTTAAATAAAACACCAAGACCCTTCGGACCATATATTTTTGAACTATTAAAAGTTAACAAATCTACTCCAAGTTTTTCAATATTCTCTGTCGGTAAATAATTCATAGCTTGACAAGCATCAGTATGAAAAATCGGAAAAAGAAATTGATTTTGAAAATGTCTGGCCTCGCTTGCGAGGAGATCCGAGGACTTTTCAAAATCAATTTCTTTTTCCGATTTTCTACTTTTCCTAAAATATCTGATTACTTTGGCAATTTCTTGTATCGGCTGTATTGTTCCAATCTCATTATTTGCATACATTACAGATACCAAGACTGTATTTTCTTTTATGGCATCATAAACATCTTTTGAATTTATAATTCCATTTGCATTGACTTTTAGATAAGTAACTTCTGCTTCTCCATTTTTCTCCAAAAGTTTACAATTTTCTAAAACTGCTGAATGCTCTATGTTTGTAGTTATAATATGAGGAACTTTTTTCTGTCCGTTTATTGTTTGTAATTTATAATTATTAACTACTCCCAATATCGCCAATGCATCACTTTCTGTTCCACTACCTGTAAAAATAATCTCATCACTATGAGCACAAATAGAATGAGCAATACTTAACCTAGCATTTTCTATAGCATTACGAGCTAAAATGCCACTCTTGTGTATAGCACTCCCGTTGGCAAATATACCATAAAAAGATTTCATCATTCCCAATATATTTATGTCTATTGGTGTCGCTGCTGCATAGTCAAGATATATTATTTTCTTTAATTTTTTAAAATTTATTTTCATAACTTAAATGTGTCAATACTATATCATATATTGTAAAAAAGGCTTTATTGGTATATACTCTTTTAAGTTATGATAACATCTATTATACTTTATATACTTACTGGTTTTATTATTATCCTTTTAATATGGATAGGATTACTCGAACATAGACTAAAAAAATTCTTTGCAGGGACAAAAGCACAAAACTTTGAAGAAGTAATGACAGAACTTGGTAAACATGTAGAAGAATTACATAATCATCAAAAAGATATAAACACACATTTAAGTACGGTCGATAGTAGACTGAATAAATCAATTCGTAAAATAGAAACAATAAGATTTAATCCATTTATGGACGCTGGTGGTAATCAAAGTTTTGCAATTGCTTTAATGAACGATGAAGGAAACGGAGTTGTATTATCTAGTCTTTATGCTCGTGACAGAATGAGTATTTTTGCAAAACCAATAGTAGATGGCAAATCAGAATTTGAACTATCAATTGAAGAGAAAGACGTATTAAAAAAATCAATGTAAATAGAAAAGATAATGAGTATAAAAAACATACAATCACATATCGTGACACGTCCTCCTGTCGTTGTTGTTATGGGACATGTTGACCATGGAAAATCAACACTTCTTGATTACATACGGAAATCAAACATAACCTTAAACGAAGCAGGCGGTATTACCCAGACTATCAATGCATACGAAGTTACTCATAAATATGATGGTAAAAATTGTTTAATTACATTCTTAGATACTCCAGGACACGAAGCTTTTTCAAAAATGCGAACACGCGGAGCTTCTGTAGCTGATATAGCTATACTTGTAATATCAGCGGAAGATGGGGTCAAAACACAAACCATCGAAGCATATAATACAATTATTGAAAGTAAGATACCTTATATCGTAGCAATAAATAAAATCGATAAACAAAATGCTAATATTGAAAAAGTAAAAATGGAACTTGCTGAAAAAGGAATATATCTAGAAGATATGGGTGGTGATATTCCTTATGTGCCTATCTCTTCCAAAGAAGGTACTGGAATAAAAGAACTTCTCGATATGATAATTTTAGTTGCTGATTTACAAACATTTACTGGTGATACAGGACTAAATGCACAAGGAATAATTATTGAAGCTAATCGTGAACCTAAACGTGGTATATCTGCAACTTGTATTATTAAAAACGGTACTCTTACTTCTGGTATGTTTGTCACATCAGGATCTTCTATCGTTACAACAAGAATTATAGAAAACTTTCTAGGTAAAATAATAAAAGAAGCTACCTTTTCATCCCCTATTCGTCTTGTTGGATTTGAATCTATGCCAGAAGTTGGAAATGTATTTGAATCATTTAAAACCAAAAAAGAAGCACTAGAACACATGGAACTAATTCAAAAAGAAATATCTATAAAGAATGAAAATCCTAAAGATAATGTTCAATTAGGTAAACATATTCCTATTGTAATCAAAACTGATTTTATGGGTACTATCGAAGCGCTAGAAAAAGAAATTAATAAATTAAATTCCGAAGAGATTTCTTTTAAAGTAATAAGCAAAGGAGTAGGAGCTATAAATGAATCAGATCTTCAAATGACTCGAAACAATAAAGAAAGTATTATCATTGGATTTAATACAAAGATAGATAATGGGGCACGTGATCTTAATGAACAACTGAAAGTCACAATTAAAACTTTTGATATTATTTACAAACTAACTGATTGGTTAAAAGAAGTTATAGAAGAGCGTCGACCACGTCAAGAAATTATGGAAATTACAGGTACACTAAAAATACTAAAAATATTTGGTGCAACAAGAGATAGGCAGGTCGTCGGGGGTAAAGTTACTACTGGTCGTATTACTGATGGAGGTATCATACGTATCATCAGACGTGATTTTGAAATTGGTCGTGGTAAAATTGTTGGACTACAATTAAATAAAATAAAAACAAAAGAAGTGCTTGAAGGTACTGATTGTGGAATCTTAATAGAATCTAAAATAGATATTGCCCCAGGAGATAATTTAGAATCATTTATTACTATTATTAAATAATATGTCAGAATATCGAGGAGAAAAAATAGCAAATCATATAAAAGAATTAGCAGCTATATATATAGAAAAAGAGTCAGGTCCTGCATCTATGATTACAGTTACTCGTGTAATTACAACTCCTGATAATAAAAATGCCAAGATTATGATCAGTGTCTTACCACGAGAAAAAGAAAAAGCAGCTTATGGATTTATAAAACGTAATTTAGGTGATATTAGAAAATACATAACTAAGAATTTAAAAATTAATCCTATACCATTTCTTGATGTAGAAATTGATGAAGGTGAAAAAAATCGCCAAAAAATTGACGAATTGCTTTCGAAAAGCTAGTATAAGTATGCATAATGCGATAAGGCGTGGTGGCGAAGTGGTAACGCTGCGGTCTGCAAAACCGCCATTCGCGAGTTCGATTCTCGCCCACGCCTCACGTTTAATAATTTAATAAATATGCCTGGGTGGCGGAATTGGTATACGCGCTAGTCTTAGGAACTAGTGGAGAAATCCTTGGAGGTTCAAGTCCTCTCCCAGGCACAAATGAAAAAACACTAAATTTAGTGTTTTTTCATTTGTGCCTGGAGCAAAGTATATTTATACTTTGCGCGAGAGGACGAAAAAACCTTAAGTATATTTTTAAGGATGTAATCATCCGAAAAAATACGAAAGGTGTACAGAATCTGTAAGATTCAAGATTCCTCTCCTAATAAACTGAATCAGAGTCGCGGAATTTTCCAGCAGGAAAATATCCGTGAACTAGCTAGTTCCCAATACTTCTTAGTCCATGTTATTTAAACCTTCGAATATAAACGCTCTTGGAAACCAAAGAATGTGGAACGAATTGAATCTACTTCTCCAAGAATATTTATTGCATCAGATATAGCATTATATTTAAGATTAAGCAGTTGTGGCAATTTTTCTTCATCTAACTCTTCAACTCCTTTTTCTTCATACTTAGAAAGTACAAAATTTAAGAATTCTTTATTTTTATCATCTACTCCTTCAAAAATATTTTCTTTAGAATTAGCTATTCTTTGCGCTCTCGTAATTAATGGAGTGTTATAAGATAAATAAGAAAGGACATCAAACAAATCGCAATCTTCTGCGTTAACTACCTTTTGAATATTATCTAGTTGCTCTAAATCAATACCCAAATCAAATAATCTTTTTAGAAACTCTTTTCTAGTTATTGGGTTAGACCATATCTTCCTTAATTCCTCTTCATTTTTAAATAAATCTGGCAATACACCATATACTTTAGTTATAAATTCTTCTGATGAAAGAGGTTTGCCATCGGCACCCCAGAAAGAAGTAGAGATCATATGTTGTATTTCTCTTTCCTTACCATCTCGTAACTTTATTTTTAATTTTCTTTTTTGTTCTATTGGTGGTTCTTTTTCAATTATAATTTTAGATTCTTTTGATTCTCTTTGTTTTTTAGGTTCATCATCTTCAATTTGATTTATTGGCTCACCATCCCATTCTGGGTCAGCAAAATGATGATATGCATTAACAAAGTCATAAATAGTAAAATATTCTTTGCCGTCAAAAAGTCTTGTTCCTCTTCCGATAATCTGCTTAAATTCAATCATTGAATTTACTGGTCTCATTAAAACAATGTTTCTTATATTACGAGCATCTACTCCGGTAGAAAGCTTTTGTGAAGTAGTTAAAATTGTTGGAATAGTTTTCTCGTTATCTTGGAACTCACGTAAATATTGCTCTCCACGAGCTCCATCATTGGCAGTTACTCGTACACAATAGTTTGGATCCGTACTTTCTTTCATTTGGTTTATCAAATCACGCACAGCAAGTGCGTGGTCTTGTGTAGCACAGAATACAATCGTCTTTTCTTTTTGATCTATACCATCCAACATTAAACGAACTCTTTTAGCTTCACGTTCTTTAATAACAATTATTTTATTAAAATCTGGTTCAGTGTAAATTTTACCTTCTTCTACTTCACCCTCTATTATTTGGTCATCAGAAGTATAAACATATTCATCCATAGTTGTGCTAATTCTTTTAACCTTAAATGGGGTTAGAAATCCATCATTTACTCCTTCTTTAAGAGAATAAATATATACTGGCTCACCAAAGTATTTATATGTATCTACGTTATTATTTCGTTTAGGTGTGGCAGTTAAACCAAGCTGAACAGCAGGAGAAAAGTATTCTAATATTCCACGCCAGTTACTTTCATCATTTGCTCCACCTCTATGACATTCGTCTATAATAATAAAATCAAAGAAGTCTGCTGGGTATTCTCCAAAGTATGGAGAACCATTCGGTCCCGACATAAAAGTTTGGAATATCGTGAAGTAAATACTACCACTCATAGGCACTCCTCCTTTCATTCGAATGCCTAAAGGATTAATACGAACCTTTGCATCAGTCAGAAAGATTGAAAAATCATTACCAAAAGCTTGATCAGCTAAAATGTTTCTGTCTGCTAGAAATAGTATTCTTGGTCTTCTTGCACCGTCATGCTTTAAATTCCATCTAGTTTGAAATAGTTTCCAAGCAATTTGAGCTGCTACAATTGTTTTTCCTGTCCCTGTAGCCATGGTTAACAATATTCGTGACTTGTTTTCAGCTACAGCATTTAAAGCGTTGTTTATTGCTAACTCTTGATAGTAGCGTTTACCTTTTTCTCCTTCTATTGGAATAGCATTAAATTTATCTTTCCACTCATTCTGATCTGAAAATGTTTTATTCCATAATTCTTCTGGTGTAGGAAAATCAGAAACAATTCCTTCCTTTCCGTTCTTCATTGATATCTCGTAGATTTCTTTTCCATTAGTGGAGTAAGTATAATCAATATGTAATTTTTGAGCATATGCTTTAGCTTGTGCTACTCCTTCAGTCGCTTCTAAGTTTAGGGCTTTAGCTTCAACAACCCCAATTTTGCAGTTTTTATAAACTAAAATATAATCAGCAATTTCTGGCTTACTTCGCACTCCTCCTTTGTTTATTCTCCCATCAGTAATGCGAAACTCACGAAGAACTCTTGATTCTCCGTCTCCCCAGCCTCTCTTTTTTAGTTTCGGGTCAATATATTCAGCTCTCGTTTCCGATTCGTTCATGGCCAAAATATACCACAAATTAAGGGTTTTGGGAAGAAGTAAAAAAGTTATCCACTATTTATTGCGGACATTGTCCATTTCTGTTATACTTCTTATGTAACGAAAGTTGCCCTCGCCTGAAGGATACCAGGATTGTATTTATACCTCGCCCGAACTTAACAGTTCGGGCGAGTTTGTTTTGGTATATATTTTAGAAATTCTGCTAAGGTTTCTGCTGGTACAAATTTATCAGCCACAGTCTGAAGTTCTGTACTCATGCGATTACGAGTACAAACAATTACAACTTTTTTACCCTTACTTTTAAGATAACCAAGTAATCCCCCAAAATCACTATCTCCAGAAAAAAGCATCACTGTATCGTATTTTTCAATCTTCTGTAATATTGTCATAGTCATTTCAACATCAAAATTACACTTAGGAAATTTACCAACAAAAATACCTTCTTCGTCATAATGGGGTATCATCTTTATCGGTTTTGTTTTTACTTGGAAACCTGCTCTACCTGCTTTATCAATTCGCCAAACTGATTTATTATGTTTATCTTTTCCTTGATCTTCACTATAATGGCCATAATAGAAGAACTTCTTTACAGGAGAAACCCAATTACATACTTCCGCTAATTTTATAATATCTACTTCTGCTGAAATTCTAAATTTATTTTCTTCTTCCCAGAAATCTTTAGCCCAAGGACGAACATTACCAAAATCAATAAAAACAAAGACTCTTCCATATTCTATGGGGTCAAAAAAGTAATATTTTGTTTTAAGGTCTTGTAAATCCATAAAAT
>JAVHPX010000055.1:0-6718 GCA_036170795.1 Minisyncoccota bacterium
GCACAATTACGAGCGAGGAGTATATCGCGAAGAAGCAAAAGCTCCTCAACCAAAAGATTGATTTTTCAGAGAAATTAAAGGATTTTGAACGAAAAGGCAATCGCTGGCTCGAACTTTCTAAACAATTCATTTTAGACAGTAACCAAGCCATAATTATCGCTTCCGAAGAAAATCTCGAAGCCAAAAGAGATTTTCTTAAAAAGATTGGCTCGAACCCCCGCCTCGCGTCCCGCTCGCTTCTTTTGGATTTCAAAAACCCTTGGCGAATTCTGGCGGAAACCCCCGTCGCGTCGCTTTGCGACGCTCCGAATTTTGGCGAAAAAACGAATTCCGAAACTTGGCTGCCAGACCTGGATTCGAACCAAGATAACCTCCTCCAGAGGGAGGTGTCCTACCATTAGACGATCTGGCAATATAATATTTACTTACTTCCATTAACATCGATATAGTACCATAAAATACAAAAAATAATTAAAAATTTTGAAAATAAGATATAATTACTGTATAATGAGATTTATGAAAAACATAGATGTTACAAAATACCGACCAAAACATTTAACAACTGATGATATCAAAAATGGATGTGTTACTCTCTATGGAGAGAACGATGAGGAAACAAAATTATGTATGATGGAAGAAGAATTTCGTCAAGGTATCGATGTAATTCAAGATCTAACTCCATCTGTTACTTTCTACGGTTCAGCACATTTAAATGAAAATCATCCTTTATATAAGCAAGCAAGGTCACTAGCTTATCGAATATCAAAAGAACTTGGATATAATATCCTCTCTGGTGGTGGAGGAGGAATTATGGAAGCTGCAAATAGAGGAGCTCATGATGCGGGTGGTAAATCAGTTGGGCTTACAATCAGACTTCCACAAGAACAAAAAACAAATCAATATGTCACGGATGAAATACCTTTCTATTTCTTTTTTACTCGGCAAGTTTCAATGTCCTATGCGACAGAAGTTTGTATTTTCTGTGCTGGTGGATTCGGTACATTAAATGAACTTTTTGAAATGCTAACTCTCCAACAAACAGGTAAAATTGGAAAAATTCCTATAATACTTTTAGGAGTTGAATTTTGGACTCCAATAACAAAACTTATAGATGAAGTTCTATTAGAAAAATACGGAGTCATAAATGTTAATGATATTAACTTATATAAAATTACAGATGATGAAGATGAAATTCTTAAAATCATCAACGAAAGTAGACTTCGTGACGGACAAGATGCATTATCTTAAAAATAAATTTTATTTTTTCTTATTTTTAATACAAGCTTTAATAAAAGCAGAAAAAAGTGGATGTGGTGATAGGGGTCGAGCTTTAAATTCTGGATGGAATTGAGTACCCAAAAAAAATGGATGCTTTTTCTTAGGAAGTTCAGCTATCTCACAAAGTTTGCCATTAGGAGACAAACCAGAGAATACAAGACCAGCAAAAGTCAATGATTCTACATAGTTATTGTTAACTTCGTAACGATGACGATGACGTTCAGATATAATATTAGTTTTATAAGCTAACTGCGCTACACTTCCCTTCTTTAAGTGTGCACTATATGCCCCAAGTCGCATACTTCCACCCAACCTCTGTTGTGCGATTTTTTCTTTTTGATCTTCCATAACATCAATAACCATATTTTTAGAATCTGGATTAACCTCACGAGTATTTGCATCTTTAAGACCTAAAACATTACGAGCATATTCAATTACAAGAAGTTGCATTCCATAACACAAACCAAGGTAAGGAATATTGTGAATACGAGCATATTCTATGGCTTTTAATTTGCCTTCTACTCCACGTACACCAAATCCACCTGGAACAATAATACCATCATACTTTGAAAGTTCTTTAACTTTGTTTTTATCTTTTTCAAAATCAATAGATGAAACCCATGACAAAACTGGCTTACGATGAGAAGCATAAGCTGAATATTTAATAGCTTCTATAACTGACAAATAGGAATCCGAAAGAGTAAAATCTCCAGTTGTAAAGTACTTACCAATGATTGCAATATGTAATTCTTTTTTTGGAGTATGTGTAGATAAAGCAAATTTATGCCATATTAGTGAACCTGCATTTTCACTTGAGTCACAAGTCATTCCAACAACATCACAAATCATATCACCAAAACCTTCTTTTTCAAAATTTACAGGAATATCATAAATACTATCAACATCAGGAGCAGAAATAACATGGTCAGATAAAATATTACAAAACATTGAAATTTTTTCTTTACGACGATTGTCGAGAGGTAGTTTGCTACGAGCAATAATAACATCAGGCTGAATACCTGAAGCATTTAAAGTACGGACAGCATATTGTGTCGGTTTTGTTTTCATTTCACCAACTTTTGATGGTATTGGTAAGTATGATACCATCACAAAAAAAACATCTTTAGGATGACTAATCTTCATCATACGAGCAGCTTCAAGAAAGAGCATATTCTGATATTCACCTACTGTCCCACCAATTTCAATGACTACAACATTCGCTTTAGCTTTATCACGAGCTTCTTCTATTCTACGAATAACTTCAAGTGGTATGTGCGGTACAACTTCAACACATTTACCACCATACATAAGATTACGTTCTTTGTTTATAACACTCTGGTAAACCATGCCAGTTGTCATATAATTGATACTACTAAGAGTCACATCTAGAAATCGTTCATAATTACCCATATCTTGATCACATTCATAGCCATCATCAAGAACAAAAACTTCACCATGCTCGGTTGGATTCATAGTACCTGCGTCTACGTTTATATAAGGATCAATCTTAATAGCAGTTACATGTTTACCTCTATTTTTAAGAATACGAGCTATAGATGAAGCAGCGACACCCTTACCTACTCCAGATATTACTCCACCAACTATAAAAATATATTTACAATCAATTATCTTTTTATTTGTAATATTTTTTGTTCGTAATTTCATAATTACTTTCGAAGATAACGACCGATAGCAAAAGTACTAGCAATACTTCCGAGTATCACCCCTGAACCAAGGATAATAATAAATAACTGCAAAAAGTTTGATTTAAAATATGTATACAAATTGATACCAATAAAATCTGTCATTTCATTGCCAAGCCAAATAGAAATAGGAATAAATAAAATTATTGTAACCAAACTTGCAACAAGCCCCACAAGAATACCAGAAACAATAAATGGTCCTCTTATATATTTTGACCCCGCACCGACAAGCCTCATAACACTAATCTCTTCACGAGACATATAAATAATCAATCGAATTGTGCTAAATGTAATAACAATAGATATTAATATAAGCACAAATGATATAGCAAAACCAAGTCTTTTTGCGCCAGATATAATAGAAGTGAGCCTATCAATAACAACTTTATTCTGATGATAATCAACTTTATCAATAATCGAAAGAGTACCTTGAGTAAGGACATTATTATTCTCAAAATATTTAGAAATACTTTCGTACTGTGAAGGATCTTTAGCTTTAATATTAAGAGATGCTCCAAGAGGGTTGCCACCAAGTTCATCTAGAGCTTGAAGTGTTGAATAATCATTCGAATGTTTTTCTTTAAAAGTAGAGAGAGCAATATCTGATGATGTATATGAGATACTTTTAACTTCTGGAAGTTTAGCAAGAGCAGATTTGACATCCAAAATAGCTGGTTCACTTGCATCTGGTACAAAATAAACAGTTACATCAACTTTTTCTTTTATATCATTCAGTACATTATGAAGTGTAGTTTGTACAAAAATAAGACTAATGATAACAAAAAGAGTTATAGTCATAATAAGTATTGAAGAAATAGAGGTGAAACCACTACGCACAAAATTGCGATACCCAGAACGTATAATCCTTTTTGTATCAGTTAAAAACATAATTTTATTATATCATATACTTACCTTCTTTATCATCTCTAACCACACGACCATTCTCTAGAGTAATAACCCGTTTTTTAATCTGATCAATAACTGACCGATTGTGAGTCGTTAAAATAATAGTAGTACCTAAATCATTAATTTTCTTTAAAATATTCACAACTTCACTAGTATTAATAGGGTCAAGATTACCAGTCGGCTCATCAGCAATAATAAGCTCCGGCTGTGTAATGATCGCACGAGCTATAGCAAGACGCTGTTTTTCACCACCAGAAAGTTGATAAGGAAAATGTAATGATTTACTTGTAAGGTCAACAAGCTCTAATACATGGGGAACATCTTCAGCTATTTCAGTATCATTTTTACCTGTAGCTTCCATTGCAAATGCAATATTCTCATAAGCAGTCTTATTCGACAAGAGACGAAAATCTTGAAAAACAACACCGACCTTACGACGGAAATGTAAAAGGTCACGCTTTGTAAGTTTGTGAATATCAGTTGATTCAAAAAACACTGTTCCAATAGTGGGAGATTCTTCAGCCATAATAAGTTTTATTATAGTTGTTTTTCCTGCTCCTGAGTGACCAACAATAGATACAAATTCCCCAGCAGCGATCGTGATATTAACATCTTCAAGTGACACACTGTCATTGTATTTCTTTGTAACATTGTTAAAATAAATCATAGACTTATTAAGAATATCACAAATTCAGTTCTGCTTCAATGAAAACATCGAGTTCACCATCTTCTAAAACTTTATCAATATCATGAACTTCTATATTTGTTCTATGATCTTTAATTTGTTTGTATGGATGAAAGACATATGACCGAATTTGATTTCCCCATTCGATCTCTGTAGTTTTAGAAGGAGACAACCCAGCGGCAGTACGTGCTTGATCTTCTTCGCGTTTCTTGTAAAGTTTACCTTTTAGTATCTCAAGTGCACGTACACGGTTCTGTTCTTGCGAGCGCTCGGTAGAAGCATGGACTGATAGATTTGTCGGTATATGAACTATCCGGACTGCCGTTTCTCTTTTATTTACATTTTGTCCTCCAGGACCTCCAGATTTTGAAAATTCAATCTTCAAATCTTCGGGAGGTATTTCTATAATATCATTGTTTTTATCAAATTTTGGAATAACTTCAACAAGTGAAAAAGATGTATGACGCAAGGATTTAGCATTAAATGGTGATATACGGACCAAACGATGAACACCGGATTCATTTTTAAGAATACCATAAGCATGGTGACCTATAACTTCAATATAGATATTACGATAGCCACCAAGATCATTCTTATTTTCGTGTATTAACCTTATCCGCCAACCCTTTTTCTCTATATATTTAATATACATACGAAGCAATATTGCAGAAAAATCTTCAGCATCATCTCCACCAGCCCCAGATAAAATAGAAAGTATAGCGTTACCTTTATCGTATTTATTATTTCCTATAAGTTCATCTTTAAGTTTAGATAAATGTTTAATAATCACTTGAGCTTCAACTTTGTTGCTCCAGAAATCTGAACTTGCTATTTTGATTTCAAGAATTTCAATTTCTTTTTTTATTTCTTCAGTATCCATCTGCATTTTTATATTATAGCAAATAGATCCTATAAATTTAAATTATCACTAAGTTCTTTAATATAAATATTGTGGTCTTGAGTAAAAGTTATCTTAGCCATGTCCACACAATTAATTTTATATTTTGTGTAAAGGTATGGATCATTAATCATATTTTTAATAACAAGACCAAATGTTTTACCATCTTTACTTAAGTGATTATATTTTTCAAAATCAGAATTAAAAAGAACTATCTTACTATATTCGTCACCAGAAGAAATAACTGGGCAACCAGCGATAAATGAATATAAAATTGGTTTATAATAAATATCAGATTTACCAAAATAAAGCATTATGTGCGATTTATGAAATAAATTGATAGAATCTTCATTTTCTTTTAAAATTTCTAATGATATACCAAATAAATACCTAAGTATTCTAGCTTTCAAGAATTGATTGTCTGGAACAATTAAAGAAAATCTAAATTTTAAAATAAAAGGTATTATTTCCTTACTTATCGTTCTAATCATCTTAAAAAGATTAATACCAACCATCTCTGAAAAGATTATCATCGTAAAAATTTTATTTTTTGAATTTGAATTATTATATTCAATTAAATTATTACTATTAAAAATATTATCGAGCTCTAAGATGTCAATATATTCAGAGAAAATTATTACTTCTGTTTCTTTAGCTTGATAACTAGAATGATTTTTAATAACATTACTAATATAAGTATTCGGAATAAAAATTTTTGTAGGACTAGAATGAACTAATTTACTAAGTGATATTTCTTTGTTGCCTAGAAGTTTCATATACGAATAAAAAACATAAAGAGAACGATGATACTTCTTTGCAAATTTTTTGGCTATCATTATTTCATCACCCATGCTAATAATAGCTATCGGTTTAAAATGACGTTTCCAAATTAATTGTGATTGAATAATCTTATGAACTTTAATAAAACTAAAAAAAGGAATATAGCGTACACTATAAATCCAAATATTATCACTTATTTTTAAAAGTGATTGTTTGTTAGAACCAATATAAATAATGTGAAGTTCTCCAACAACAGAACCAATATCAGTGATAAATTTCCTAGAAGGAGAAAGCTCATTAAAAATACTTTTATCTAAAGTTATCATTAAAAAAGTATTTTTTGTAGATTCTTTATTATCAATATCCATATTTATATTATACCAAAATTTTGAGCCACCCCCGAGGATCGAACTCGGGACCCCATCATTACGAATGATGTGCTCTACCAACTGAGCTAGGGTGGCATAT
>JAVHPX010000056.1:0-27825 GCA_036170795.1 Minisyncoccota bacterium
AAAGCAGTTTACGTGCTCTCGCGTAAGCTTCGCTTACTGGTGCCCGAGGTGGGAATCGAACCCACATCCCTTACGAGACACGATTTTAAGTCGTGCGCGTATACCAGTTCCGCCACTCGGGCAATAAATATAAATACATTAAGATAATTACATATTTTTACTCATTTTACAATAAGAAATTATTTTTAACTACTCATTGAATAATTTTATTTAAATCTTCTTCTGTTGTAGTACCAAAATATTTATTGACTTTATCGGGTTTAATTATTTTTTCTATTTTAGACTCATAAATTTTTGAGTCATTATTTTTTGTTTGTTCAGTAGTTTTATATATCCAACTGCCAAAACTATTCCAAACATATAATACTGGATTTTCTATATATTGTTCAAAAAAATAATTACTCTTTTGTTCGGCATAAGATATATTATCTTGAAGATTAGTTGAATTTATATCCTTATTTGAAGTAAATAAAAATATAAAAATAATTATTATGATTAAAATAAATATTCCTATATAAATATTTCTTTTTGATTTAATATTATTCATATAATTAAATTATATCATCAGTCTTTAATTGTGTCATTTTTTATTTTATTAGATGATATTTTTGGTAAGTAAAGCATTGGGTCAAGGTATGCTTTAGAGGATGCTATTGGCATTATAAACGTTTTACCGTTACAACTTATGCTTGGCAAAGTTTTTACACTAGCACCTTCAGATGCATAAATTGTAACATGTAAATGTGGTCCAGTTGAATGACCAGTATTTCCAGAAAGTCCCACTGTATCACCCGATGTTACTTTTTGACCTGTTTTACCATAAATCATAGATAAATGTCCGAAAGTACTCGAAAGTCCATTATTATATTTTATAAAAACCCATTTACCAAAAGATGCACCTTTGCAATAAATATCAGTATCTCCAGTACCGATTATTTCACCACTACCCATTGATTTAACTGCAGTACCAAGACTTGCTCTAAAGTCAACACCACTATGTGAACCAGAAACATAAAGTCTTCTAGCTGCAATTGTTTTACCAAAGAGTTGGGTAATATATATCTTATCAAGTGGCCATGATAAGATTCCAGACCCTTCAGCTGGAAGAAGATTAGGATTTAGAATAAATTTTAATTGATCTTCATAATTTCGAAGATCTTTTTCAAAAGCATCTCTTTTCTTTTGTCTATCTACTAATAATTTTTTGTAATTAGATTCTTTATTTTTAGTTTCTCTTAATAATGTATCTTTTTCTTTTTTTGCGATATCAACTGCAAGTTTTTTTTGTGTCAATGCTTTTTTAAGTGTTGTTAAATTATGTTGTTCAATTTCTTTGTTGTTTTTTGTATTATTAAGAATATTTTGTTGTTTTATAAGATCTTCTATATAAGTATTAACTTTATTATTTACAGAAAGTAAATCATTGTATTCTCGATTTATTTCGATTAGACTTTTTTTAGAAATTAATCGTGTTACTAATGAAATAGAATCGTGTTGGTATATATTACGAAATATATTACTCAATACTTCTTTTGAATTATCAATATTTTTTTGTTCAGCTGTTATAGTATCATTAAGTGTTCCTATAACGATACCTGTGGCCATAATTTTTTTTTCTGTTTGTGTTGTTTCTTTTAATAACTTATTTCTAGTTAATGTAAGTTCTTTTATTAAATTTGCTAATGTATTTGATTGTTCACTTGTTTGTGATATCTGCTGTTGATATTGAGCAATTTCTTTGTCCAAAATTTTAATCTGATTATTTACATCAGATATTTGTTGATTTACACTTTCTGCTGTTGTAGCAGAAATATTTTCTGGTAATATAAAAAAACATATTAATATAAAATATATAAGAAAAATAAACCTTTGCATACAAACTCTATTATACCTTATTTTGAGAGGATGAGAATCGCTGTTTGTAAACGAGCAATAGTTTCATCATGGCCAAAAATTTCAGCTAAGACAAATGGATCAGGAGATTTATCAAGTCCAGAAAGAGCATAGCGCATAGGCCAGAGAATGTCTCCATGATTAATTTCTTCAGCATAAGGCCAAATTATCTCTTTAATTTTTTCTTTTAAAAAATCAATATCTGATATAGGATCAAGCAATGATACAACATGGGTCAAATAAGAAGCTAGTATTTGATATTTATTTTCAGTTGATATTTTTGACGATTTAAAGAAAAGTGAATCTTTATTATATACTGGCTTACCAAAAAAGTAAGTTAGTTCACCTGCTTCTGCCATATCGATGATATCCTTTCCTTTTGATATACGTTCCATAATAATTGGGGTAATATTATGAACCATAAAATTTGTATAGCCTGGTAATTTTTTTAAACTCCCAGGAATAAACTTAGAAATAAATTCTTCTTGTTCTTCATATGAAAGTTGTTTAAGGTGTTCTCTATTAAACCAATCCAATTTGGATTCATTAAACCCTCCCCCGCTTTTATGTATTTTAGTAACATCAAATGCAATTATAAATTCTTCTGCAGTAAAAACCTCTTTTTCATCTCCTGGGTTCCATCCGATAAACACAAGAAAGTTAAGCATTGCCTGTGGTAAATATCCCTCAGACCTGTAGTCAAGGATATCTTTAGCACCATCACGCTTACCAAGCTTCTTCTTGCCATCAGGAGCCATAATTGGAGGAAGTGTAGCAAAAACTGGTGGTGTGATTTCAAGAGCTTCATATAAAGATAGAAACTTGGGAGTAGAAGAAATAAATTCATCAGCTCTCATTATATGAGTAACTTCCATTTCTAGATCATCAATTATATGTGCCAAGGTATATGTAGGATATCCATCACTTTTTATTAAAATGAAATCATCAAGAGCTTCAGGTCCTGCAGACAATTGACCACGAACAAGATCATTCCATTGATATGATTTTATATTTGTTACTTTGAATCGGAGTGGTTGGGTACCATTCCATACTGGAGGATTTACTGGTCGATACTCTCTAAATAAAAATGGCTTTTTTTCTTTTTGTGATTTTAAGCGAAATGATTCAACTTCTTCTGGAGTATACGGATCAACATATGCTAACCCTTTGTCTACAAGAATCTGTGCATATTTTTTGTAAGACGCAAGACGTTTTGATTGAATATATGGCGCATGAGGACCACCAATATCAATACCTTCATCCCATGTTATACCAAGCCACTTTAAGGATTCAATGATATGAGGAATCGAACCCTGCACTTCTCGTTCTTTATCTGTATCTTCAATACGAAGAATAAATGTTCCATCATATTTTCGTGCAAATGCCCATGCAAAGAGTGCTGTGCGAACTCCTCCAATATGCATATAGCCAGTTGGACTAGGTGCAAAACGTGTAACAATTTTTTTATTGTGTATATTCATATTATGATTCATGACTAAGGGCAATATCAAGTGCTACTTTGGCAATTTTATCTGCAGCATCAGGTGAAGCAAAAGCTAATGCATTATTTTTCATTTTAAGTAATTTATCTTTATCACCAATAAGTCTGTCAATTTCTGCAATAAGAACATGCGGGCTTAAATTACTTTCTTCAATAACTTCACACGCTCCACTTCGCGCATAACTATAAGCATTCTTACGTTGATGATCACCATTTGAATTTGTAATTGGAATAACAATAGAAGGTACTCCCCATGATGCTATTTCAAATAAAGATGAACCCGCTCTTGATATAACTAAAGTCGCAGCACCTGCTGCCATACGAGTTGCTAAGTTATTTAAATATGCTATCGGTACGTAACGAGAACTATTCGGACTGTTCTCTAAAACTAATTTTGACCGACCTATCATATCATTAATATTTTTTTGACCTGTCTGATGAATTATTTGATAGCGAGAAAGTAATTCTGGTAATACTTCTATGATAATATTATTTATAACTTCAGCTCCTTGTGACCCACCAACAATATAGATAACTGGTAAATTATTTACAAGTTTGAAAAAATCATGTGAACCTTCATAATTTCCATGAAGAATATCTTTACGAATAGGTTGACCAGTTAATGCTGTTTTATCCTGCGGTAAATATTTACCTGCTTCAGGCCATGACACAGCAACACGCTTAGCAAATTTAGCGGTCCATAAATTTAAACGTCCTGGGATTGAATCTGACTCATGAACGATAACAGGTATTCTAAGTAATCTTGCTGCTAACACTGCTGGAAATGCAGCATATCCCCCTTTTGAAATAACAACATCAGGATAAATGAAAAACATACTAATTAATCCAAAAAAAACACCAGTTATAGTTGAAAAAATATCAAAAAAATTTTTAATTGAAAAATACATACGCATTTTACCAGATGGAATTTGAATATAAGTAATCCCATTTTCAAAAAGCATACGCTTATCATATGGGGAATTAGACATATAATAAAGTTTGAGGCCAATGATTTTCTGTTTCAAGGCTTCTTCATTTAATTTCTCAGCTATAGCTATAAGTGGATAAAAGTGCCCACCAGTTCCACCTCCTGTAAGTAATATCTTCATATCAAGTATTGTAACGTATTATTTGTTACTTTTCTAGTAGTGTTTTGTTATTAAATTTAGATATATTAAGTACAACTCCTATTGTACCTAAAGATAAGAGTAGCGCAGTACCTCCGTGGCTGATAAAGACAAGGGGTACTCCGGTAAGAGGAAATACACCTATTATAGATGCTATATTCATAAAAGATTGGGAAATAATCATAGTAATAATACCTACAACTAATAATTTACTAAATGGATCTGGAGCAAGAAATGCAATATGATATCCACGAAGAGTAAATGCAACAAAAAGACAAATTAATAAGACACTACCGATAAATCCAAGCTCTTCCCCAATAACAGCAAATATGGAATCTCCTTGTGGTTCTGGTAGATAATTAAATTTCTGAATACTTTGCCCAAGACCTCTACCAAATATTCCTCCAGAACCCACAGCAATAAGTGATTGTTGTAATTGATATGATGTATTACTACTATCACGATTTGGATGTATAAATGTACTTAATCGATCCATTAAATATGGTTTAAAAAAAGCAAGTATAAAAAATGCAACTATACTTATAATAAGTAATCCAAGAATAGATTTCCATGGTACTCCAGAAATAAACAACATAACGATAGCAGTAATAGTAATAAGAATTAAACTTTTAGTATCTGGTTGTTTAAGTAATACTACTCCAATAATACTAAGAAGTACCAACAAAGGTAAAATAGTAAACTTTACATCTCTAATCCGTCCTTTTGTCCAAGATAACCATGCTGCAAAATATATAATAAAACCAATTTTTAAAAATTCAACAGGTTGAAATGAAAGACCTAAAATATTAATCCAACGACGAGCCCCTCCATGACTAGATCCTAAATGTGGTATAAAAACAAGCATAGTTAAAAATGTTGATAATATAAATAAAAGTAAAGAATATTTTCTCCAAAATTTATATGGTATGCGAAGACCAAAATATAAAGCGACAAGACCACCTAAAAGTCCAAATACAAACTGATTAAATATAACACCATAAAATTTAGATTCATTACGAGCGAGTATCCCAAGTGATGCAGATGTAAACATAACTATACCTATAAGTATAAGAGCTATAACAATTCCCAAAAAAAAATTATCAATTTTAGTTTTTTTCATTAATCAATAAGAGAAATTATAACTCCAATAATTGAAGTTATAATTGCTACGATCCAATAACGCATTGTAACTTTATATTTAGGCCAACCTAATGCTTCAAAATGATGATGAAGTGGTGCAAATAAAAATACTTTCTTGCCATGACGAAAACGTTTTGATGTCATTTGGATAATACTAGACAAAGAAGTGATAAAAAGTGGAAATGCGATTATGGGTAATAATAAAACTGTATTTGTAAGAAAAGCTACAACAGATAATGTAACAGTTAGTCCAATCATACCAGTTTCCCCCATATAGAAACGAGCTGGTGGAATATTAAACCATAAAAAAGCAAGCGTACCACCTGTAATAACAGCACAAAATGCTGCTAAATCTATTTGATTATTAAAAAAAGAAATTAAAGTATATGCTCCAAATATTGATGACAATATTCCACCAGATAAACCATCAACACCATCTATAACACTAGTTGACCATGTACCTAACATTATTAATATAAAAAATGGAATAAATATATAACCTAATTCAATAAAACCAAACCATGGAATATATAATTCTGATATACCGAGCTTAACAAAAAACCACCCTCCAATAATAATACCAAGCAGTACAATTATACCAATTTTAATATATCGTAATACTATTGGGTCAGTAATCCATTTCCCTTTACCAAAGATTTGAATAAAATCATCACCAAGTCCAATAAATGAAGCCATAATTAAAGTAAACAGTGGTAAAACTGTCTGACCACGACTAATAAAATATAATTTATTAGTCGTTTCATTATGGAAAAATACATCTAAAAAACCAAAGATAAAAATAGTAATAATAACTGATATCCAGATAATCATACCTCCAGTACGTGGTGTAGTAAGTTCAGATGTTTCGTCGTGTATTTTTTGAAATTCTCCTAATATGACATTTTTGTTTCGAGAAACCTTACGCCACATTTTATATTTAAAGAAATAATGTGTCGCGATAGGGGTAAGAACTATACCCACAATAAACGTGACAATAGCTGGTAGAAAAATTTTTATTGCATTAGTCATTGTGTATATCTTTATTATTTATTACACTTTCTAATTGAGATAAAATATCAATATAATTTGGTAATTGATCAATAGATGTAACACCCATATATGAAAGTAAACTAAATGTTGGTCTATAAAGTATTCGCCTACTATCATTAGTATCTAATATTTTTTCAATTAAACCACGTACTAATAAATTTCTTAAAATAAAACTAGAATTTACACCACGAATATAATCAATTTCACTTCTGGATATTCCATTTTTATATAAGACAACAGAAAGTGTTTCAAGTGATGCTTTTGAAAGATCTTTTGTAATCTCATCTTTACGAATTGATTCAATTAATGGTCCAAGCTCACTAGTAATACCTAAAACGACTGAATCATCTTTCTTTATTAACACAAGTCCACGACCAATAAGAGATTGTTCTAATTTTATTAATGCTTGCTCTATATCATTTACTGAGACATTTAAAAGATCAGCTAATTTCTTAACTAATATATCTTCCCCTTTATAAAAAAGTAATCCTTCAATTTTTGATTCTAATTCCATATTATAAATTATCTTCCTTATTTTCTAAAATTTCTTGTTTCCGAATATCAATATCTTCAAATGAAGCATTTTGTATAACATCTATAATACCTTCACGAACTAATTCTAACATAGCAAGAAATGAAACAATAATATGTATTCTAGCTTCTTGCTCATTCTTGGCACCTTGACTTTTGGTAAATTCCATAAATGAAAAATTTATCGCTCCTTGAATTCTATCAGTTAAATTATTTATTATTTCATCTATATTTATGACTTTTTTTATTTCAATTTCTGGAAGCATTTCTTTTGCTTTTGGTAAATTAGCGATAATATCTCCAATTGATTGGACTATATTAGAAATAGTAATAACTGGATCTGGTGAAAAAAGTGGCTCATTCCAGATACGCTCGCATGGATTAAAAATAATTTTAACTCCAAAATTAGTCTTTATATCTAAACTAGCATTCTTTATAATCTGATAAAGTTTTAATCGTTGTTCAAGATCAGTAATTTTCTCTGTTTCATCTTCAGTAAGTGACAAACTTGGTAATAATGATTTTGATTTTATTAATATCAAAGTAGCAGCAATGAGAATAAAATATGATACATCAGCGATGCGCTTATTTGTATCAATATCAGATAATGAACGAATATATGCTATATAATCATTTGTAACTTCTGCAAGAGAAACTTCATTAACAAATAGTTTTCTTTCTTCAATTAGAGATAGTAAAAGTTCCATAGGTCCTTCAAATGTACCTGCACGTACTTTATAAATAGTTGTAATATTTTCTTCTACCATATTATTTTTTTAGCATAAATCTCTAGCTCTTCTTTTGAATCATAAGTTATAGTTTTTGGTTGTATCAATCCGTCTTTAAAAAAACGTGGTATTAAATGTATATGAAAATGAGCAATTTCTTCACCAACAACAGTAATTTGGACAAAGTCACAAGGTAAATTATTTCGCATCTTATTTATTATCTTTTTTACAAGAATAAATATTTTACTTATGATAATATCATCCACTTCATGTATCCATTGAATATGATATTTAGGTATAAGAAGAATATGACCTTTTGTTACAGGATTAATATCTAAAAATGCAAAAAATAAAGAATCCTCATAAATTTTTACTGAAGGTATTTCCCCTTTTACAATTTTACAAAAAATGCAGTCTTCCATAAATTATTTTTTTACATAAACAAGACCTAATTCTTTTACCTGCTTTTCTCCCATATCTGCTGGTGCACCCATCATAAGATCTTTACCTTCACCAGTTTTTGGAAAAGCTATAACTTCACGTATATTTTGTTCATTTTGCAAGATCATAACAATGCGGTCAATACCCGGAGCAAACCCACCATGTGGAGGTGCACCATAGGTGAAGGCTTCAAGCATATGACCGAACTTTGATTTCTGTTCTTCCTCAGAAATTTTTAGTAAATCAAAAACTTGTTTTTGTAATGCACGTTCATGAATACGAATACTTCCAGATGAAAGTTCATAACCATTTAAGACTAAGTCATAAGCGTTTGCACGAATTGAAAATAGGTCAGTTCCTGCCATAAATTTTTCTTTATCTTCTTCGTGAATTGAACAAAATGGATGATGAGTTGCTTGTAGACTTCCATCATCATTTTTCTCAAACATTGGAAAATCAAGCACCCAACAAAAAGCTAATAGATCTAGGTCATCTTTATTTTCTCTTAAATCAGGTTTATCACTACCATATTTTTCCATTGATTCCTTGTATGTTATTCGAGGAAAAGGAATTTGTTGTATTTTTTTATTTGGATAAATTTTTTCAATAAGTTCTATAAACATAACCTCAGTATACGCAAGAATTTCCTCTTGGTTCACGAACGACATTTCAAAATCAAGTTGTGTAAACTCTGGCTGACGATCACCACGAGTATCTTCATCTCTCATACATCTTGCTATTTGGAAATATTTTTCAAATCCTGCAACCATACAAAGTTGCTTAAATTGTTGTGGAGATTGTGGTAATGCATAAAACTTACCAACTTCAAGTCTTGATGGTACTAGATATTCTCGAGAACCTTCTGGAGTACCTTTCATAAGCATAGGTGTTTCAATTTCAATAAAATCATTCTTGTGCATATAATCACGGAAAAATGAAATAATCTTATCACGTATACGAATATTTTTCTGCATACGATTAGATCGTAAATCTAAATATTTATATTTCATTCTAAGATCTTCATTAATACCACTAGTATCTTCATTTATAGCAAAAGGAGGAGTTAGTGATTCATTTAATACTTCTATTCCAGTAATTTCAAGTTCAATATCACCATTAAGCACTCTTTCTTTGATATTTCTTTCAGGACGCTTATTGACTATACCTGTGACCTTTAGCACCCATTCTGTGCGAACTTCTTTCACTTGCTCCATGGCTTCTGTATGACTAGGCAAGATTACTCCTTGAACCTTACCTGTCATGTCACGCATATCCATAAATACAAGCTTACCCTGATCACGACGAACATCTACCCATCCTGCGATGATAATTTTTGAGCCAATAAAATCTTTTAAATCTTTTATATATATACGGTTTATCATATGATGACTTTATCACAAAAAGTGAAATAATTATATATTAATGTATGTCTATTGCTATTAAAAATTCATAAGGAACTGAAATAATAAATGTTATACCAACAAGAATCCAATAAAAAGGTGCAAAAGCATAATAAACAATTATATCTTTTTTCTTCATACTTAAATACCAGTTTTGAACTGCTTTATTTAAAATATTTATTGGTATATAAACTATGCTAAGTACTACAGTAAGTATTACACGTACAAATTTAACAGTACTAATAATAATATAAGATGCGATTATTATTATTAAAATTGTTATTAATTTCATATATTAATTTAAAGTTACTCCTATATTTGAACGAACTAGCTTCATTTTATCATCAGCGATAATACGTATTTTCTCTCCCCCATTCTTTAATATTTCTCGAACTTTATTCAAATCTTTTGCATATTTATCTCTTCGTTTCTGCATTGGTTTTACAAGAGTAAGAATTTCTTCCAAAAGCATATCTTTTGATTCTTTATATCCTAAACCTCCTTTTGTATATCTTCCTCGCAATTTTTGTAATGGTTCTCCTTGTAGAAATAGCTTGTGTAGAGCAAAAATATTGCAAACATCAGGATCTTTGGGTTCTTCTGGAGTTTTAGAATCAGTGACAATACTCATAACAGCTTTTTTTATTTCTTCGTCTGTTCCAAATAATGGAATTGTGTTCCCATAACTCTTAGACATTTTTCTCCCATCAACTCCAGGAATAATTGCAACTTCTTGCATAATCATTGGTTCTGGAATTTTAAAAGTCTGACCAAATATATTATTAAATTTCTGCGCAGTATCTCGAGCATATTCCACATGTTGTTTTTGATCAGAACCAACAGGAACAATAGCTGGGTCATAAAGCAAAATATCAGCTGCCATAAGCATTGGATAATTAAAAGTACCAACGTTTATTTCAGTATTTTTTGCTTGTGCATCTTTATATGCGTGAGCACGCATTAAATATGGCATAGTAGTTATAGTATCAAATATCCATGCAAGCTCTGTATGGGCACTAATATCTGACTGTTTAAAGATTGTAACTTTCTCTGGATCAAGTCCTATACCAAGATAATCTAAAGTTACTCCTAGAATATTTTTTTCCATCTCATTCTTATTCTGAATAAAATTTAGAGCGTGATAATCAGCAATCATAATAAAAGCCTCATACTCATCTTGTAAGTCTACGAACTGACGCATAGCTCCAAAATAATTACCTATATGTGGTGCGCCAGTAGGTTTAACTCCTGAAAGTAATCGTTTTTTCATATATGCATATAATAACAAAAAAGAGGTAGTTTTGCACATTTTACCCACATACTTATCCAAAAATATAAGATTCTATATATTTTAGTATGCTACAATAAAAATTATGGCTGAAAGAAACACAAAACAAAAAACCAACTTACGAGTACCTCCACAAAGTGTTGATTCTGAAAAAGCAGTTCTTGGGTCTATAATGCTTCGGCCTGGGGCAATACATGAAATCAATGATATTATTAATACGGATTCTTTCTATGCATCTAAACACTCATTAATTTATAAAACAATGTTGGAATTATCAAGCAAAGGTGATCCAATAGATATTTTATCTGTTACTCATAAACTTACTGAAAAAGGATTAATTGAGCAAGTTGGAGGTAGTATTTATTTAAGTGAACTTACAAATGCTGTTCCTTCTTCAACAAATATTAAACATTATGCTGAAATAGTTTCTAAAAAATATATTTTAAGAAAAATTATTGAAGCTGGTGTAGATATTTCAGAACTTGGTTTTCGAGAAGAAGTTGAAAACGTTTTCGAAATTCTTGATCAAGCTGAGAAACGCATGATGGGGATTAATAATAATATTGGTAGTCATACATTTCTTTCGCTTAAAGACAGTCTACCTGAGGCATGGGATAGATTAGAAAAGCTACATGAAAATAAAGGAGAGCTTCGTGGAGTACCTACAGGATTTCATGATCTTGATCAATATCTTTCTGGTTTTCAAAAATCTGATCTTATAATTTTAGCTGCACGTCCTTCTATGGGTAAGACTACTCTTGCACTTGATATTGCTCGTCAAGCAGCTTCAAGCCACAGTATACCTACGATTATATTTTCTCTTGAAATGAGTACTCAACAACTTGTCGATAGACTTTTGGCAGCTGAATCAAAAGTTAATGCTTGGAATTTACGAACTGGAAATCTTACAGCTGAAAATGAATTTTCAAAAATTCGTGACTCTCTTGATCGATTATCCAAAGCTCCTATCTATGTCGATGATATGGCTGGTAATTCTATCATACGTATGAGGTCAGTCTGTCGTCGTGTTCGTGCTGAACATGGTCTTGGGTTGATTATAGTTGATTATTTACAATTAATGTCTACTTCAAAAAATTATGATAGTATGGTTAATCAAGTGACAGAAATTTCTCATTCACTCAAAGCTTTAGCTAAAGAATTTGATGTACCAGTCGTAGCTCTTTCACAGCTCTCTCGTGCTGTAGAGTCTCGTGGTGGTAGACCTCGCCTTTCTGATCTTCGTGATTCCGGATCTATCGAACAAGATGCTGATGTAGTTATGTTTATTCACCGTGAAGATAAAGGCAAAGATGAATCTGAACGCACAAATATTGCAGAAATATTGATTGAAAAACACCGTAATGGTCCTGTTGGTAAGATTGATTTATACTTTGATGAGAAATCAACAACATTTATGAGTATTGAAAAAAATAATATGAATCAATTTGCTTCATCGTTGCCACATAATGAAATAGATGAATTTTAATAATCAATATGTTTATTTGCAATTAATAATTTTTAATTAATTCCATGAATCCAATAGAATATCTTGCGCAACAATTTAAAGAATTTCCAGGTATTGGGGAACGTCAAGCAAAACGTTTTGTATATTTTCTGCTCCACAAGAATCCAAATTATGTCTCAGAACTTAGTAATGCTATTAATATTCTAAAAAATACAATCCATCAATGTCCTTCTTGTTTTCTTTTTTTTCAGTCTGAAAAAAATACTTTATGCGACAATTGTAGTAATTTAAAAATTGACCATACTTCCCTTTTAATAATTGAGAAAGATGCTGATTATGAAAGTATAAAAAGAAGTAAAAATTATAATGGTTTATATTTTATTCTTGGTGGATTAGTTCCAATTGTGACAAAAGAAACTCCAAGTTTTGTAAGAACCAAAGAACTTCTACAAAGTATAGAAAAACGTGCAAAAAATGATAACTTAAAAGAAGTCATCATAGCATTATCGCTTAATCCTCACGGCGAGCATACTGACATTTATTTAAGGGAAATATTAGGAAGTCTAAAAGATAAATATCATTTCAATATTGTATCTCTCGGTCGTGGTTTATCTACTGGTACTGAACTTGAATACTCTGATAGTGAGACAATCAAGAATGCATTAAAGAATAGAGCATAAAATAACACTCTCAATATATTGAGGGGGGTTATTTTATTGCGGAGATTTTGACTTCAATGAAGGGTTGGCGGTGGCCGTTCTTTTTAAGATAACGACTTTTTTGTTTATATTTAACAACTTTAACAGTTTTACCTCGGCCATGTCTCTGAAATAGTGATTCAACTGTGGCTCCTTTTATATAAGGAGAACCAATAGTTGTATCCATACCATTGTCTACTAATAATATTTTATCAAAAATAATCTTATCACCAAGTTTAAATTCTCCTTCTAATTTTTCTATTTTAAGAATATCACCAACAGCTACTTTGTATTGCTTTCCTCCAGTAAAAATAACAGCAAATTCTGTATTATTAGATATTACTTTTTTAGTTGTTTTTTGTGATATAGCCATATATTTACATAAATAAAACTCAAGACAGAGTTTATATAGGTCTTATAGTACACAAAAACTTTGAAAAATGCAAGTAAAACGATATAATCATCTTATGATATCAAAATATACATACAAAAGTTTAACATGGGTGGATTTGGAATCTCCTACTATAGATGAACTTAGCCATATTATGGAAGAATATAATATTCCTAAATCTATCGAAAAAGAAATCGGGCAATTTAGTGATTACTCTAAAGTTGAACTTTATGAAAAATGTATATATCTAATTTTACATTTTCCACATAAAAGTCATAAAAAAGAAGAGAGCCAGGAACAAGAAATTGATTTTATTGTCGGTGATAAATTTATGATTACTGTTCATTATGAATTTAGCCATTCTTTACTGGAATTTTCTAAAATATTTGAAGATGGTAGCACTCTTGAACAAAAGACAGATTTAGATCATATTGGAATTCTTGTGTACAATTTAATGAAAGCACTATACTCACATAGTCGTCAAGATTTAAGTATCATAAGTAATTTAATAAAAGAAACAGAGCATCAAATATTTAAGGGTAATGGAGATAAGGTTGTCGCAGACCTATCAAATGCTAATCATTTACTTATAGACTTTCGTTTAGCACTTGGTTTTCACGAAGACGTACTTGAATCGTTTGAAAATACCACAAAACAATTCTTTGGTGATAAATTCTTATATTATTTTTCAGCTATACTTAGTGAATATAAAAAAACAAAAGCAATATTAGAAAACTACAAAGAAACACTCGACAATCTTCGAGAGACCAATGATTCAATGCTTGCAAATAAAACAAATAAAACAATAAAAATACTAACAATAATTACATTTTTAATGTCACCTATCACTGTAATTTCTAGTATTTTTATGATGAATACTGATTTGATATTAAATAGAAAGGAATTTTATTTAGTTCTTATCATAATGTTTGTAACAAGTATTATTACTTTTGTTTATTTCAAAGTCAAAAAATGGATTTAAATTTTTACAATTCACTTTCTCGTCAAAAAGAAAAATTCGAACCTTTTCATAATAATAAAGTTAGCCTATATACATGTGGCCCGACCGTCTATAACTATCCTCATATAGGTAATTATCGTGCCTATATTTTTGCTGACACTTTAAAAAGATATTTAAAATATAGCGGATATGAAGTAAAACATGTTATGAATATTACTGATGTTGACGATAAAACTATCCGTGATTCTCAATCATCAGGTAAAAATCTTAAACAGTTTACTGAATTCTATATTGAAGAATTTTTTAAAGATCTTTATATTTTAAATATTGTTAAGGCTGATCTATATACCAAAGCGACAAATTACATCGACCAAATGGTTGAAATGATTAAAATACTTCTAGAAAAAGGATATGCCTATCGTGGTGAAGATGACTCAATTTATTTTAATATTAGTAAAGATAGTCAATATGGAAAACTTTCACACTTTAAACTTTCTGATTTAAAATCAAATGCCAATGGCCGCATGAAGAAAGATGAATATAATAAAGAAAATACTGAAGATTTTGCTTTATGGAAAGCATGGGATGAAACGGATGGCGATGTCTTCTGGAATACTTTACTTGGTAAAGGCCGACCCGGTTGGCATATAGAATGTTCTGCCATGAGTACTACTGAACTTTCAGAACAGATAGATATCCATACTGGTGGAGTCGATCTTATCTTTCCTCACCATGAAAATGAAATTGCTCAATCAGAATGTTCAACCGGTAAGCCATTTGTGAAATATTGGATGCATAACGAACACTTGATGGTAGATGGTAAAAAAATGTCAAAGTCTATTGGAAATTTTTATACTCTTCGTGATCTTATAGATATAGGTATAGACCCTATGGCATTTCGTTTATGGCTCTATACAGCTCATTATCGTACCAAAACAAATTTTACTCTTGAAGCTGTAAACGCAAGTAGTGTAGCACTTAAAAGACTATATGAAGCATTCCTGAGTTTAGGCGAAAAAAATGGTACTGTAAATATGACTTATAAAGAAAAATTAATATCCTTTATGAATGATGATTTAGATACTCCAAAAGCTTTAGCTCTCTTGTGGGATTTAATCCATGATATAAATATATCCAAAGTAGACAAAAGAGCCACGATGCTCGACTTCGATAGAGTTTTCGGTTTCGGTTTTGATAGATTAAAGAATGATATTATACCTATTGATATAGAAAAAATAGTCCAAGAAAGAGAGATTGCTCGTAATAATAAAGATTGGGCTAAGAGTGACGAATTTCGAGAAAAAATAAATGAACTAGGATATGAAGTGAAAGACACCGACATGGGTTACAAAATTTCAAAGATTTAGACTATATTACTATTATCAATTTTTGATTATTAAGCCTTTAATTTTTTATAACACTAACACATATTGGTCAAAATTATTTTTTACATTTTTCTCTTTAAGATTAAAATTAAGTTTTTTAAATATTTTTTTGGCATATATATTATCTTTATGAATTACTGTTGTAACTTGTTTTATGTTTATTGACCACTTAGTATTTTTAATATATTCCATTATTTCTAATGCTACTTTATAACCAATACCCTTGTTCCAAAAATCTGGAAACATACCAAAACCAATTTGCGCATTATCCTCCCCTCTTTTTAATAAATGTGCGGTTCCAATAAAATCTCCGTTTAGAGTTATACATAATATTTCATCTGGGAAAGAATTACATTTTATTGCATAACTTATATATTGATTAATTTTATTTTTATCATTAAAACTTTAAGTGTACTTACGTGTCTGTGTGGTAAATACGAAGAACTGGAAGGTGCTAATATGTTCAATTTGAGAAAGGTGACAAATAACACTTGTCTTTTGTGTGGTTCACATCTATACAAACAAAATATAGGTGTATTGCTTTCTGACATACAGTGGCCTAAAAATGAAGACTTTTCATTTAATCGAACATGGTGTGGCACTGATCTAGAACATTTTTTGGGACGTCAAACAAAAACTCACAAAATTAGTAAACAAGATGAAACCATTAAATTTTTATTTCAACTATCAGAATTTGGTATTCGTTATCAAATTTTATGGGCAGCACTAATTGTTTATTTAGTAAATCTCAATAATGATTATACTGTAACAATGCATTATGTGCAAAAAGTTCAAGATAAAGCATTTTTTGTTTGTTCTTTAGCAAAAATGATGTGTCCAAATTTACACATTAATTTTAACGCTATTCCAGTTGTATGGATTGATAATTCACCATCCATATTAGATTGTTATCCTTCACATGTAAAACTTTTAGGTAAAACATTAAATACTAGAAGAAAAGAATTAAAGGTATCACTTAAAAGTTGGAGAAATTAAAAAGAGACTAATAATAAAATTGAGTCTCTTTTTTTGTATTAATTTTTTATAAATTTTGTAATTAAATTAAAAGTTTCTTTATTGTAAGAAGAAGTACTATGGTTGACTTTAGGAAATTCCCAAATAATTTTATTATTTTCTATAGACTGTTTAAGTGAGTTAGAAACATTCCAAGGTATAGAAGTATCCATTTTTCCATGAATAATAAGAGTTGGTATTTTTAATTTTGTTAACATTCTTTCTATATTATTTCTGGATTGATTAAAGTTATATCCATAAAGAAATCTTTTAAAGTAGTTATATGATTTTATGCGGTAACTGTAAGGGTAGGCTTTTTTTAAAAATAAAAAAAGAAAATTCATTTGACTTTGAAAATCAAATTTTACAATTTTGTTTATATCCTCCTGTTGAAAAAGTAAGGCTGGTGACAAAAGTATTAATTTATCGATTGAATCATTGTTTCCCAATAAAGCTGTTATTGCTCCAAAACTCATACCAACCAGAATTATTTGATTATTAAGACCCAATTGAATCTTTCTTCCAAAATAGAGTTCAGATACCTCAATTTGTTGTGCCCATTTAATAAAATTTTTAACATCTTTAATGCTTTGTTCGCCACTAAATATACCTCCACTATCAAATGTTCCTGAAAAATTTGGATATATAACTATACAACCTGTTGTTAAAAATAATTTAACAATCTTTTCTATATTTAATGATTTTGGTAAACCTGGTAAAAGAATTATAACCTTTCTATTTTTTTTCTCAGGTATATACAAATCAGCTATATATTTTTCCCACTTTATTTTATATACAATCATATATTTTTTTTATAAATAAATAATACAACTTTATGTTTAAAAATATTAGAAGTAACGAATTTTTTATTTATTCCTAATATTTTAGAAAGAACAATTTTTGCACTTTGAATATCTTTAAATTTAATTTTTACTGAATATTTTTCTTTAGAAAAATCAGCTATTTCGAATTTCTTTTGAATTCTTTTAATTCTAGCTATATCAAAATTTGGAAATAGCCTAGTAAAATCATCTAATCCTAACGCTCCAATCCTTATTATAACACCACTTGGCTTAAGAACTCGCTTCATCTCACTAATGGTTTTTGATAAAGGAAATGATCCCCAGCTTATAAAAATAGTATCTATACTGTTATCAAGAAGTGGTATATTAGCAGATGATGATAATATATAATGAATTTTTTTATTTACTAAATATTTTTTTCTTGCATATTCAAGAAATTGCTTTGAATTATCTAGCGCATAAATTACATTAAAATATTTTGAAAATAAATTAGTTTTATGGCATGTTCCACAAGCAACATCAAGCATAATATCTCCAACAAATAACTTCTTTAGTCGATTATTTAGTTCAGAAGAAAATATTTCACTTGAACTAAAAATATTATATAACTCTGCTTTGTTTTTATATATGGAATGAAAATTTGTACCAAAACCTCTTTTCATAAAAATTTATTTTATATAATTAATAGAATAACCTCCATCTATAACAAAAGAAGATCCTATTATATAAGAGCTTTTTTCGGATGTAAGAAAATAGCACAGTTCAGCAATTTCTTCTGGTTTTCCTAATCGATTACTTATTGTATTTGATTCTCCGTACATATCTAGTTCCTCTTGTAGTATCCCCTGACGTTGCGGGGTATTAATTGTTCCTGGTAAAACAGCATTAACTCTAATTTTTGAACCAAAGCTTTTTGCCATTACTGCTGTAAGAGTTGGTATTACAGATTTACTTATTGAATAAACAATATTGTTTGTACGTGATACAGCTGGTTCACCACGAATACTTCCAATATTAATTATATTTTTGAGATTTTTACATCTAGTTACAAGTAATTTAGAAACATTGACTACACCGAATACATTAACATTAAATACATCAACCCAATTGGATTGTTTTAGTTCTAGAATTTTTCCTCTCTTTAAAATACCTGCATTGTTTATTAATATACTAATCTTTCCTGTAATATTGGTAGGTAATTGTGAAAATAGTTTTGTGAGTTTGTTTTTGTTACCAATATCAGCTCTAAAATATAAGTAGTTTTCTTTTTCAACATATCCAAGAGTAGAGAGTTCTAATTCAACAAGTGAAATTTTTTTACCTCCTTTACAGTAACCTATAACTACAAAAAACCTTCTTGTAGATACTTTTTAACTAGTGAAAAACCAATTCCTGATGTTCCACCTGTTATGAATATTGCTTGTTTATTTTTATCCATATATTTTCAATATTTTCTTTTTTATTTCCTCTTTCCAGTATGAAACCATTTTTTTGTAAACTTATTTTAATATCCTTTTTTGTTATATTTAATACTTTAGGAAAAGTATAATTATTAGTTAATAAAAAAACTGATAATTTAAGCATTTTTTCATATCGGGAATAAAATTTTTTCTCTGCAGTTTTATTAAAGTAAGATTTTCGTAAAACATATATATATTCTTTCATTCTTTCAAATATTGATTTTCTAATTTCATTAGGATAAATTTTAGGGTAATCAATAAATTGATTATTCCCTATCAAAGTAATTCCATTTCTTAATGATTCAACTAAATATATTCCATGGCCCCCAAAATAAAAATTTTTATGATGATTTATTTCTTCTTCTTTGATTAGAGAAATGTCATATTTTCTTAGTTGTTTATTATACTGAATCATATTTATAAAGTTATAAAAATTATTATGGGTAGTAACAATAGCTAAGTCTATATCTTTTGGATTAGGATTATTTATATATGATCCAAATAAAATTACACATTTAATAAGATTTTGTGTATACGCCAAATAAAGAATGTCTGGTAACTTTAGTTGAAAAGTATTGTTTTCCATATTACATACTATATATGAACCTTTACAACTATATGATACTACATAATGACCCTAAGTTCAAAGTGGAAGGTAGAACCTTTACCCATACCTTCTGAATCGACTCCTACAGTACCCTTATGAGCCTCTATTATTTCTTTAGCAAGATATAGACCAAGTCCAGAACCACTAGTGTTCATACGAGCTCCATCACCGCGAGAGAATTTCTGGAAAAGAGTTGTCTTTATTTCTGGAGTCATACCCATACCAGTATCTTTGACGGCAAATACTACTTTATCTTTTATTCTTCTAACTGAGACATCTATAGTTCCTTCTTTTGTATATTTGATAGAGTTATCAATAAGGTTTAGTACTACTTGTCGAATCTTTTCTTTGTCAGCATTTACTATACAGTCAGTATCATTATTTGATTCAAATGTTAACTTTAATCCTTTTTTATTTGCTACGATAGCAAGATCTTTTGACATATCACGTGATATGTCTGACAAATTAAATTGTGTCATTTCGTATTTCATACCACCTTGCTCAATCTTTGAAACATTCAATAAATCCTCAACGACTTTAGTTAAATTGACAGTTGATTGAAATACTCTTTCTACTGCATCTTTAGCTTTATCATTTACTTCTCCAAAATCACCCTCAAGTATCATAGAAGTATAACCTTTAATTGTAGTAAGTGGTGAGCGGAGTTGATGAGATGCAAGTGAAAGAAACTCAGTTTTTAATTTATCTAAATCTTTAAGTTTATCATTAGCAACTTCTAATTTAAGATTTGTATCCTCTAATTTTAATCTTAATACTTCTAATCTTTCTCTTTGTTCAACTTCTTTCATAACACTTCGAATAAGTTGAATACCAATAATAATAGTAGCAATTAAAAGTCCTCCGTCAATAATTTGATCCTGTATTGATGATGATGTAAGTGCTCGTACTAGAAGCAATAACCAAAGAGCAAAAGTAATTAATTCAGTCTCAATAATTTTAACATTAAATAATCGATATTTAATAATTGCATATGAAGTTAAAATACTAAATGGTAGCGTAAAAACTGCTCCAAGTGCTGTAAATTGACTTATATTAAAAAAGGCTGGTAAGATCATATTAAATATTATATGTAGCGTAAACGTTATAATTGCTCCAATTAATATATGAACAAATTTATCTCTTTCAATACTCTTTTGTGGTGTTTTAATAAGTTTATTTATAATTATATAAAAGCCTGAAAGAATAATAGAAATGACAGTAGCTCCAAAAATATAAATACCAAAACCATTCAATACTGTTGCGACTCTTCCAATATCATCAAAGCTAGTAATATTTTTAAATACAAATGGCGTAAGAGTAATAAGAGATATAATAGTAACAAAAGGAAGTATAAGTCTGTAATATTTTTTCGGAAATATTATCATTTTTTCTGGAAACACAAAGAATAATTGTGATAAGAAAAAGCAATACCAAATAGCAAAAAATACTACTAATCTAAGTAAGATTAAAGCATATAATGATGAATGGCCAGGCTGATAAAAAAGATAATTACAAGTATTCCATAACACTGCAGATAAAGAAAATAATAGAAAAGTAATATTTGTTATACTTCTTCTATCATTAATAAAAACAACTGCACCAAGTATAATGCTCACTGCAATTGCAACACCAACTATTATTAAAGATATATTTAAAGATAACATGGAAATGGTAACTATTTGATAGTAAGTATTTTTTCAATTTGTAATCTACGAGATTGAGCTGATGGTGCTTCTCCTTTACCTATTCGAAAGGAAAGAGCGATAGGTCTTCTGTCAATTTTAAAAACTTTTTTTATAATATTATAAGCTTCTATAATTAATTTAACATGTTTTTCTAAAAGATGCTCCTTTTGTTCATGTAATAGTCTTTTTCCTAGAAAAACAACACCCGCAGTAGGTTGTAATGATAAACCATCAGCGATAAGTGTAAGCCATAATTTTTCAAAAGCACGACCAGCAATAATAAATGAATATATTGAATCTTCTGGAATTGTAATGACACATATTGCTCCTGATGCACGATAAAGCGCACTACTTGCTTTTGGAAGAAGTTTACCTATTCCTAATTTAAGAAGTATATCTAATACTTTTCTATTATTAAACCAATTAAACATGATTCTTTGTATAGGATTTAATTCTAGCGTTTTAAGATATAAACCTGTTCTTTTTTCTTCTTCCTCACTATCAGTCCATCTTATTGTTCCGAAAAGAACATCATGAATGTATGAATTCTCGAGCATTAGACGTTCGTTTAATGCTAATGCATGAGAAAGTATTTTTTTGCTATTTTTATCTGAAACAACAATAAGCTCACATCCCTCATAGCTAGATACAATTTTTCTATAATTATCTAATTTATCTAAAGTTAATTGATTTGAATTATAAGGTTTTCTATTTGTACTTCTTTTATAAATTGCATTATATAATAAATCTATATTTTCTTTAGTAGAAATAGATTTAAATTTAATATTGGCTACATAATTTTTATTATTTAAATCAGGTAGTATTGTAACAATTGTTTCATAGTTAAAATATCTTGCGGCTATAACAATATTCTCTATAAATGCTCCATGAGCAAAATACGAGCCATATTCATTAAAATTATATAATGATTTATCTTGTCCAGGTACGTGATAAAATTCGAGTATATCATCATGAAAAATACATTTCCATGGTTGTTTGTTATCACCTGATGGAGCTCTAATTCCAGCCTCTACTATTTTTTTTATATCTTCTATTATTGACATAATATTTTATTTACGTACCCATTTTTGTTTAATACCTGGATTAAAATAATCTTTATGTTCATAAGTAACAAATATAAGTTTAGGATAAGCTCTTTTACCTAAATATTTTGCTAATTCAGAAAATTCAGAACTTTTTTTATGTAAATTTTCCATAATATTCTTTAATACCTTTTTTTTCTGTAGTATGGGTACTTTATTTATTCCTTTTTTTGTTTCTATAACAATTTCAAGATATTGATCTTGTTTGTTACTAAATTTAGTTACCATAGAGAATTTACCAGTAAGATATGGATTAAAAGTATTATGAAGAAGAGGTTCACGAATAACTTCGGGATAAATTTGAAGTCCATATAGTGTAGTGGATAAATCATTTCTCTCATATACGTAAACACATGGTAATTTTATTATAGAATCAGTTAATCCAGCTTTTTTAACTTCCATATCAAAATCTATATCAAGTATATGTAAGCGTTTTTTCATATCAGAAAAATTAAATGTTCCACCATGATCCCCAATTCCATATCTTACAAATGGAATTGCGTTTCTTCCACTAACTAATACCTCACCATGATCACCTTCAAATTGAAGCCATGACGGATTAAAATATCCGATTGTAGGCATAGAATGTTTTGAACCAAAAAATAATTCAACGCCACTTTTCTTTTCTTGTAGTAATCGTTTCAATAATATGAGAATACCAGTCTCCCAAGCCATTGCCCCTATATCAGCACTACCATATATAGCTAAAGTATCTTTATAAATATTTTTAACACATGCTTTTTGACATATATAATCTCTAAAATTCTCAGCGAAAACCTCTGCAGCAAAAATAAATCTAGTGTTATATTTAGAAAAATTAATTTTTTCTAACACAGCTTCATCAATAACATCTTTAATAAAAGGTGGGTAACCAACCATTATAATATTACTATAATTAGGTGCCATAATCTTTAGAGCTTTTATAATTTCAGCTTTATTTATTCCAGGAGTAAGAATAGATACAGGAAGATTACTACGAAGACTAGCTATTTCGAATGCTTGATAAGAAATAACACCACCAATCCACACTCCCATACCAAAACAAATCAATACTAGAGTTGGTTCATTTTTCTTTTTTCCTCCTTCATTTAAAAATCTCTCTATTATATATGAATATTCTTTATCAATTAATTCTGTGCGCGGAAAATAAAATGGATCACCTGTTGAACCAGATGTTGAAGTTAATACCAATGGTTTAGCCAGTGATCCACCAATAGTTAAATCACATAATGGATATTTTCTTAAATAATTTGCTTTTGTCATTATAGGTAATTTAAAGAAATCTGTATCTGTTTTTACATCTCCACTCCATTTTTGTATTTTTAAAAATTTTTTATACGCAGGTACGTTTTTATATACTTCTTTAAAAAAAGAAAGTTTTTCCTTTTCTAAAATATTTTTCCAATATAATTCACTAGCAGTGGATATTTTTTTTAAAATATTTTCTTTTTTCATGATAAATTAAAATTTAATCTGAATATTTTTTTCAATATATGGAGTTATATTTTCTTCTGATACAATACTTTTAATAACGACAGTTGCGACAACACCTCCTAAAATTGCTGCACTACCCAATTGTGCCCAAGATACAAGTTCATGTTTAATAATTCTTTCAATAGACTTAAAAACTCTAGGAGATACATTTTGTGGACCACCTAAAACATCACCAATTATAACTTTGCCGATATCATCCATACTTGGCTTACTTTTAAATAATTCTTGCCAATATATAAATGGTTTATTAAATATTTTATCATAACCAAGATCATAGCGTTCAACATGAAGCATAACTCCATCACCATTATCAGTAATCATAATTACAGGTATTTTATGAATAAGGGCTAACTCTCTAACTTTTATTTTAACTGCCAAATTATCAACTTCTTCAACAATTATATCTAATTTTTTTTGTTCTAGAATTTCTTTTAAATTTTCTTCATTTACACCTTCTTCTAGAGCTGTTACATTTGCAAAAGGATTATCTTCATAAATATGTCGAGCTGCAATAACACATTTATTTAAACCAATTTGATGACTTCCAGCTATAATTCTATTTAAATTTGTTGCATCTAAATTATCAAAATCAGCAATGATAATGTCATTTGAAATACCAGCCTGTGTTAATACGAGAGCAATATTACTACCAACACTCATTCCAAATACACCAACACGATAGTTTGATAATTTTTTTTGTTCTTCAGATGTTATTAAATCTTGATTTCTATTTGTTTTAAGTCTTAAATATTCATCCTTCTTTAATGTTTTAACTATGGAATAATTCCAAGGATAATAAACATATATAAAATTATTTTCATATTTGGCACAAAAATATTCAAAATCCTTTGTCGATAATCCTTCTTGTTTTCTTTCACCAGCATAAATTGGATTATCTATTATAAATAATTCCTTTAATTGATACGAAAATGCATCTATTAAAGATGCTTGTGGATTATCATTAAGTAAAACATTAATTTCACTTTCCTTATTATAGAAAGTTGGTTTAAATATCTCATTTTTAGATTCACTATTATTTAATGTCATATTATTTTATTAATGCACGCTTAGCTATTAAATCTGCCACTATATTAGGAGCTGTATTTGTCTTTTTACTTTCATTAAGGATTAGTGCGACTTCTTCTTCAACTTTTTTACATTTATCTAAAACATTTACTTTATTGTAACCATTTATATCTAACTCAGCAACAACATTTATTAAACCTCCACTATTTGCTACATAGTCCGGTACATATACAATGCCACGATTAAAAAGAATAATTCCTTCCATATCAGAAACTAATTGATTATTTGCCGATCCACAAATAATTTTAGCCTTAATAGTATTTGCAACTTCATTAGTAATATCTTTACCTAAAGCACAAGGTGCAAAAATATCACATTCTTTTGTGTAAAATTCTTCAGGTTGGATAATAGATATATTTGGAAAAAATTCAAGAGCTTGATTTATACGATCTTCATTAATATCATAAACCATGAGTATTGCCCCTTCTTGATATGCAAGCCTTACAAGCTCCATACCAACTTTACCTAATCCTTTAATAATTATTTTTTTATCTTTAAGCGACGAATTATTATATAAAAATTTAAGTGCTCCACGTATTGCATAATAAGTTGAAAGGGCTGCCCATGGTGATGGATCTCCAGCTTTTGCTATTGTTCCAATAATATTTGGGGTTATTTTTGCAAGTTCTTCAATATCATCTTGATTCATACCAACATCTTCGCCAGTATAAAAGTTTTGATATTGTTTTAAAATATTTCCATAAGCTTTTAAATATTCTTTAGATTTAATATTATCTTTATTAGGAGCAATTAAAACACATTTAGCTCCACCATACTTTACTCCAGCTAATATACATTTATAGGTCATGCCCCGAGAAAGACGAAGAACATCGTCGAGCGCTTCTTCTTCAGATCCATAATGGAAATATCGAGTACCACCAACAGCAGGTCCCAGGATAGTAGAGTGTATTGCTATGATACCTTTAAGACCTGTTTCACCATCAGAAAAGCTCTTTACGAGCTCATAATTATTATATTCAGGATGTTTGATTATATCAATCATTGCAGTCTTACAACAAACTTATTGTACTACATTTACAAATGGTTTACAATTTATTTATCTATATAAACCATAGATGTAATAAAAATTAACTTTTATTGCATTAAAATAATATTTTTTGTAATATGATTATATGATTAATTCAATTTTAAATGAAAAAAATATAAATAAAGCAGATGTGGTTATTGTCAGTGCAGCTTATGAAAAAACAGCATCAAGCCGTAAAGGAACCATCCACGGACCGAAAGCTATTCTTAAATGTCTCGATACAAAGCTTGAATTCTTTGATCGGACTTTTAAATGCGAACCAAATCAGAAAATTAAAATTACAGATAAGGATCTTGGAAATATTAGTAAACTTAACCCTGAGAAAGCTTTATCAAAAATCACAACTGAATGTGAAAAATTAGTGAAAAATAGTCAGTTCGTACTTTTGCTCGGTGGTGAACACTCAGTCTCACTTGGACTTTTTCAAGCTCTTGCAAAATATATAAATCCTAAAGATACTACTATACTTCAGATAGATGCTCATTGCGACCTACGCGATACAGATGGAGACTATAGTGACTACCCGTCAAAATATGCTCACTCATGCGTATTGCACCGTGGTAATGAACTTGGATATAAACTTGTCCAAGTTGGTATTCGTACATACTCAGTAGATGAATATAAATATTTTAGTAATCCTAAAAATAATATTACTGTATTTGAATGGGGTAACGGTAAAAAAATTCCTAGTATTGATGAAATCTTAAAATCAATTAAAACAAAAAATGTCTATCTCACGATTGACGTTGATGGTTTTGACCCTGCGTATATGCCAGGTACTGGAACACCTGTCCAAGGTGGACTAGAATGGTGGTATGGAATGGAATTAATCCAGAAACTTATCGCATCAAAAAACCTTATCGGTGCCGATGTCGTCGAAGTCTCCCCTATGCGCGATTCAGTTCTCACTGAATACGGCGCAGCTCAGCTTTGCTATACAATCATTGCAAATAAGTTTAAAGATAAATTAAAATAATAGATATGCCAAGGTCTAATTCCTTAGTATTAATCATTGAAAATAATAAAATTCTCTTACAAAAAGGAGAAGACTTAGTTTCTGGATTAATATTTTATCGTCCAATTGGAGGTGGTATCGAATTTGGAGAAACATCTTTAATTACAGCAAAAAGAGAACTAATTGAAGAAATTGGAGCTACCCTTATAAATGAAGAATTTCTAGATGTAATTGAAAATATATTT
Source organism: Minisyncoccota bacterium (assembly GCA_036170795.1). GTDB lineage: Bacteria > Patescibacteriota > Minisyncoccia > Phycocordibacterales > UBA9973 > UBA8515. The sequence goes on from JAVHPX010000056.1 coordinate 27,500, forward strand.
GATTTCAATGGTAATAAATTCCATGAAATTACTTTCTTATTTAAGGGAGAAATTAAAGAAAAGGAATTGACTAAAATTGAGCATGTTCCAATTTTAGATAAAGAAAATAAATATGCAGAATGGATACCTATATCTGATATTAAAGACGGAAAAATTAATATTTTACCAGAAAAATCGCTAAAATTTATTTAGTATACTTTGCAATTAATTTGTTTGCTTCTTTTGGATTTGCTTTACATTCTAGAAGAGCAGTAAGCATGAGTGGCGCAACAATCGTTGCGTCTGATTCTATAACATACATTGGTGTATCTTTTGTAAGTTTGTCC